>JBDTVG010000034.1:0-17024 GCA_040007395.1 Chloroflexota bacterium
CAAAGCTCCCCCTGACGAAAAAGGGAAAGCCGTGAACTATGTGTATGTTTATAGTTCGGGGCAGTACGGTAGCGGTGTTATCCGCCAGTAGACATTATTCAAAAAGTCGTCTGGCAATATCGTCGCCAGACGACTTTTTCAAAATACAGGGGCATTAGCGCTCGGTCATGTACGAGCGAATAGTGTGCAGAATGATCCCGGTAAACACCGAAAATATACCGATGATGACCAACGCCACCGCAAAGACGGCACGCCCAACAGCGAACTTCTCGAAGCGCCCATAGCGATCAATCACATCGAAAGCTAGCAGCAATCCCGTCAGGAAAACCAGCGATCCCGGTACGCCAAAATACAGCAGCGGGCGGTGCTGCCCAATCATTCTTAGGATGCCGTTCAGGACTTGTAGGCCATGCGTTACTGGGTTGCGTTTGGGCTTTTCGTCATAGTTCACCGCAATCGGCACTTCGCGCACCGAGAGTTGATGAACCTTGATCAAAAATTGCATCTCGGATTCAACGGAAAAACCCACCGTTTTGAAAGTGAAGTTTTCGATGGCTCTGCGCGAAAAAGCGCGAAAGCCATTTTGCGAGTCGCTCAGGGGGACACCGGAAGCTACATTGGTAGCAACAGTTAACGCTTGCTGACCAAAAACGCGCCAACGTGGGGTACTACTGGCGATCCCCAAAAAGCGCGACCCCACTACCAGATCCACTTCGCCATCGAGAATGGGCTTGAGCAGTGCCGGAATATCGGCAGGGGTATGCTGCCCATCGCCATCCAGCAGCACGACAGCCACTGCATCATGTTGACGTGCCACCTCAAAACCAACATTGATTGCGGCAGCTTTGCCCTGATTATGTGATTGGCGGATCACAGTTGCCCCGGTAGCCTCGGCAAGTGCCGCCGTCTCGTCCGACGAACCATCGTCCACGACGATCACTTCGTCCACGAACTTCCGCGCTTTGAGTACCACACTGGCAATAAAGCGATCCTCGTTATAAGCCGGGATCACCGCCAAAATTGGCCCGCGATCAAGCGGATGCAGGATAATCGTCTGAGGCTTCTCAAGTGTTGTCATGGAGAAGATTGTACCGCGTCCACCCTCAATAACAACATTCCATCCGCTCCGCGATTCGACAGGTCAGGAAGATAGTGTTAAAATTCACGGTCATTTGTGCAATGTAACTTGTTTATTCTTGGGAGCAGTGAATGCGTAATGTAATGGGCAGCCTGTTAATTTTAGTAGTGGTAGGTGTGACAGGTTGTACGGTGTTGCCGCCTGCGGTGGTGGTTGTAACCAATACGCCCGATCCAAAAGTTATTCAGGTAACGGTGACACCCTCTGGCGACAGCGCTGCTACTCAGCCGGCCACTGTCCCAGCCACACAACCAGCCCAAGCCGCGACTGTTGCCAATACCCTTGCGAATACCGCCCTTCCAGCAACGGTAGTACCAAGTGTCGTACCCGTCACAGCTACACCAAGCGCCACCACGAGCGCGTTTCCGACAGAAGTTCGTGCGTCGTTGTATATCGCCCAACAAGACTTTGAACACGGCTATATGTTCTGGATTTCCTCTCGTCAGGTTGTCTGGGTTTTGTTTACCTCAGCCGATAACCCAAATGCCGGCGAATGGCAGAGCTTCCCCGATACATGGATTGATGGGACTGATCCAGAGATTGACCCAGCGTTGACCCCACCCGGAGCCAATTTTTATCAACCTAAGCGGGGTTTTGGCAAGATCTGGCGCACTATGCCCGGTGTCCGGGCTGCGTTGGGCTGGGGAACGACTCCTGAGTTTGCCCTGAACACGCAATATGTTTATCAGGCGGGCGGCTCAGTCGATGCCAATAATAAGTGGATACCCGGACCGGGCAAGCATTTCTTGACTTCGCTCAGTCGCCAAACTTTTGCGCTTTCTGAAACGGACAATCCCAATACTCGTGGCAAGTGGGAAAAAGTCAACTAGCAACTCTGAGTGTTGTAGTTGCTCAACAATCAGTAACCTGCCGCGCAGCCATCGGTGCGGTTGTCGCTCCCGGCAATGTATGCGCCAGAAGGCAACCGCCAGATAATTTGCCCACGCCCGAAAGCGTCCAACTCGGTATCGACTTCAATGTCGTGTCCACGTTGGCGCAACGCTTGGACAATATCGGACGGCACACCGGGTTCGAGTTTCGTGTAATTGTCTTCCCACCAGAACCAGCGTGCCGCGTCGAGACTGGCTTGTGGGTGCATCCCCCACTCGACGGTATTCAGCACCATTTGGACATGACCGGCTGGCTGCATCCGTCCGCCCATCACGCCGAAGGGGCCGAACGCTTGACCATCTCGCGTCATGAAGCCGGGGATAATGGTATGAAAAGGGCGCTTGCCCGGTGCAATAACATTCGGATGGCTTGGATCAAGCACAAAGCCATTCCCACGATTTTGCAGGGCTACGCCCGTCCCCGGCGGCACAATATACGAGCCGAAGCCGCCATAATTGGACTGGATAAAGCTGACCATCATCCCATCAGCATCGGCAGTACACAGATATACCGTATCGCTGCTTGGCGGTTGCCCCGGTGTCGGGAACAATGCTCGCTGCGTAATCAGCTTGCGGCGTTCGGTGGCGTACTCTTTAGAGAGTAACCCGTCTATCGGGATCGCGGCGTGCTCTGGATCACAGACATAGCGCCACGCATCAGCCGTCGCCAACTTCATGGCTTCAATTTGCAGGTGATAGGCTTCCAGCGATTCACGCGGCATTGCACTGAGGTCGTAGCCTTCGAGGATATTCAACGCCATCAAGGCCGCGATCCCCTGACCATTCGGCGGAATTTCCCACACATCGTAGCCGCGATAATTGACGCGGATCGGCTCGACCCATTCGCTGTGATGGGCTGCCAGATCTGAGGCACGCAGCAAACCGCCTGTCTTTTTCGCAAAATCTTGGATGTCTTCGGCAATCTCGCCAGTATAAAAGGCTTCGCCTTCTGTTTCCGCGATCCGGCGGAGCGTTTGAGCTTGATCGGGATTGCGGAAAATTTCTCCGATAAATGGTGCGCGTCCGTCAATCGTAAAGGTGGCGCGATAGCCCGCGTATTCGTCGCCAGTCAGTTGCGGTAAACGGTTGAGTACGCTGGAATTCCATCCATGGTAAACCGTCGCGGAAATCGGGAAGCCGTTCTCGGCATAGCGGATCGCTGGCTCGAATAACGTGGCAAAAGCCAGTTTACCGAACTTGCGATGAAGGTCACGCCAGCCCATGACCGCGCCGGGGACAGTCACCGAGAGCCAACCGCGTTCCGGCATTTCTGGCATCCCCGCAAAGCGATCCAGTGTATGCAGCAGCGGCGCACGCCCAGACGCATTCAGACCATGCAGCTTGTCATTGTGCCACACAAGCGCGAAACAATCGCCGCCAATGCCGTTGGAACACGGCTCGACAACAGTCAATGTGACGGCGGTAGCGATGGCGGCATCTACGGCATTTCCACCTCGCCGCAGGATTTCCAACCCAGCTTGCGCCGCTAAGGGTTGCGAAGTCGCAACGACATTTCGCGCAAAAATAGGCTTGCGGGTATTACTGGTCGTGTTGAGATCTTCCAGATCGAAGGGCATGGCCTGAGATAATTGCATCGCGTTAAATTTACCCTTGTTAGCAGGTTCCGCACGTCTCGCAGAAGCGATCTTCGTCGCCGGGTCGCCAGTAGCCAAGCTGTCGCCGGATAACGAGTAAACTAGCGACTTGTTCTGGCGAAAGTGGCACGATTGGCCCAAGCTGCGCGGCATGATGCAAAATAGCTGCGGTATGTTCCAGCGTTTCCAGTTTAAGATAGGCTTGCCATACATCCAGCCCCACCGTGACCGAACCACGATAGGCCAACATGATCGCGTCGTGCTGCGCGATAAGAGTACGCACGGCATCGACATTCTCGACACTAGCAGGCGTACTGTAAGCGGCTGTTGGAATTATCCCAAGCACAATGACTGCTTCGGGGATCACGCAGGTTCGCATACTGACCCCCGCAATCGTCAACGCCGTCGCAATGGGCGGGTGAGCATCGATCACGCCTTGAACATCGGGACGCTGGCGGTAACATTCAAGGTGCATCAACAATTCAGCAGCCGGACGCAAATTGCGCGTGCTATCTGCCGCCGATCCAGTCTTTTTGCCTTCCATATCCAGCACTATCAACTGATCGGGTTGCAAGAAGCCCTTCGATAACTCCGAGGGAGTCGCCAGAATGCGCTGTGAATCTAGCCGCGCACTGATGTTGCCTGCCACACCATCAATATAACGGAGTTGGTGCATAAGCCGTCCAATATGGCAAATCAGGGTGCGGAGGCTAGCCTCATCGGCAGGACTGGCAGGGACACTTGCCGGATGACTTTTATCAGAGTAGGGGCTGTCCGAATACGGAATTGGCGAAAGGGTCATAACCTGCCTTTAGCCTAGATATTGGGCAAGTTTTCCGGCGAGTTCGCGGATGTCGATGGGTTTGGAAACGTAGTCATCGCAGCCTGCTTCGAGTGCCTTCTCGCGATCCCCGACCATTGCATGGGCGGTCAGCGCGATGATCTTGATATGCCGCAGTTCGGGTGTAGCTTTGATATTGCGTGCAGCAGTCCAGCCATCCATTAACGGCAGCGAAAGATCCATCAGAATCAAGTCTGGTTTCTCGCTGTTCGCTTTGGAAACCCCATCCTCACCGTCAACGGCGACGATCACTTCGTAGTCCAGCGAAACGAGTACATCGGTGATTAGGATGCGGTTGTCAGGATTATCTTCAACGATAAGAATACGATTAGTCATAACATTTCCTAACCCCGGAGACATTGATAAACACGGGACAACCACCGAATAATTTGACATGAGACATCTTAGTATAACATTTTGGTTTAAGCTGTGCTTCTAGAGACTCACGAAATGCCTGACTGCCTCCGACTTAACCTTTTGAATTGCCACACTAAAACAACCCTACTCAAGCTTAATCTTAAGCACCTTTCCCGATTAAACCAGTTTTCAGACAATTTTTACCAAAACCGCACAATTTTTGACACTGCCGCCGTCATAACAATCAAGTCCAGTTTGTGTTGAAAGAAAGAGGTGTGTGATGAGTAATGCAGCCAAGAGTATCTTCGTCTACGGAATTTACCTGATTATTTTGAGTTTCATGCTATTGGTCATTCCCAATGTTGCGTTGACGATTTTTGGCCTTCCACCAACCAACGAAGTCTGGGTCAGAGTGGTCGGAATGGAAACCCTGTTCTTTGCGTTTATCTATATCCGAGCCTCCCAAAAAGAACTGACAGACTTTTTTGGCTGGACTGTGCTGACGCGCTCACTGGTCATTGTCTTTTTTGCCTTGTTTGTCGCCATAGGATTCGCCAAACCCAATTTTATACTCCTTGCCATCACCGATCCATTTTTCGCAGCTTGGACATGGTTTGCGCTGCGATCAGCCAAAGTCTCTGGTACCGTGCAGCCCGTTAAGCAGAGCTAACCGTACTATAGCCTGCAAAAGGAATAAGTCATGGAGCCGATTGTACTTTTCGGGATTCAATTCACATTGAGCTTGGTAGCGTATGGCCTTATCGCGTTCTGGTATGTGGTGCCGCGTTTATCCAAGCTGCCACGAGAACTGGCGGTAGTGCCATTACTATGGGTTCATGTGTTTCGCGTTGTCGGTGGGACAATCCTCGCTCCCGGTGCTGTTGATGCTGGCGTGCCAATGGCCTTCCGAGTCATGATTGGCTATGGCGACCTCGTAACGGCATTCCTCGCCCTGCTGGCAATAGTCGCTTTACGTATGCGGTTCCCGGCTGCTCTGGCTTTGGTCTGGCTTTGTATCATTGTCGGGATGCTGGACACAATAAACGCGATTATTCAATCGATAGGCTATAGTGTGTTCACCTATACGCTAGGCGTGAATTGGGTAATCGTCGCGATTTATGTGCCATCTTTGCTAGTGAGCAGCCTTCTGATTTTTATGCAACTGCTCAGTCCCAATCGATCCCCCAGCAAGGCTTAGTAAATTGCTACCTCAATAATCCTATTGAGGTAGCATCAACCCAACAAGGTACTAACCAATCGGGCATCCATTTTATGGGTTGAGCAGGTTGGGCAAGCCAAAGTGTGAAAACAACGCCGGATTTAAGAATGTCGTCAACGCTACCAGTTGATCGTTGTTCAGATTCAATACGTGAATCGCGTGTGCCTCGAATTGATCGCTTTGTGGATTGTGCAGGTAAGCGGCAAATCCCGGTTGACTGCTAACATGTATCGGTTGCAAACGATATGACAATCCTTGGACAAAAATGCTTGACGCAAAAAATCTGCGAACTGCTTCTCTGCCCTGAAACCAAGTGGATGTTGGTGGCATAGTATAGGTAGCGTCTTCCTTGAGCAGCGATACCAACCCCGCAACGTCAGTCGTTTCCCATGCCCGCACGTAGCGTTCCAATAACGTGCGGGTACTGGATGATATAGTCGCGGGTTTTGTCTGACCGATAAGATAGTGTTTCGACAAAGTTGATCGAGCACGATGTAATGCGCTGTTTGCCGCGGACGTGGTAATCGCTAGAAACTGTGCTACCTCACTCGCCCGCCAATCGAGGACATCGCACAACACCAATACCGCCCGCTGACGCGGGGGCAATACTTGCAGCGCGGTCAAAAAAGCGAGCGTGACACTTTCACGAAGTGCATAGTGTGTCTCAAGTTCCATTGCCGACTCATCGAGCCAGTCATCAGGAAATGGATCAAGCCATATCGGATCGTTGATAGGCACAATGTGCGACGTTTGTGGATCGGCGGGAGGATACAACGTGGAAGGCAAGCCGCGCCGTTTCGCTTTATCCAAAGCATCAAGCGAAACGTTGGTTGCAATTTTGTACAACCATGCCCGGAACGAAGCCCGACCTTCAAAGGTATCAAGCCGCCGCCACGCCCGCAGCATCGTTTCTTGTACCGCGTCTTCCGCGTCCTGCAACGAACCAAGAAGTCGATAGCAGTATGCTCGTAACTCGCATTGATACGGCTCGATCAATTCGCTAAAGTGCTGCTGATCGCCGCTGCGTGCCGCCGCCAGATGGATTGTTTCAACCGGACTAACCATTAGCGCTTCCCCACAAATTCAGCCATCCTGATGACCAAATCTATCATATAGCCCTCTACTTTTCACGCGCCCATCAATTTTGGCGATAGCAGCCAGATAAGCTGACCATGCAACTGGTTCGAATCAGCCAGATCGATCCGGGCGAAGCCACCTTTTTCCATGAGCACATTACCGCCCGTCAGCGTGGCAATGATAAGGCTAAAGTCTGGTTGATGACCAACCACCATGACCCGCTGTGCTTGCGGATACTGTGCAAGTAGCGCGTCAAGCGCCTCTATATCGCAGCCCGGCTTGAGCAGATCGTTTACCGCAAAATCTATATCCAACGCCTTCGCCACTGGTTTGGCGGTATCATAGGCACGCACCAGCGGACTCGTGACCAGCAGATCGATCTTGAGCTTCAGCTTGCGTAGATATTTGGCTTCGTCACGCATGGCAGCAATCCCTTCTTTGGTCAGGGGGCGCAATTCATCGTTTTCACCATGCCATACGTCACGCTCAAAGGCAACACCGTGTCTCAGAAAATAGAGTTTTTCGACCATTTTTCTTACCTCATCTCTCCTTAGGCCGCCAAATCGTGCTACAATAAAGATATTATGGGTGAGGGTTGGAATGTACAGTGTCTGTTAAATTGACTACCGAATCTAAACACACGCGCAGCATTCAGACGATGCGCGAGTCAGGCTACAAACTGACAGGTCCTCGGCTCACCATCCTTGAAATACTCGAACACAGCGCTGGGCATATTACCTCAGCGGAACTTCTGGCGCAGGTAGAACAGCGCGATCCGTCGATTGGTAGGGCGAGCGTTTTCCGCACCCTCGATCTGATGATTAAACTGGGTATTGTGTGGACAACGGTGCAAGGTGGTTCCACCGTACATTATATGCTCATGCCGGGTGGACACCACCATCATATCATCTGTACGGCCTGCAACAAACTGATCGAGTTTGAGGACTGCCGCTTAGGGACATTGATCGACAATCTCCAGCGCGAATATGGCGTTCAGGTCGAAGGCCACTTGCTCGAATTATACGGCATCTGCAAGGACTGTCGCGAAAAATAAGGGTTACTGAATTGTATAGTGTCCAGCGATAACCCATGTTGTCCCGGCATCGGCTCCGCTGGTGGGTAGTGGTTGTCCTGTTGCCGGATCGAGCACTGTTACCTCGATATTATACAGTCCCGGCGGCGTATCAGGATTCAGATTCAGCGTAGAGATCGACTCCCAGATTTGCCCCTTTTGCCAACTGGTCACAGGGTCGCGACTTAATAATCTGGCAGTTGGATTGTCGTTCAGTTCGCCGCCGAACACCTGCCCGTTGCCATCGGTGAAGCGCACTCGTGGAACAAAATTAGCTCCCGGCTTGAGCGATTCCCAATATAGCGTAACTTGAACCCAATTACTCGGCGGGTGCAAGCGCGTATTATGGGCGCTGCCCTGCTGCACAGGTAACACCACACCGCGCAGCGCTACGACATCTCCGAATCGAGCATCGAGTGGGTGAGCATCGGCAGGAAGTACGGTCTTTTGTGGCATGAGATCGTAGTACGAAACGGGAATATTCATCGGGTAGACTTTTGTGCCGAATACCGCATGGGTGCTGAACCACTCATCCAGCAAATTATCTGGATCAGTCGCGGGAACCTGAAAGCGCACGATCCAAACCCCTGTCGCGTCTTTGGTCACAAAGGGCAGAATCGTATCGAGATCCACGCCGCGTGTGACTCCTTGAAATACGCCCACGACTCTTGCGTTGCCGTGATAGTGATATTTGAATAGTTCTGCCGCCCAATCTGGCGCGACTAAAACCATATCGCCGGGGCGCTCATGTTGTTCGATAAACTGAGCTGCCGCCACTGGATCGTCGCGCACACTGTGATCGAGATCGCGCAATGTACCTGCACCAAGTAACGTAACCAATATTACGAGTAACAACGTGCGAATGGTGCGGCGCGGAATCATTAGCAAACTTCCCGCTAGTAATATTATCGCCAACGGTGCAAAAGCGGTCAGGTAGAACGTCTTGTAGATATGTGCCGCCCACGCCAAGACACTCATGGCACCAACCCAGATCCAGAACAGGAACAGTACGGGCATCAAGCGCTTTCCGAAACGCCGCCACAACAATACACTCAGCAATACCGCCAGCGGAACCATCGCCAGAATCAGTAGGCGTTCGGTGATCAGCCGATGGGCGACCAGCACCGCGATTAGTGTGCCGGGAATATCCAATGGATCGCTGAAGTTATAGAAACTGAATTGTGCGCCAAGTTTGCTGCCAGAGCGATAGTAAGCCCACACAGGGCCAAGATACGGGAGCGTGAGAAATGCCGCCAACACGAACCATAGCAACCCCGCCAGCACTACCTTCCACCGTCGAAGGTTGCCGAGGATAACAACTACTCCCAGTCCAACGAACGCGATCACACCCAAACTGTGGGTATAGACCGCCGCCAAACCGCACATCGCCGCGCTGCCAGCCCACCACATTCGCCGCCTATCGCCGCTGATCGCCAATACAGCACAGTAAGCGCCAAGCGTGACAAATAGGGTCAATAGCGTATACATGCGAATCAGGTAGCCAGAGAAGATTAGCAGCGGCGCGACGATCCACAACACCCCGGCAATCAAGCCACCTTCGCGACCATATAAGCGCACTGCACAACGCATCACTACTGCGCCTGTCAGCAGATCGATCAAGATATTCATCAGGTGCAGCGAGAGCAAGCTATCGCCTGCAAGAGTAGTCCAACCTTTGAGTACCAGATAATGCAGTGGTGGGTGAATATCCAACCGCAGCGCCAATAGGCCATTGATAATCGTAGCGGGATCGTTGCGCGATATGATCAGACTCGTTATATCGTCGCCGTCCAGCCCGAAGAAATCATGCACAGCTAGCCGGATCGCGAAGCCAACTAGCAATATCGCAGCCGCAAGCATAATAAATTTTGTGCTAGATAGACGCATAAGGTCTTTTATGAATGGGCTGGAGCACGAAGCTCTCCCGTACCCTGATGCGCCGCCATCCACACCCATATATCCGCTAGCACCCGCGCCTTTTCTGGCTCGTTCAGGATCTCGTGATACAACCCCTCGTAGATCTTGATCGTTTTATCAGGGCTGCTTACGCCGTCGTAGACATCCTGTGCATACTTCGGGTTGGCAAGCCGATCCAGACTACCGTGCAGGATCAGAATAGGTAGCGTAATTTTGCCGAGATTGGCGCGAACCGTATCGCCAGCCTCGACCAGTTCAACACCGACACGAGCAGTCACTTGAGTATGCAAAACATCGGGATCGGTTTCGTAATCTTTGACCACCTGTGGATCTTTGGAAAGCGTCGAAACATCTGGCGGAGGAACAATGCCCAAACGTGGCGCGACCCGACTCAAAAAGCGGGCCACCATTTGCATTGGCGCAGGGATTTCTGCATTAGATCGCACATAGGGCGCTGAGACAATTAACCCATTGAGCGTCGATTGATTCTTGATCGCGTAATACAGCGCTAGCAACCCGCCGACACTGTGGCCTAGCAAGAACAATGGCCCTCTCTGTTCCTCGCGGGCACGGGCGATCACGCGCTTGAGATCATCGTACAGCAGGTCAAAGCGATCAAAATAGCCCAGTTTTGTACCTCGGTTCCGTCCATGCCCACGATGATCCGCCGCATAGATCGCGTAGCCTTGCTGCACAAAGTAATCCGCCACATGCTGGTAGCGTCCACTGTGTTCGCCATAGCCATGTGCAATAACGATAATCCCTTTGACATTATTATCTTTGGGCAACCAGATCCGCGTTGCCTGATTGAGAGCATCTTGCATTGTAAACGCTCATTTTGTAAACGAACTATTTTTTGTTGGGGAGACTATATAGTCTGAGCCACACGTACCTTGCGAATCTTCTGCACCGCATCGGGGATCACTTGCAACGCCCGATCAATGTCTGCATCAGTGGTGAGTCGTCCCACTGTCAGGCGGAGACTGCCTAGCGCTAGCGCCGGATCATAGCCCATTGCACACAGCACCTCGGATGGCTCAGGGTTGCCTGTGTTACATGCCGATCCGCTGCTTGCGGCGATGCCCTGCATATCGAGGTGCATCAGCAGTGTATTACCATTGATTCCCTCGAAAACAAAGCTGGCATGATTTGGCAGACGATCCTGATCAGTTGCGCCTGTCAGACACACACCGGGGACAGTTGCCAAGATCCCTTCGATCAGGCGATTTCGCAGGTGGCGGTAATGGGTTGTCCAAGCTTCAAGATCAGCATAAGCCAATTCGAGCGCCTTTGCCATCCCGACAATCAACGGCACATTATGAGTACCAGCGCGTAGATTGCGCTCTTGCCCGCCGCCACTCTGCGAAGGCAGCAAGTTCACGCCATCACGCACATAGAGCAATCCTACGCCCTTTGGCCCGTAGAATTTGTGCGCTGAGAGTGCCAGCATATCTACGCCTAACGCCTTTACATCCAGCGACAATTGTCCGGCGGCTTGTACTGCATCGGTATGGAACAACGCGCCGTACTGGTGTGCCAGCGCTGCCAATGCTGCGATAGGCTGGATCGTGCCGACTTCATTGTTGGCATACATCAGGCTCACGATAATCGTTTGATCACACAACGCCGCTGCCAGCATGTCAGGCGTGATTCTGCTCTCGTGGTCGGGATGCAGCCATTCAACCTTAACCTCTGCCAAGTCTGCAAGCTGCGCGACAGTATTGCTCACGGCATGATGTTCGGTTCGCGCCGAGATGATATAGCCGTGTTTGCCTTGCTGCCGTGCGGTTAAGATCGAGCCACGCAGCGCAAGGTTATCGCTTTCTGTGCCGCAGCTTGTGAAGATAATCTCGTTGGGTTCACAGTTCAAGATGTTAGCGATCTGGTCACGGGCTTGTTCGACTGCGCCATTTGCTTTACGCCCGAAGCGATGGGTAGACGAAGGATTGCCATAGTCCTCAGAGAAATAGGGCAGCATCGCTTCGACCACACGCGGATCGGTAGGTGTGGTAGCGGCATAGTCAAGATAGATCGACTGATTCGGGGTCATAGGGGTTTGTTGCCCACAGCATACTTTCTACGGTGCGGCCTATTCTACAACAAAAAGCGCCCCGACCCTATGATCTGGCGGGGCAAATGAGACACTGTAGGGTTAAATTGATCGCTGCTGCACAGTATTCAGGTTGGTCATTACGCTCACCATACACTGACGATTGAGCTAAAGAAACTGCATCTCCAGCCACACCCGTGTAAAGTCGCGCACGCGGAGTCGTTCTCGTTCGATGCAATAATACAGTAAGCCACCTGCCCAATCCATATTGAGATCGCTAGAGGAACTAAGCTGAAACAACACTGTCCAGCGCTGGTTGAGATCGCGTTCGAGAGCAAGTCTTTCTTCCGGAGTTACCCGCCGCCAACGATCCGTCTGATCGGCTGCCTCAATAAAGGGTAGCCCATCCAGTTCAAACGGAGAACCTAGCCGTTGATGATCCTCGAATTCGCCAAAGGTAATTTCAAAGTCAATGTTGAGTAACGTAGTGCGTTCATGGGTGGTCAATTTGAGCGGGAAAAGTGTTTCTGAATTGGGGCTGGGAATAGTCAGGGTATGGCTAAGATTCACTGCACAGCATGGGTAAAACTCGTCTTCGGGCAGGTCATCTGTTGGCTCAAAGCGTGCCAATGTCGAAGGATCGCACTCGAAATAGTGTACCTGCCATCCCTTATACATATCCTCACGCGAATGCACGGGTAGCGGAAGTCCAATCGACCAATCTGTGAAGAACGGTTCACCACTCGGTTCGCCAAAAAATGACAGCAATCCGTGATCGGGTAGCAACCCTTCATGATCGAATGGGTGTGTCTCCGCCATATTGAACTGCCCGATAAAGCCTAGTGCTTCATGCCAGTAGGGGTAGGAAAATTCCGGCGGTAGGTCGGGGAAGCCCCCCATTTTAGAAGCCCCAATGGGAATATCGGCCTCGTTTGCCGGAGTAGTCTGCACGCGAACCGTTGGACGCGCCTGTGCAACTATCTCGTCGGCAATGTGATCTAGTTTTGACTTGCGCAGTAGTTGGCGTAAGGCTTGCTCATCCATCGTTTTGACAGCCCATGTCCTTCCATCAAGTAGCCTGAGCGATCTGGATAAGATTCCCACAGGTGTCGTCGAGTACAGCGATGGTGACTGGTTCCATTGCAGTTGGCTCCATCGTGAATGTACCCCCAGATTTTTCAGTCTGGCATATTCTGTTTGAATGTCATCCACTGCAAAGGACGTTGCCGCAATACCTTGCTTGAAAATCGCTTCTTGAAGTGTCTGCGCCGCTGGATTGTCGTTTGGTTCAAGCAGTAGTTCAACATCATTCGGACTTTCCGGTGAGACAACCGTTAACCATTTGAACTGCCCCACTGGAACATCGGATTTTTTAACGAAGCCTAAAACTTCTGTATAAAACTTTAGCGCCTTGTCCTGATTATCTACAAATATACTGGTCAACTTAATCTTCATAGGGTGCTTCTTCTTGAGAATCGGGTCATCCCTTCGATTTTACCATGCGAGTGTGACACTTAATGACACATTGACTCGGCAAGATCATCGTCACCGAGTCAATATAGTGATCAATGGCTGTAGACAACCCTTTCAAACCGCATCAGGTTACTGAGGTTGATTGTCTGCCAGTCGAATCGCAATCTCTGTCTCCCATTTGTCAGAATTGGGTTCTTTGCTGGGATCAGTGATATACGTCTCGTAACGCGAACGGAACGCATCGCCCGCTGGATCATCCCACCTGTCCCAGACGATCCCCTTTTCCTGTGCCCATTCGATCAGCGCACGAGTCGCTTCCATCAGGCCAGAATAATGTCCAGTGTATAGCAATGTGGCGTAGCGACCCGCTGGCAGAACCCCCACGGCAATACGGTCATTACCCTCCAAAGGGGTTGCGACAGGCCAGCCCATCTCAACATCGAGTTTCCCCGGCATATTGATGATATGATATCGGATGAAAGGATCGCCTGTGGGTGATACACCTTGCTTTTCCAACCAAGCCCGGACTTCGCTATGCAATTGCGGAATGATACCTGATCCAAATTCTTGCATCGTTAGTTGGGTTCGGATTCCTACGCACGGTTGATCATTACGATTCTCTAGCTTTGGTTCGCTAATCATGAATGTCTCTCCTTGATATTGGACAAGCCGTGAACAAAAATCTCCAATCATTTGCCGTTGAATGCTTTTTCGACGGGATATTGAAGCTCAGTGATATATGAGGGATCGTCGAGACGGATGGGCGTTGCGTTGTACAGGTAAATCTCTCGATCTGGCCCAACAATTCGATAGCCATTTGCCTCAGTCCACTTGAGGATCGCTTCGTGCGCTTCACCGATGGTGTTGTAGGAGCCATGATGGACGGTAGCCGCCATAGTCGCGGCGGGCAGCTCATGAACGTGCATCCGTCCGCGCTCTGGTATACGACAGCGCAGCACAAAGGCCGCTGCCCCATCGACTTCAGTTTCTTTGAACTCGGTGTCGTACCACAGCACCATTGTCTGCCCACCTTCGCCCGGATGTGAGCCAAGCGCCTCGGCAACATGCGGCTCAATCGCCTCATAAACTTCACCAAAAAGCGACCCACTCGCGCTATGGTTGGGCAGAATCGCCCGCACTGAGGCGACCAACTGCGGTTCGACCTGCTTCAAGATAACATCGTATGTTGATAACTGCTCCTCTCGCTCGATCTGCTGTAGCCGTACCTCAACCTCGACAAGCTGATTTTGCACTTCGACAAGCTGCTGACTGATCTGTGCGTGACGCAGCCGGAGCATTCCACGCATTTGCTCCGGGGTTAACCCTTCAGCCAGCACTGCACCGATCTGCTCCAACGAGAAGCCGAGACCTTTGAGTGCCAGAATACGATGCAACCGAGGCAATTGGCTGACAGAGTAATAGCGGTAGCCAGTAAAGCGATCCACCTCAACGGGTTTCAGCAAGCCCACTTGATCGTAATAGCGCAACGTGGGAACCGATACCTGTACCAGTTTTGAGAATTCACCGATCTTGATCATCGCTGCCTGCTTTGTTACGCTCTATCGCTAAGTCCTCAGTTGTCATTCAAGGATAAACCCTCAAGCCACTTGAGAGTCAAGACGCATGTTCTATTGAGGACATCTAAAGTTGATTGGATAAGAATCGCCAAATGGTCAAAGAGAACGCCCACTTTTATACACGCCCTGATGTATATGACATCGCGTTTATTCACGCGACTTTTATCAAGCATCGTTTTGCCCGGCATGTGCATGATTACTTCGTGTTGGGCATCATCGAAGCCGGATTACAGACCTTCTCGTATCGTGGCGCACAACATGGTACGGCCCCTAGTGGAATTATTGTGCTTAATCCCGATGAACCCCATACTGGAGAGGCCGCGACACCCGAAGGCTTTGTCTATAAGGCGCTCTACCCATCGGCAGATCTGATGCAGTTCGTCGCCGCTGAAATGGTCGGACGATCTACCGCTCTTCCGTTTTTCACCGCACCTGTGATCTATGATGCCACTCTCGCAAGGCGCATTCTTGGTTTGCATCAAGCGCTGGTTACGCCCACTTCTGCCCTTGAGGGAGAAGTCGGGATGCTGCATGTATTAGCAGATTTGGTGAGACGCTATGCCGACTCTCATTTCGCGATGCGACCATTGGGCGAGGAACGGGCAGCGGTACGCCGCGTTCGAGATTATCTGGATGCCCATTATGATCAGAATATCTCGCTCGCCCAGCTTGCCGACCTTGTAGGATTCAGCCCATTTTATCTGGCACGGGTCTTCAAATCCGAGATGGGCATTCCGCCTCATGCCTATTTAGAGAGCATCCGTATCCGTCATGCACAACGCTTGTTAGCATCGGGCCAGCCGCTTGCCGAAGTTGCTTATGCGACTGGCTTTGCCCACCAGAGTCACTTTACGAACCGCTTTAAGCGCTTTGTCGGTATAACCCCCGCACAGTACGCGAAAGAGCGCAAGATTACGCAAGACAGATCCCTATAGAATGAACTACCCTCATCTGTGATGAATGTCCATTACGGAGCGAGTAGCCATGAAATTCGACACAAAGATTGCGGTGATCCTCCGCAACGATCTACCTGTCTGGCAAAAACTGAATATGACCGCCTTTTTGGTGAGTGGTATCGCCGGAACGGTTGAAGGAGTCGTTGGGGAAAATTACCAAGACGGCTCAGGCAACCTCTATCTGCCGATGTTTCGGCAACCTGTGCTTGTTTTCAGCGGCGATGCTGAACAACTCAGGTCAGTCTATGAGCGTGCGTTGGGCCAGTCGCTACGCTTTGCAATTTTCACCGAGGAGCTTTTTTCGACGGGTCATGACGACGATAACCGTGCGGCGGTTAAAGCAGTCAAAAGCGAAGATCTGAAAATTGTAGGGCTAGCCCTACGTGACAACAAAAAGATCGTCGATCAGATCGTCAAAGGGTTAGCCTTACATCAATAAAGAAAGAGGCAATAGTGTCGAAATGGGCAATCTGAGTTCTCACAACAGCGCGGTTGTCAAGACTCACATTGCCCACTGCGGCGCGTCAATTCTGTAGTTGCCGTCTTCATTTAGATCAGCCCACTCGCAATACGCGCTAGGCTTTAATCATTGCGGAGGCCATTTCGCCAATCATGATACACGCTGCGTTGGTGTTTCCAGAGACTATCTTTGGCATTATCGAAGCATCTGCCACCCGCAGCCCGCTAATCCCATGTAAACGCAGTCGCGAGTCAACCACCGCTTGATTGTCATTGCCCATTTTGCACGTCCCGACAGGATGAAAAACTGTCGTCATATAGGTTTTGACATAATCGCGAAGTTGTGCGTCGGTTGAACAGGCACTGCCGGGAGCCATTTCTTCGCCGCGAATATCCGCAAAGG
>JBDTVG010000035.1:0-8134 GCA_040007395.1 Chloroflexota bacterium
CAATCGTACCGATGTTGGCATGGGGTTTGTTACGGTTGAACTTTTCTTTCGCCATTATCTGACTTTCTTTCATAACTCCGGCGACCAGATTAACAAGGTCGCCGGAAACTGAATGTTGCTTGAATGCTACGGAACCTTGCTGCCCTTGATCACTTCATCAGCGATGAACTGTGGGGCTGGGCTGTAGCGCTCGAATTCCATTGTGGAACTACCGCGCCCTTGAGTCATACTGCGTAAGTCGGTAACATACCCGAACATCGACCCTAGCGGCACAATCGCCTTGATAGACGATGACCCGCCGGGACGTGCTTCCATGCCTTCGATGATTCCGCGTTTTGCCGAGAGGTCACCGACAATGCTGCCAGTATATTCATCGGGGACAACCACTTCGACGCGCATCATTGGCTCCAGCAGCACTGGGCCACCACGCTGCACGCCTTCTTTGAGCGCCATTGATCCGGCGATCTTGAAGGTCATTTCAGACGAGTCAACATCATGGAAAGATCCGTCCACCAGAGTGGCACGGATACCCACGACTGGATAACCCGCTAGCACGCCGCCATCCAGCGCTTCTTTGATACCGTTTTCGGTTGGGCGGATAAATTCGCGAGGGATTGTCCCACCACGAATATGATCCACGAACTCGAACGTTTTCTCAGAGTCTTCTGGCAGCGGCTCGAACTCGATCACGACGTGGGCATACTGACCCGAACCACCCGTCTGCTTCTTGTAGATTTCGTTTACACGCACTGCACGAGTGATAGTTTCGCGATAGGCCACACGTGGACGACCTACCACCGCATCGACGTTGTGTTCACGGCGCATCCGTTCGACCAACACTTCGAGATGCAGTTCGCCCATGCCGTAGATCAAGGTCTGACCGAGTTGGTCATCAACACGCACTTGGAAGGTTGGGTCTTCTTCAGCCAGCTTACGCAAGGCTTCACCCATTTTATCCTGATCGGCGCGTGTTTTTGGCTCAATCGCTACACTGATTACCGGGTCGGGGAAGCTAATCTTCTCCAACAGGATTGGCTTATCAATATCGCTCAAGGTTTCACCTGTAAAGGTGTCCTTCAAGCCGAGAATAGCAGCGACATCACCTGCATGGACTTCATCGACATCTTCACGTTTGTCAGCGAACATACGGACCATGCGCCCGATACGCTCTTTGCGATCCTTCGATGTGTTCAGTACACCGGTGCCAGCCCTGATTACGCCGGAGTAGACCCGGAAGAAAGCCAGCCGACCCACGAACGGATCGGTGATGATCTTGAAGACCAACGCTGACAGTGGTTCGTCGTCGCTGGGCATACGCTCAACTTCTTCACCAGTATCGGGGTTCGTGCCTTTTACTGGCGGAACATCCAACGGCGAAGGCAGATAATCGATGATCGCATCAAGCAGTAGTTGTACGCCTTTGTTCTTGAGAGCCGAACCACACAGTACAGGTTGAACTTTGCCTGCAATTGTCGCGGCACGCAAGGCCACGATGAGTTCCTCGTTCGTAACAGGCTCTTCCATCAGGTATTTTTCCATGAGGGGTTCGTCGGTTTCGACAATAGCCTCAATGGTTTGTGCCTTGACGGCCTCAGCATGTTCGCGCAGGTTTTCTGGCAGCGGCCCGTGCTTAATATCCGTCCCTAAGTCGTTGCCGTAAATGATCAACTCTTGGTTGAGAATATCGATCAGCCCGCCGAAGCGATCCCCTTCGCCGAAGGGAATATACAGAACCACTGGTTTGCCACCCAACCGTTCCACAATCATATCGACACAACGCTGAAAGTTCGCGCCTGTGCGATCCATCTTATTTACAAAGCAGATGCGTGGGACTTCGTACTTATCGGCCTGTCGCCACACCGTTTCAGACTGTGGTTCAACACCCGCTACGCCGTCAAAAACCACCACACCACCATCGAGAACGCGCAGCGAACGCTGCACTTCCGCCGTGAAGTCGATGTGACCGGGGGTGTCGATCAGATTAATCTGATGATCCTTCCAGCTTGAGGTAACTGCCGATGCCGTAATGGTGATGCCGCGTTCACGTTCCTGATCCATATAGTCGGTGGTGGCTGCACCATCGTGAACTTCGCCAATGCGATGCACCATGCCCGTGTAATACAGGATTCGCTCGGTGGTGGTCGTTTTTCCTGCGTCAATATGGGCAATCACGCCAATATTACGGACCCGTTTGAGGTCAAGTGCTCCGCTATTTTCTTTCTTCGCCATCGTTCGCTACTTTCTGTACACTACCAGCGGTAGTGTGCAAACGCCCGGTTGGCTTCTGCCATGCGGTGCGTTTCGTCTTTCTTCTTGATTGCTGTTCCCTGACCGCCAAAAGCGTCGAGCAATTCGGCAGCGAGTTTTTCCGACATATTGCGACCACTGCGATTGCGGGCTGCGCCAAGAATCCAACGCATTGCCAACGAAATGCCACGATCAGGATCGACTTCCATCGGCACCTGATAGGTCGAGCCACCAACCCGCTTGGGCTTAACTTCGACGGTAGGAGCCGCGTTACGCAACGCTTGCTCGAACACATCGACGGCCTCACGCTTGGCACGGTCTTCAACGAGGGTCAGTGCATCATACATCACGCTGCGGGCGACGCTTTTCTTGCCGCCGTGCATCATGCGGTTGATGAACATGGAAATATACGTATTGTTGTAACGCGCATCTGGGATCACCGGACGGCGTTGTGGACGGTATCTTCTCGGCATATTTTTTTACCTAACCCCTGTTACTTCTTACCTTTTGGCTTGCCCTTAGCAGCAGCAGCGGCGGCAGCGCCCGCCTTCGGCTTCTTCGCGCCGTACTTGCTACGGCTCTGTTCACGCCCCTTTACCCCGTCGCAGTCCAACGTACCGCGCACAATGTGATAGCGCACACCGGGCAAGTCCTTCACACGACCACCACGAATCAGCACGACGCTGTGTTCCTGTAGGCCGTGCCCCTCGCCGGGGATGTATGCTGTCACTTCGATACCGTTAGTTAGGCGAACACGGGCAATCTTACGTAGTGCCGAGTTTGGCTTCTTGGGCGTAGTGGTACGCACTTGCGTGCAAACCCCACGCTTTTGTGGTGCGCCACCCGCCTGACGGGTACGTGTCTGCGAATAGGAATTGAACGTAAACTGAAGGGCCGGCGACTTGCTCTTGGTCTTCTTGGGGTGCCGTCCCTTGCGAATTAACTGGTTGATCGTAGGCATAAAAACTCCATCTTATTTCTTCGCTACCCAATTGTTTTTGGGCGTGCAAACGGGCGTATAAACGCCCGCTTCTCTCTGTACTTTCCATGACGGGAGGCCAACCCGAACCAGCATAGATGGCCTCACCGATGGTGACTCGACAAATTCAGGTAACTATTGCCTTGTCATGCAAGGTTAGCCCCGTTTAGTAGTGTGGTATGCTAACACCTCGACAGGCTGATGTCAAGGGTGAGTACCGCCTGCAAATGGCAAGTAGTGTGGATGGGCAGGCATTTTTGGCGGTGGAACGCCCTAGAGTTTTGCCAGATAATTTGTGTGTAGGCTTTCCATATGGTGTGCTACATGGCCTACCATGATATACAGCAAAGCACGGACACTGACCATTCCATTGCCGGCGGTACCAGAACGCAGACTAATGTCTGGCGAAAGACGGTTGAAGGCAAGCAGGTTAGCACGGCGGAGCAGTTCAAATTCCTGTAACAGGTCAGCCAATGTCCAGTCCCCGAAGTTCGCCTCGCGGACATAGTTATTCTGATCAAATCCCGGCAGCGGCGTTTGATCATTACGTGAAATCCGCAGCGCCCGATACGAGAAGATCCGCTCGGCATCGTTGATATGCCCTACTACTTCTTTAATGCTCCATTCGTCTGGGCCAAAGCGAAAGTTAGCTTGTTCGGCGGATAGTGGAGAAAGCAGCGTCTTCAGTGTATCGATCTGTTCGGTGAGATGTCCGAAAATATCACCGTCCGGCACAAGCTGCACATACCCGCCATAAAACGGTACATATTCACTTTCAGCAGGCCGACTGATTAATGTGGCTAATCCCATCGTGGAAACTCCTTTTTTGCGAGATGTTAAGGGGAAAATATAACGCACTTCCCTCCCATTTCTACCAAATTTGTGTTGATGCTATACTGACTTTTAATCTGATTTTGAGGTTTGGTATGAACAATCGTTTGTCGAGCCGCACCGAACGCCTTGCCGAAATCGAAAAAATGCTCTTTCGCAGTGCTCACGGAATGCGTGCCGTCGAGATCGCGGAAACCTGCGGCGTTGACCGTCGAACGATTTATCGCGATTTGGACATGTTGAGTATGCTTGGTGTCCCGATCTGGCAAGACGAGGGACGTTTCGGCATTATCCGCGATCAATATTTAGCAACGGTGCGTTTGAACTTCAACGAAGCCATTGCGCTATTTATCGGAGCGCGGCTGCTCTCCCGCCACGCCGACCAATTGAATCCACATCTCGTTTCGTCCTTGACCAAACTTAGTATGGCTTTCCCAGAACCGCTGGCTTCCCACGTTGCTTTTACGGCTCAGGCCATCAGCCACTATCCGATCAATAACGATTTCGTGGCGACCTTAGAAGCAGTTACCCAAGCATGGGCAGAACGCCGTCGGGTGCGAGTCTGGTACACGGCACACAGCAGCGGCGAAACCAAAGCCCGCGAGTTTTCGCCCTATTTCGTCGAGCCGACTCCACAGGGTGGACTATATGCCATTGGGCATGATGCCTTGAGCGGTGAGATACGCACCTTAAAATTTCAACGGATGCAAAAAATACAACTGCTGGATGAGCGCTTCGAGATTCCTAACGACTTTGATATTAACCAGTATTTCTCTACCGCATGGGGCATCATGGGCGGCGGCGGTGAGGTCAAAGTGGTACTGAATTTTGCCCACGATGCTGTTGATCTGATCCGCGAACATAACTGGCATGAATCGCAGAAGATCGAGAATCTCTCCGAGGGCGGCTGTCGTATGACACTGTGGGTCAAGGATTGGCGCGAGATGCGCCCTTGGATACGCTCATGGGGCAGTCAGGTTGAGGTTGAGGAGCCGGAAGCGCTACGTCAAGATATTGCCTCAGATGCGAACCGGGTCATGCAAAAATACCACGAAGCCCAAAAGAGCTAAGGCCGTTGCGAATATTCCGATTATGAAGTAGGCAATGCTTCCAGGGCCTGTTTCATGGATAGTGCATCGGGATAACGCTTTGACGGGTCAACCATTAAGGCGCGGGTAATGATTGCTTCCAATCCCGACAGAACCACCGGATTGCCTGAATGAGTGGGATAACTAGGATGGTCAGCAAAGCTAAACGGCTGACCAAGATTGGGATCGTGTCGCGTTAATAAGTGATATAGCGTTGCGGCTAGCGAATAAATATCGCTGCGAGGACTTGCAGGTTCAGTTTGTAATTCAGGGGCGGAATACCCCTCTGTACCAATCATCATCCAACTTTGTTGCCCCCATCCCGCTCGTGCCAGTCCAAAATCGACTAAGCGAGTCCTTCCGTAATGATTGATTAAAATGTTCGATGGTTTTAGATTGCGGAAAATGATTGGCGCTGGTTGTTGAGTATGCAAATAATCCAGCACATCACATAGTTCAACTGCCCATTTTATTACCATATCAAGCGGCGGTAGCATATACGGGTAAGCATGGATAAGGTGGGCGAGATCAAGACCATTGTCGTACTCCATCACCAAATAAAAACACTGTTTGCTTTCAAAGCATTCATAAATATGGGGAATCGCAGGGTGGTCTAACTCGCCGAATAGTTTGGCGACTTTTTCAAACTCCTGATAGATCGCTGTGCGACGATTGGGGTAACTCGTAACTGGTAGTATTTCCCTGATGGCAACGTGCCGCACGACATTTGGGAAGTTCATATCGCGGGCTTGATAAACTCGGCTCATTTCGTGAATGCTGATAACACCCGAAATCTTGTATCGACCCAGCAATACAGCGCCAATAGGAAGATGATTCTCAGGCATACCTATTTTGATCATAAGACTGACCTACTCGAACATCTTGATTATGAGATAATGCCAATTATATACTTTTTGCCATTTCCGGCTTTATCAAATGACCTTTCATAACGCTCCAGATGCTTGCTGAATCTCAGGCGCAGTTCGTCTACGCCACAAAATTATGACCAGTACCAGCAGTGCCAGCCAGCCAACTACCGAAATAACAATCCCAGCATAGAACGATAGGGGGCGATAGTCAAAGCGCACGATGTGATCGCCAGCGGGGACACATACGCCGCGAAAAATGGTCAAGGTACGGATGGTATCAACGGGCTTGCCGTCTATGCTAGCCTGCCAACCGGGATAATATTGATCGCTCAAGACCATCAGGCCGCCGCTGCCACTCGTCGAGATCTCAACATTGTTCGGGCGATATGTTGTGATTGATGCAGTCCCGCCTGCTGATGGTGTTGAGGAACATTCAACAGGACGATCAATGTACACCGTTTTTTCCAGATCTTCCTTGCCGGAAGTGATATGCTGCTGTACTGCATCATCGTTGCCGTCCACGACCACATTTTGTGCGATCCATGTGCGCGGAAAGGGATCTGTGCGGCGATAGTAGATTCCCGGTTGGGTAATGCCGATTAGCTCAAAATTGGGTTTGTCGTAGGGTTTGGTCGTTAGGTAATACTTCACACCGAGCAAAGTATTTACGGGGGTCGAAGGATCGTTGATGTCACTGGTCGCTTCGAGCTTTCGCAATGCCTCGACGGGCAATGGATCGTCGGCGTAAACGTCCAAATGTCCAGTGACGCTGGCGACATACCAATCGGGATACGGACTAACCACTCGCGAGTCTGGCCCCGTCGGTACATTGATGCGTGCACCAGCCCATACGCCATCTTCCTGAATCGGCTGCATCGTGATCAGCGGTATGCCGACATGCCATGCGTCAAGCGTGACCACCAAACACGTTAGCAGGAGCGCCCACCGAATCGCTTTGGGGTCGTCCTCTGTCCACAGCCATAATGCAACCCAGATCCCCAGCAGAATTACGCCTGCTTCTGCTAGCACTCCCCCATCGATGAACGCTCGCAGCGGCATTGGCTCAACATGACTAGCGCTAGAATACCAGCCCGCAAAGACCAGCGCACCAATAAACGCTCCGACGGTGGCGATGGGCAACCATAGCCGCACCACAGGTCGCAATAGTTCACGCCGGACTTCGGCTGTACCGCGCTGCAACGCCGAAACCAGCATTCCCGTTAAGCCCGCCATACCGATGACGGCAAAGAGCAGTCCGCGTGCTGGGACTCGGAATAGGCCAAAACCGGGAACCCAGCGGAACAGCAGCGGCATTAATGCGCCTTCGATGCCGACTGACAGTACCAAGCCCAGCGCAATTAGCCCCATAAAGTACCATACGTCGCGCTGACGCAGCCGAAACGCCATTGGAATAGCCAGCAAAGGCAGCAATCCAGCGTAGGCCAAAATTTCCCAGTAAAAGTCGCCGCCCCAATAATGATACGGTTCGGCTTTCGGCGTGCCGAAGAAGCCGGGCAGCGCTAGACTGATGTATTGGGCGGTAGGCAGCGCGAATGAATTGGCGAAGTCTAGATCGTTGCCAGTCCGCGCTGAAACGCCGGTTAGTTCAGCGACAGGCAGCAGCAGCGCCGCTCCTAGAATGCTGCCACCGATCAGGATAATTGCCAGCGGGCGTGTGACATTCCATGCCGCCCGCAGTAGATCATCCTCTTGGGCGATATGAAAGAACCATAGTGTCATCAACCCAATGCCCATGTAAACCAGCATCGGTGGATGACCCGCCAAGATCGCTATCCCAAGCGCTGCAATTCCCGGCAGCGTTGAGCGCCATGTGCCACGTTGCAGCGCATAACGGTAGGTCAGCATGACCCAAGGAATCCACGAAAAAACGACGTACAGTTGATAGTGTCCAGCAAAGTAGCGGGCGGCTGCCCAGCCACTCATCGCGTAGATTACGCCTGCCAGAATGCCGCCAACATGCGTACTGCCGAAGTTGCGAAGCAGTCGCGCCATGCCCCACGCAGCAAACCATGTATGGAACACCATCGACAGATTCATGCCGCGCTCAACTCCGACCAGCCACATAAACCATGTGGCTGGGTAGAATAAGGCGGCGTGGG
>JBDTVG010000036.1:0-4100 GCA_040007395.1 Chloroflexota bacterium
TACTACTGCCGTTGCTCGAACCAGTACTTGACCCTGTACCCTGACCAGTACTGTTACCATTGGCGTTCCCGTTGCCCGTACCGTTACCCGATGGAATAACTGGCACTGGAACAAAAGTAATGCCTTGACCACTTCCACCTTGGAGCCGCCCCTGAACTACGACACAATCACCGACTTTGGCACGCCTCAAAGCTGGATTATTGCCTGTGTTGATCACGTAGCCGTTGACGACAACTAAGTTTCCCTGAACAGCGGTAACACATCCCTTAATGGTAATATTGACAAAGCCTGTTGGATCACCGATCTTGCTAGCGACCTGTACGACCGGGGCAAGCGATGAATCCTCATTTGACGGCTTGGGAACCGATGGCGCACCCACCGGGGTAAAGCCGTCCAGACCACCAAGTGGCACAGAAACTTCGTCGCCGGGGGTGAGGCTTTGTTTTCCGAAGGCAGTTTCCACCGTTGCATGACCTTCGATTAAGCCGATTGACATGGTCTTGCCACGTTCTGCACGTAACACTACCGTAGAGGCAATCGTAATTTTTACGCCGTTGGCGGTAAATGTAACGTTAGTTCTCTGCGGCGCTTTGACCACAATACTGTCATGGGGAGCTTCTTTGCAACTGTCGTTACCCAGACCCGACGTAAAGTAGAAAGTCTGCATATCACCGGAGGCATTATCAATATGCGTGTTCCCGAACACCAGAAACGTGACATTTTGACCGGGCAATGTGTCCGGAAGGTTCGCCTGCAATTTGAGCAGGGACAACCCCCAAACACCTTTTTCTACATCTAGGGGAAACGTCGTGAGCGTGTGAATGTCAGCGATATTGGCGATGTCGCCTACCGTATCAAAGCGTAGCGAAACGTTGTTATTCGCTTCGGCTTTCACCTGTATATTTCCATAACAGGCTTTATTTCGCCCAACCGACTGACAGCTTGTCGCTAGGGCATTTATGGCTCTCGCCAGAAGTGCTTCACAGGCATTGAGGATGGCAACAGGGCTGGCTGTGGGCAGTGTACCTTGGCTATAGCTGGTTCGAGCGGACAGTGAAAGTAAGGCAACAACGATAAAAGCGATAATTGCGATAACAGTACTTAAGCGTTTCACGTATCCACTCACCCTTCGAGATTACGATGTATAACATTGTGAAAGTTGAACATAGAAATTGATACTAAGCTGTGTTGATAGTATCTTTAAGCTTAACACGGAATCTTTATGGAAATTTTATGTAACATACGCATTAAGCAGTTTTGGCAGCTATTGTTATAATATTCAAATGATATTTACATTCTTCAGAATATCGTATTAGTGTAGAAGGGTGCCAGTCGAATGTTTTCGATTCAGTAGGTAAAGGGTTATATCTCGCCAGCAATATCCCAATGTCACGAAGGCCGCCACTAACGCTGCGATACCACTTAGCGCAAAGGCCGTGTAGGGATACGTATCATCGAAGATAAAAGGGGGGATTGCATCAGGATTAGTCAGATAGATGAGCCAAGGAAGTAGGTAGGCTACCGCAATTCCCAAAGCACCGAGCAATATCTGTATGCCCACAGGAAGATTTACGCTGACGACAAAACCCGCTACATAGAGCCAACCGTTGATAATGCTAGCAGTAGGCATAATCATTTCGATGTCGATATTCGCGTAAACCAGCCGATTAAACAATATAAAACCCCACGCGACAATCAGCCCCCCAACGGCGGTACCGAATACCGCACGCAGCCAGAATGGTACAACACGCAGCCGCTGGCTGATATGTCGCCCCACCCAGATGCCAGTGGCGTAGATCAACCCGAAGATGAGGCCATAGCCTAGCGTATTCAACAGACGGGCTACGGCGAAAAAGTTGGTCGAGTCGGAACTGCGAAACGATAAGTAAACGATGAGGGCAAAAGCCAAGACATTTCCGAGGACAGCCCAAGCATATTGGCTCAAAGCAGTTAACGGCTGGCGGGTAAGTTGCAAGACCGCTAACCTTGCCATTAATCGCAGACGTTTCATTAGCGCAATCTGCGATGGCAAGCTCCCCGCAGTCTCATAAGCAATAAAAATTGGGTCTCTTTGTCCGGGGCTACTATGCAGCCCAATGACTGCGTGAGTACGTCGCGCCGTCCCGATTAATACTGCTGCACGGTGTGCCAGTGGCGCGTCGCTCATGGCTACGGTGCATAGATTGTCATCGGTTTCGTTCAACTGACTCTGGGGGATTTCATCCGCCCATTTTTTGCTGGTTGGCAGCGATTTTTCCAGAAACTCCAACGCAACAGGCGTAAAGTCGGAGAGTGGCAGCAAGCGTTTGCCAACCGCACTTATGTTTTCTTGACTTGTAGCGTGTGTCTGTACCACAGTCATCACTAGTCGAAGCGCTTTTAGACTAACGTCACTATCGCCATTTAATACAGCGTGCCAGCAGGCTTGCTGACGCTCGGCTTCACTGCCGATCTCCCACCAATAGTCAATTTGCTGGTTATATTCCAGTGCCCCGCGCAGCATGAGCGTTCGCACGTCGGGTGTAACCAACGCGGACAATGATCGTAACAAAGAATCTAAGAGCACAAAATGCGTCAGCCGTACTGAAAATTGACCCTGACTCCAAGGAATTATGTACTGATCGATTACATATTTTGCTTCAAGTTGACGATAGGCATCTGATGCAAGGGCATAGGGTGTGTTGGTCTTGGCAGCTTCATGGCTACCGGGAAGGCCCTGCAAGATTGCAGTAATGTCCTGTGCAATCTTGACTGCACTAGGGGGCCGATTAATCGGGTCGGGGTCTGTCAACTGCCCTAACAGATCGTTAAGCGTTACAGGCAGGGTTGGGTCAACCAGCGTAATGTCTTGTAAGCGCTCATCGGTATCAGCATTCAACTGGCGCATCCCCAGTGCAGCGCGCCCCTCATAGGGAAGCTGACCGGTGAACAGTTGGTACAGCAGTATCCCAAAGCTATATTGGTCGGAACGGTCAGACAGTTCACTACCAGAGAACTGTTCGGGCGGCATATACGTGAGAGTACCCGATACAGAGTGCATAGGCATGGTTTCGTCGGTGATTTCTTTTGCCAGCCCAAAGTCGGTCAGATAAGGAAATCCCTGTGCGTCCAGAAGAATATTACCCGGTTTCAAGTCCCGGTGGACAATATGCTGAGTATGAATGTAGTCTAAAGCAGAGGCAATGGGCCGTATCAACGCCACAATTTCGTCGAGAGGTAGACGGCCTTCTTCCAGACGCTGTGCCAGTGATCCGCCAGTTAAGTAGGGCATGGTTAGATAACGATATTTTGAAACTTCACCAAAATCATATAACGGAAGAATATTTGGATGGTCAAGACGAGAAATCATCCCTGATTCTCGCTTGAACTGAATCGTGCTATAAGCGTCGTAGCGGGGGATAACCTTGATCGCGACAAGCCGCTTGAACTGGCTATCCATGCCAGACCAAATTTCCGCAAAACCACCTTTCCCTATCAACTCAATTGTCTGATACGCACCAATTGATACACCAGATGTCAAATCCAAGTCGATGAACACTAGGTTCTCTCGACTTTAACGTCATGGGCTATTAAAGTTGTAGATGGTTGCTTTTCTGCTTCAGGTAAGATAAAGCCAAATTCTAGGTTAGCCAAGCGTATGCGGCTATGGACAAATAACTCGTACTGCACAAAAGGTGCTAACCGTTCCCCATTAACCCATGTGCCATTGGAACTTTCAAGATCTTCTAGCCACCAACTATCGTTTTTGCGCGCTAATTTTATGTGTAAGCGCGAAATTCCATATAATGCCGCGCCAAAATCGGTAAGATCTATATCTGGTTGCTTTTTATTTGAGGGATGGACTCGGCCTAAAACAACCTCTTCACGATTCCTTAAAGTAACATGTAAATCATCTATTTCAAATAACAAAATTGCTGTATCTTCTAATGCAATTCCAACGGGCATTTCTGTTTTGACAAGGGGTCTTTGCGTTGTGGTCACGGGTAGCTTTATGGTGTTATGTGAGGAAGACATCGTGTAGCTCTACTTTACATTAGTACGGGTGAAAACTAGTCACCCGACACCTACCAACCACAAGGATGAAAGTTAGGCAGAGCGCC
>JBDTVG010000037.1:0-25184 GCA_040007395.1 Chloroflexota bacterium
CCTCACTGTTGGCGCTGGCTTGTCTTAATCTTAACTAGCAATCAGGGTATCATATATCTACAATGGTGGGAAGCTATGAACAAAATTGAGAACGTTCGCAGCAAAGCGGCATTGGTTTACGAAGCCCTCCATTCCGCGATTTTGCAGAGTGAATTGAAACCGGGCGCACGGCTAGTGATCAATGATCTGGCTGCCGAACTTGGCGTTAGCCCGATTCCGGTGCGAGAGGCCTTGCGACAATTAGAGGTAGATGGGTTTATCACCTTCCAGCCGTATATTGGCGTAACGGTAACAGAAATTAAAGCAAGCTCGATTTCAGAAATATTTGGCCTGTTGGAAGCGATGGAACTGCTGAGTGGACAGGCGGCCTGTCAGCGCATGACCGATACTGACGACGTAGCGTTGGAGCAGCTTTTGCATCGCATGGATACCCTAGTCAGTGAACCTGCCGAATGGTCACGCGAAAATGTCCATTTCCACCAACTCGTATGTGACCTAGCTGATATGCCTCTGGTCAGGCACATAATGAACAAAACTCTTCAACATTGGGATCGAGTCCGTAGCTATTACCTGAAAGACGTTTTTGCCTTTCGGATTGCGGTTGCACAACGCGAACACTGGCGTATCTTTGAGGCAATGCGTGCGCGTGATCTGGGCCTACTTGAAAAAGTCGTGCACGACCACAACCAAGCCGCGCTGGTCGCTTATCTGCAACATCTGCAATCGAGCAACCAACCAAATCGGGAATAGCAGCAGTATCAATCAGTTGCAGAAGTAATCGGGGTTAGTTGCTGGGAGATCATATACTCTCTTCCGAGCCTAACACTTCTTTTATACTGCCCTGTGTACGAACACGGACAGGTTCGACCTCGAACCGAGACCGATCCCCTCTGTATAGGTTCATATTAAGAATTTGAAGGTACGTAAGGGTGTTAATGGTATTTTTTCTCCAGCACCCCAGTAGGCAGCGGTCTGGTGGACAATCAGAAACTCGCGCCGATGCTTAAAGACTCGGACTATAGCAGATCGAAGGGGCACAACGGGGTCAAGTCCACTTGGCCCCGTTGCTCGCCGTACTATGGCCTGTTCTTACAAAATCGTTCGGTGATGTCTGTCCCCTACTTCAGGCTGCGTATTCGGGATGACACGCTTACCAGGAATAAGGGATTTTAGCTACAAGGTTTACGAGGCTAGCGCACGAGAATCGGCATCAATGCTTTGTCGCCTTTTGCGCCCTCCACTAGATTGATCTTTGATCCATCGCTTGTATTGATCAGCACCAGATTGTAGCGAACGTCGTTTGAAGCGACTTTGTTGGTCTCGACAGTAGAAGCCTGTGAGCCGTCATTGTTGACCGCCAATCCGCCCGCAAACGTACCGCGTGCAGCGATATTGGACTTGCCCTTGAGATCGTATACAAAGAGCGCTTGGGTATTGCCCACCATTGTGTAGAATAACTTTTGTCCGTCACCTGACCACGCCACATCGTTAACCTGATCCAATTTGCCGCCGCCTGCTACACTGCCCGGTGCTTTGTCGGGTGCATTGAAATCGTACAGATAAAGCTGTTCAATGCCGTCGCCGTTGCGTGTGACCAGCGTCAGATAATTATTCTTCGGGCTGCGAAGCAAGCTGCTCTGTCCCTTTGGAGGATATTGATCGGTAGTGACCAGACCGATTACATTATTGACGCTGCCATCAGCTATCGAGAGCCGCGCCACATTGACCAGATCCGAGGCGGTGCCGTTGGGGACAGTGAATAAAATTGTCTTGTTATCTGGCAGCAGCAGCATTTCGTTCATGGCGGAACTGCTAAAATAAGTGGCAGCGCCGTTTGTGCCGGTCTTGCCGCTTTGCACTTCCGCACCATTGCCACCGCCGAAGTCAGCCTTACGGATGCGCCAACTCGATCCGCCTATTTTGCACTTTTCTCCGAACAACTCATAAACCTTATCGCCGACATGCAGCACCTTCGCCGCTACAAATTCACAGTCAGCCTTCGTATCGGGATTTAGCACGCCCACATTCTCGTCGATCTTGCGGGTTTTGCTGCCATCCCAGAAGATCACATCGGCGCTCTTGGCCTGATTTTTGGTATTGGGGAAAAGTTGAACCACCACTGCGCCATCATTTTGAAGGTCAAACGCTGCCACATTGTCGAGCGAGGTTTGTTCCGTCGCTTCAGGCAGTTTCACGATTTGCAGTGTACCCGTTGCATAGGCCGAGTCGAACGTCTTGGTCGTATACTTGATCAGACCTAGACGATTACCATCGGGGCTAAACTGCGTCCGACCCGGCAAAGCACACGATAAGCCTGTCGTATTCTCTAACGGCACCGCCGCGCTGCTATTGATTGTCAGCAAATAGGGTTGGAGAGGATCAGTCCCTTGAAAGATCGCCAATTTTTCGCCGTTGGGCTGCATTCCACAGGGAATTGCCAGCGCTTTACCCGTGCTGGGCTGTCCGATTGGAGCTTGTTTGCCATTGACATACCAGCCAAGCTGCAACGTATTCGGATTCCACGCCAACACACGCGGGCTACCTAAACTGTTCGGATCAATCGTCGGGACAATAGAGGCAACCGGAGTCGTGCCTGCGCCCCCCGTGGCAGCGGGAGCCGCATTGCCCGATGAACACCCGGCAATAAATACTAGTACAACGCTGAGAAGCAAGAATCGTCGCATAATACGCTCTCCTCGGTGTGAGTTATATAAGTAACCGAAAGGATCAGCTTACAATGCGATTCTACTGCATTTATTCCAGAAATAGGTTAGTACGCTGGGTTGAGTAACGAACTTCATTTAACAGCAATCTCGCTGCATTGGTTCAAGACGGTAAGTTAAAGTGTTCATTCAAAAATCGAGTGAAGTCAAGTTCGCCGGGTGACTGCCCATAGCTCGTCAATAGTGCAGCGGCCTCACTGCGGTGTTGTGTTGCGTGATTAACGACATGCCACAAGCAGTGCCACAACACCCGTTCTCGAATAACCCCGCTATCGCCTTCATAGCGTACAATGCCATTCATATCCTCGTCACTTAAACTATCGAGGTAGGCTCGCATCTCCTGTTGTTCGGCTTGCCAGCCTGCGTCCAAGTCACTGAGGGTCGGGAAATCGGCTTCGGAAAGTTCTGTCCAATCGGTTACAGAAACGCCTTGACAGATGAGTCGCCACACCATTACGGCATCCAGCAGATGGATGAGGATGTGGCGCAAATTTCCAAAGTCAGTGCTGGCAACATACTGCGCTTCGGTCACTTGGGCGCAGGTTGTCAGAATGCGTCGGTCTGCCCAATAATGATATTCGTATAACAGCTTGATTTCGTCAGTTTTCATCAGATTTAGCGTTCGCCCCTATGCAAGTTTGCCTGTGAGATCGAATTGATCTGGAAAAGTGTAGCACAGGAAATCGAAAGGGGCTGAACCAACTCACCTTACGCATCCTCCCCCTAAATTCCCCTCGCCCTGCGGGCGAGGGGCTGGGGTGAGGGCAATCTGGTATAAAAACAAGTCATGCGTAAGGTGAGTTATACAGTCCCGTGTGTACTTCAGATTTATGGTCCGAGTACAGCGATAATGAAGCAACGTGATGAGTGAAATTAACATCCTTGAGAATTAGAGCAATCTTGTTAGAAGGCAAGCGGCTGTAGGATTTCTCGTGCGTACTTTATGAGCTAGTCCATTGCAGATGCTTTTGCTGGAGCCTGAAAAGTTGCTAATCTATGACGGACTCTACCTCGATATGATCCGTAGATTGCCATCAGTGGCATGATCAAAAGATATACGAGTCCAGTCCAGTTCGCGGCAGCCTGTCCACCCAGAATCGCAATCAAGATTGAGACAAGGCCAATTCCAATCACCACACAACATGCTCCAATGCTTGTGACAGTGTCATGCGTTTCTAGTCGGTTCAGTTCAAGATCGCGGCGCTTTTGGTAGGCCCGCACATAGAACCCCATATTGGTCAGATACAGAGACCCAAGGCCCAGCCCATAGATCACCATCAATTGCGGGATCTGATCGACCTGTATTGGCATAGTGTTGGTGAGCGCCGCACCGGGTTGGGCTATTTGAACACCATTTAACAGCCAACTGAACACAAACTTGAGCGGATAAACGTACAAGGCAATGATAAACAAGAACGCCGTGTTAAGGGCAAAGACTATTCCGTCTTCAAGCCCGTAACGCCGGAAAAAGATGTAGTGGGAATGCCATAACCACGTTAGAAAGATAAAGCAAATCGCAAATGACCCGACATTGCTGAAACTGAACAAGGCGATCAAGTCGTTAAAATTCTTCGGCACCTCCGTCGAAATGACCAGTAGCGTCACTACAAAAGCGAGTACAGCATCACTGAATCCTTCAAGTCGCGTGACTTCCTGCCCGCGCCAACGAAAGCCATCAGTTTCACCGATATGTCGTTTCATCAATTGCTCACGAAGCATGGCAATGTTTTCCCCCTATTGGAACTTAAAGCAGGCGTAGCTAGGATAACCTTGCTTGGATTTGGTTGTCTACTATATCCAGATATGTAGAGCAAACGCAATAGTCGTCCTATCCCAACACGAATTGGTGATAGGACAACGATGAGTTTGGGGGGTGCCTAGACTTGGCGATGAGTGCGAATCCCCACCCTGCACTCGTGCAGAGGGATTTCCAGACTCGTTCGACTCCCCTCTCTACGAAGTGGGGTTGAGGAGAATTCAATACCCAGTTTTATGTTATGGTAGCGAATGAGCGTTTTGTTCTACAGGAACGGGTTTCTCAGCCTCGAATTTTCCAAATCCAGTTAACACCGCTTCGAGCATCGGCAGCAATTGAGTTACTCGTTTGGCACGGATCACCCAATCCCACATCGGCTCGAACTTTTTCCAACCGCCCGCATAGGCCAGATGACGTAGTTTGCCAATCGTATAAGGCTTTGTCTGTGCGCCTCTGAAAATCGATCCCCATTTGTAAAAGTTCTGATAAGCCTGCCAATAACCCGCTTCTAGTGCTTCGGGAGTCAGCTTTGCTGGACGGTAAACGACGTGTCTTGTGTCGTACAGATTCCAGTTATCAGTAGTTAGGCGACCTTGCGTGGTCATCCGCTGATACAGTTCTGTGCTCGGATAAGGGGTTAGAATATGAAACGTGGCGGTTTCGATACCCTGTGAAATAGCCCATTCCACGGTGCTATCGAATACCGACTCGTCATCGTGATCCATGCCAAAAACAAAACTTCCGTTGACCATAACGCTCAGATCATGCAGGCGACGGATCGCAGCATTGTAGTCGCGGTTAAGATTCTGGTACTTGTCATGTTCTACCAAATTCGAGGGGTTGAGCGTTTCAAAGCCAACGAACAAACTGCGCAGCCCAGAATCAACCGCTTTTTCTAGTAAGCCAGATTTCAGAACCGCCTGAACAGTTCCAGCGGCTTGCCACAAGCGCCCCATTCCTTTCATGCCATCGAATAACGCGGCGGCAAATCGCGGATCGCCAAATAGGTGATCATCCAGAAAGTAAAGATGTCTTCCCGGCAAGCGTTCGATCTCCGCAAGAGCATCGTCCACTGCCTGTGCATAGAACGATCTACCGCCTCGATAGAACGCCTCTTTATAGCAAAAGTCGCAGGTATGCGGACAGCCCCGTGAGACAACAATCGAGTTAGGCACAAGATACAAGTGCCGCTTGATCAGATCGCGACGGATAGGTGGCACACCAATCAGGGTACGCCGCGTCGAACGATAGACTTTCTGGGGTGCCCCATTGTGAAAATCAGTCAGGAAAGCAGGCCAAATATCTTCACCCGGTCCGAGGAAGATACTGTCGGCGTGTAGGGCTGCTTCGTTGGGCAGCGAAGTCACGTGTAAGCCGCCCAATGCTACATAAGCACCTTTGGCACGATAGTGATCCGCTAATTCATAAGCACGATAAGCGGATGTGATGTATACCTGAATCACAACCAGATCCGGCTCATCGGTGAGATCAAGCATTTCGACGTGTTCGTCTTGCAAAGTGATGTCATCATCTTGGCTGAGATAAGCCGCCAGTGTAGCCAATCCCAGCGGCGGGAACAAAGAATATTTGATGGGTCGCCAGAAGGGACTTTTTGCTTCGGTCAGCGCGGGCAAAATCATTTTAACTTTCATGGCATAAACTCCCATTGTTCCTGTATCGTGCTACTGTAGAACAAATGGCGGCTATCGGACGACGGCGTAAGACACGGATGAGGCGCACCTGAGTGCTTGACGAACGGGGATCGCAAGCTTATCCAACGCCAATCGTGCGTTTACCCAACGGGTATCATGCGTTTTGCTAACTTTTAGATAGAATGTGCGGTAGAAAGAATAATTAGAAATCCTAAGTCTTAAGGAGTTATCCATGCGACTGCCACGACTGATCATGGTGGCGCTCACCATTGTGCTGCTGACGTTAGGCTTCAGCCGCCCTGTCGTGACCCACGCGGATACCGGAACCAACTGGACAGGCGCTTACTTTAATAACCGTGACTTGCAAGGGTCGCCTGTCTTTACGCGGATCGATCCGGCAGTAGTGTTCAATTGGGGATCAATCAGTCCCGGCCCCGGTATCGGCTCCTCAAACTGGTCGGCGCGCTGGCAGACCGTGCAATACTTGAACGCGGGTACTTACCGCTTCACGATCATTGCCGACGATGGCGTGCGTGTCTATGTCGATGGGCAGCTCATCCTTGATCAATGGCACGATGCAGCGCCGACCAAGTATTACGTTGATGTGCAGGCAGTAGCGGGTAATCACATCATTCAGGTGGACTATTATCAGGGGGTTGGAGATGCCAGCCTGACAGTTTATTGGGACTATTCGCTGGCGCAGAGTTCGGCGTGGACTGCTCAATATTACAACAACCCGAATTTAGATGGGGCGGCAGCAGTAACCCGCTACGAGACGAGTATTAACTATTTCTGGGGAACTGGATCGCCCGCATCCGGTATCGGCAACGACAATTTCAGCGCTCGGTGGACAGCGACCCTACCCTTTAGCAGCGCCACTTATCGCTTCACCTTAGCGGGTGATGATGGCGTGCGGCTGTTTATTGACAATGCCAGTGTGATCAACCAATGGAAAACGCAAACGCTAACCGCCTACAGCATCGATGTGCCGTTATCGGCGGGCTTGCATACGCTGCGTGTTGAATACTTCGACTCAATCGATCAGGCTGCAGTGCGCTTCGACTATGCAGTAGCAGTTGGCCCGCCGCCCTACCCCGGCACAACTTCTGACCAGTGGTACGGCGAATATTTTGCCAACCCGAACCTGCAAGGCTCACCGAGCTTTATCCGCTTCGATGGCACAAGTGGCATTAACTTCAACTGGTCAGTTGCGCCACCAGTGGCAAACTTCCCCCGCGAAAGTTTCTCGGTGCGTTGGACACGGCGACTCTTTTTCCCCGGACGGCCTTATCTGTTTTACGTGACTGTCGATGATGGAGCGCGATTGTACATTGATACCACGCTGATTATCGATGCATGGAAGCCACAGAGTGCGGTCACGATCACCAAAAATGTCGATCTGACCGAAGGCTACCACATTGTCCGGCTGGAATATTTCCAAGATCATTTTGAGTCGGTCATCGGCCTAACATGGAACCCGCCCAATAGCCAGACTCCGCCGCAGTATCCGGGTGGTGTACCGCCGCCAGTGCCGGGAGTCGGCACGGGCAGCGTCAATACCCATGCGCTGAATGTGCGGACTGGCCCCGGTGTTAACTATGACATTCTCACCACGATAAAGCGTGGCGATACGTTCACGGTGTTGGGGCGTAACACCGATGCAAGCTGGATACGGGTCAACGCGCCCAACGTAACAGGCTGGATTAACACCTACTATGTCAATATCAACGGCAGTGTGTTCAGCGCACCCGTCGAGGTGCCACCACCACCACCACCACCCAGTCCTACGGGAGTCCGTGCCAAGTTGTTCTCGAACTTGCGATTCCACACTGGGCCGGGATCGAATTTTCCGGCGGTTGGTACACTCGGTTGGGGGACAATTGTGGATATGGTGGGGCGCAATAGCAACGGGGCATGGTATCAGGTGCAGTACGCTGGGTTGACAGGCTGGATCTACTCCCCATACGTGCGGATTGTGGCGGGGACACTTTCTAACGTGCCAATTGTCGGCGGGTAAAGGATAGTGCTTTTTCGCCCCTTTTAGTTGACAAAGTCAAGTAACTGTTTGATAAAAGCAAATAACTACTTGATAATGTCAACTAAAAGGAGATTGAAAGGCGCTATAGCAATGGCACTCGATACTCTTGAAGACAAAATCGCTAACGTCCGACAGTTTATTCGTTTTTATACCCGCGAGATCGGGGTATTACGTGAGGAGCTTTGACACAGCCCCTACTCAGTGACTGAATCAAGAATTTTATTGGAAATTGCCCAACGCGATAACCCACCTAGTCTCAGAAACCTTCCATCCTTCAAAAAGTGATGGCACAGGTTCAGTTTTTCTAGTCTGCACTATATAGAAGGCTACATAAATAGAAGGCTACCTGACGATGGCTGTATACAAGCTGCCATATCATGCGGCACCCTTTGTTGGTCGTATTAGCGAGATTGAGGAGATCACCAGTCGGTTGAACGAGGCCGATTGCCGCCTGTTGACTCTGGTCGGCGCAGGTGGGATTGGCAAAACACGGCTTGCGGTACGGGCTGCGGCGGACTGTGGGGAACAGTTTGATGATGGCGGTTACGTTTGGTTGATCCAATGAAGTTCCACCAAGCGTTGTGTCAGAACTCAGAACGCTTTCAACAAGACAGGTAAATCGACACGGATTTAACCCTTTACCCGCAGAAATCAGGCAATCGGGTGTGGTTGAAAAACCCCGCTCCAACTGGGCATATCAGGCTACCTGCCGGTAATGTCATGTGCTATTTACCTTGCGTTCCAAAATGTGCAACTGCTGGCGTGGGATGGCTATTTCCAGATCCTTTTGCATTGATGACAGTTGTAGTTAAGGAAAAGGTCGGGGTTATGGTAGCCAACGCGGGCTGCTATTTTGGATCGCGTCGTGGGTGAGTTGAATCTCATGTGAGCCATCGGGATCTATCACATAAATTTGCATTTCCCATCTCGCAATGAATGGAAGGCAATGTGTTTACCATCTATCGCCCAAACTGGACCATAATTTAGATTACCATGTATTATCTGTGTAAGCTGCGAGCCATCAACATTAACTGTATAAATTGTAACAGATCAGCCTTCTATCAGCCTGAGCAGATACAAATTGTTAATGAAGTCGCCGTTAGAATGGGAGGTACGCATCATGCACAAGGGTTTTATCGTTACAGCAGTCGTTATCGCCATACTCGTCGTCGTTGTTTTTGTCGTCGTTCTGCCATATCGCTCCGCGCAGACACTAATACCAACCGTGCAGACCACACCTGCTAGCATCGCGCTCCAAAAGCTGATTACCGTTCTCGCGCCATGTAACATTATGGGTGATGGTTCCCTTATTGAGAGTAATGACGGAAAGCTATACGACATCAATACGGGATTAGTGCGCCTTGATACCCACTCAGGCTTCTTCGTTGTGACCAGCCCAAATCTCGCCTATGCGGTAAGCGGCGACGGCAATGTCTACGACCTGAAGACCGGTGCGGTATTGTTCACGTTCAAGCCCGGTAATACCGGTTTTGCTGGTTTTACGCAATTTAGCCCTGACAGCACAATCCTAGTGGCGGCAGGGACAGGGGTCTATGAGATGCCTTCCGGCAAACAGATTATGCCTTTGACCTCTGCTCAGGCCGAAATCGGCTTCAGTCCAGACAGCAAGTCGCTGGCGATCACGGCTGACGGCGTGTATGACCTGCCGAGCGGTCAACGACGATTCGCCATCGGAGGGCGGACCCCTCCTTATACTCAAAACCAGCGCTTCAGTGATGATGGCAAATACCTGACGGTGGACCTGAGCGGCGTGTACGAGGTGACTACCGGTCGCCGCATGGTCGTCACAGGTGGGGGATTCTTCACCCCCGACGATAATTTCATCGTTTCCAGAGACGGCATATTTCGTATCGACACTGGCACGGCCATCCTCACTTATTATACGACAGCCCAACCTCGCCTGAGTGACGACGGAAAACGAATGTTTGTATTTCCGGTCAATACCAATGATCTCACGACCGTAGGATGGCTCGTTTATGATGTTGCTTCTGGTCAGAAGCTCCTGGAAAGGCCAGCGACTGGGAAATCACGATCAGGGCCTATCATGAGCAATGATGGGCGGCTGTTAGCCATTGATGGGGACGGAATTTATGATGTGAACACTGGTATTAAGCGTCTCTCTCTGCCAACTGGCGTGGCGGTTACCTTTAGCGCGGACGGCTCACTGATAGCGATGGAAGGCGATGGCATTTACGAGGCGCAGACGGGGAAGCGAATCTCCCAAATCCCAACCCTACACAACGAAGGGTACTATGCCGAGGTGGGATATGCGAAAGACTTCGCCTCCACGGTATTTAGCTTGAATAAGCAATTGATCGCAGATGACAGAGCGCTTTACGAGGTCAGCACCGGGGCCAAACTCGCCGATGGAAATGTCCATTTCCTGAAGGATGGTTTGCTGGCAATACAAACGACTAACAAGGATGGCAAGAATGAATGCACAACCTTTAATGTGGTTCCAGCCAGTAGTGCGACTTCGGCGAGCACGCCGTGAAATGACCGAGTGGGCGCTGTTGATTGGCCTACTCGCTTGACCAGCCGAATGTCGCTGCTCTAACCCCAATTGCACGTAGCTAACTCCTCAAGCAGGTGAGAATGCAGCGTGGGTCTGAGCAGTTACTATCATAAAAACATCAGAGGTTTTCTCATTAAACTTGAAAATGATGCGTTTGTTGTCAGGTGACCAAGAGGGATAGGCACGACTAACTTTTGTGACTTGAACTTCATCGGAACCATCAGGGTTTACAGTATAAATTTGAGATGTCTTGTCACCATGTTGAGATTGAAAGACAATCCGTTTGCCATCGGGCGACCACGACGGATAAAGACCTAAGCCTTTGCGTTTTTCTTTGGACTTGCTTGCTGGTTGCATAGTCAGATCCTTTGGGTTTTCTATATTTAACGGGTGTGATTACAGCTAAATTTTGCTATCAGATTCAGGGCACCCAGACTGGATCAAAAATATTTTCGATAGGGGTGTTAGGGACTGTAACCTCGTGTAGATTGTTGATATTTAAAATGACAAATTTTGATTGATGTTCGAGGTTGACAGTTAAAACAACATGTTTGCTATCTGGGAGCCAAACTGGGCCATTAAATGCATAGCCATGATCTATTGAGACAAGAGTGGAACCGTTTAGATCTATGATACCGACTGAAAAAGAACCATTGATCGCGCTATAGCCAATAAATCGTCCATCAGGCGACCATGTTGGCAAACTCGCTGAGCCGGTCTGGGTAAGTTGTCGTAGATTGGAGCCATCGATATTTACAACAAATATATTGTAGCCTCTCTTGCCACTGGTATTAAATACAATTTGTTTGCCGTCGGGAGACCAAGCAGGGTGAATACCATTGGAATTGGCAAATTGAACTTCATTGGTTCCGTCAGCATTTACAATATGAATTTCAGGATTATTGTCGCTACATTGAGGATCAGAACTATAGGCGATCCGTTTGCTATCGGGCGACCAAGCAGGGAAAACACCCGCCTGCTGTAACTTGACAATATTTGAACCATCCGCGTTGCCAACATAAAGATTAGGATTACAAGGCATAAAGTCAAAATTATAATCATGGGCAACAAATACCAAGCGTCTGCCGTCCGGTGACCAGATTGGCGTATACCATGGTAGCCGTCCAGGATCAATATCTACCGTAGCCAGTATGTGCAGATCAGATCCGTCAACATTGATCATATATGTGTGAAGTGCATCGCTGTATAGCTTAAATGCAATGCTTCCTGACAACTTTTCCTCGGTAGTTGGCGACGGAACTAGGGTGGGCAGGGCGGTATTGGTCGGGTCGATAACGGTAGCGGGAGGTTCAAGTGCAATCGTGGCGACGACAATAGGCTGTGGCGCACTGCGGATGCCCCAAATAACTAGCACCAGAATCATCGCCGCCGCCAAGAGAATCGAGACAAGGCATGAGATTTGCATGGCGCGGAGTCCGGGTCGGCCTTTGCGTTTCTCCTTGGGTTTGCCCATTGGTTGCATGGTCAGATCCTTTTAGTTCTACATGGCGCACATGATGAAAAGGTTAGTTTCAGGGCAGCCAATATGGGTCGGAGTTATAACCAACATGAGTGAGTTGACTCTCATGCGAGCCATCAGTATCTATTACATAGATTTGTGACTGATCGTCGCGAAATGAATGAAAAGCGATGTGTTTACTATCCGGTGACCAGTGTGGATTGTAGTTTCGGCTGCTGTGTGTTATCTGCATAAGCCGCGAACCATCGATTCCTATCGTGTAGATTTGCAAAGCGCCAGTGCTATCCTGCGCTACAAAAACAATAGATTTACCATCTGGTGACCAACTAGGCCAACCTGCACTGCCTATATGGGAAACCTGAATTAAGTTAGAACCATCAGCATCCTTGATAAATATATTAGATGTCTGATCAGCAGACTGAAAAACAATGTGTTTACTATCTGGTGACCATGAAGGATATGCCCCATCGCTTTGAGTGATTCGGACCTTATCAGAACCATCCGGTTTTACTGTATAGATCTGAGGATGAAGACTCCCATTCGTTGCTTGAAAAGCGATCCGCAAGCCGTCGGGCGACCAAGATGGATAGCCACCTAGTTGATTTAGTTTGACTATATGGGAACCATCAACATTCATTACATAGAGATCTGGATCATCTGAAGTTGTTGGAAAAGCCATAAACGTTACACGTTGTTGATCCGGAGACCAAGACGGTGTATTCCATGGAAATACTGACCCATCCAAGCTAGCCAAGTGATGCATATTAGAGCCATTGGCATTCATCATCCATGTTTGTAATGCAGATCCACCGATTACTGACTTAAACACTATCTTGCCCGATAACTTATCGCTTTCGGTTGCCTGCGATAGAACGGTGGGAAAGACGGTAGGTGTTGACAATCGGACGACGACTGTTGGTCTAATAGGCTGTGGCGCACTGCGGATGCCCCAGATGACCACCACCAGAATCGTCGCTGCCACCAAGAGAATCGAGACAAGGCATGAGATTTGCATGGCACGGAGTCCGGGTCGGCCTTTGCGTTTTTCTTTGGGTTTGCCCGTTGGTTGCATAATCAGATCCTTGTGCATTAATGACAGTTGTAGTTAAGGAAAAAGTTGGCTTTAGGATAGCCAACGTGGGCTGCTATTTTGGATCGCGTCGTGGGTGAGTTGAATCTCATATGAGCCATCAGCATCTATCACATAAATTTGCATTTGCCCATCCCTCAACGAATGGAAGGCGATGTGTTTACCATCCGGCGACCAAACTGGACTATAATTTGCATTACTATGTGTTAGCTGAGTAAGTTGCGAGCCATCGATATTAATCGTGTACATTTGCAATGGGCCTTCGCTACCACTAGCGACAAACACAATAGACCGACCATCGGGTGACATCTGTGGCCAGCCTGCGTCCGTCATATGGGTGATCTGAAATAAATTAGAACCGTCAGCATTGATGCTAAAGATATTAGCCATCTCACCATTAGATTGAAAAACGATTTGTTTGCTATCGGGCGACCAAGTGGGATAGGCACCGCTATCGACCGTGATTTGGACTTCATCAGAACCATCAGGATTAATTATGTAGATTCGAGGAATATCGCCCCCGTGCCGTGATTGATACGCAATTCGTTTGCCATCCGGCGACCAAGAAGGATACAGACCTAATTGGGACAGTTTGACCAAATGGGAGCCATCCACATTCATGACATAGAGGTTTTGATCATATAGATTTATCGAACCCATAAACACTACACGTTGTTGGTCTGGGGACCATGATGGCGTATCCCATGGGAGAATCTCGCTACTATCGAGAGCAACTAGCTGATGTAAACCAGTGCCATCGGCATTTATCATGCGTGTTTGCAAAGTCCCTATCAGTGACTTAAATGCTATTTTGCCCGATAACTTCCCGCCTTGGGCTGTAGGCTGTAGAACCGCGGGGCTTATTGTCAATGTCGGTGGTAGTTCCACCGTGGCAATTGTTGTTTTTGTTGGCAAAAGCGCTGTGGGAAAGTCTGTAGCTGTTGGCAATCGGACAACGACTGTTGGCCTTACGGGTTGCGGTGTATTGCGAATACCCCAAATCAGCAGGACAAGGAGCATCGCCGCTACCAATAGAATGGAGACAAGATAAGAAGTATAAAGCGCAATGCGTCTAGGTCGGCCTTTGCGTTTTTCTTTTGTTTTGCCTGTTGGTTGCAGCATTGACTTTAACCTCTTTGGCTTTTGCGAAGTTCGTGTTAAGAATACAGGGGTTTTGTACTTACCGTGCTAATTCTTTGGAGATGCTAATTTTACGGCAAATCGTATAGAGATCATTATTGGGGAGGCAAAGCGTTGAGGAGCAGTTTACCAATCGGTGGTAAGCTGCTCCGAGACTAGTCAATGCGAATCAGTAGTAAGCTACTTATTCAAGCCGATCGGGGGTGGGGACAAAAATAAGTTTTTGGGGTGGCAGTCGCATTTGCTTCGGGCCGAACTTTACGATGATCTCGCGCAGATAATCCTTATTCCGCTTGACGATCAATAGGTTAATGCCTTCGATATATGCGTCAACGATGATCTGCATTCGGCTGTCCCACGTCGCAATATCGGGGTCATCAATGTTCTTGCACAGTTCCGAGATCACACGGTGAAACCCGCCGATCTCCTTGATAAAGCGTTCATCCCGCAGACGATTCCAGTTCTCGGAAAGCGCCAGCGTGGAGACCACCAGCAGAACATCATTCAGATCGTTTACGGTATCAACGAGGGGCTGGCGTTCACGAAGTTGACGATTGGCCTCGTCGAAGGCTTTTTCGTACTCTTCTTCGCGAACCGTTTGCTCATAGGCATCCCGCAGCTTTTGTCGATCTTCTTGTGTGAGTACCAGTTTACGTGTATTGCCGTCGTCCATAAATCCTCACAAAGTGTTGATGTAGCCGTGTGTTTATTCAGTATAGCAAAACATGCGTGTACACGATCTTAGTTATATTCCAGATTTAAGGTCGGGTAATTAGTACGTATGTCACGCTGTCTTGCACGGGAAACGATTTGCCACGAAAATAGCGAACCTTGAAGCGAGAAAGGGATGTTTGCAGAATGTCAGAATATATCACCATCAACGTCGAAAGCAATGATGATCCCGATTGTATCAGGCTGATTACCAATTTGATGCTGACAGATGACGACTCAGAGGTCTATCCTGACCGCGAGACGGGCGACGAAGGATCACCGCTGGCGCAAACGTTGTTCGAGATCGAAGGGTTGGTGGCACTGGAGATTGAGGACAACATCCTCATCGTGCGGCGCGACCCAGATGCTGAGTGGCATGTGCTGATTGACGAGATCACCGAGGCGTTAAAGGACTTCTTTTTATAAAAATCCGGCTTTCTAAGTTTAGAAAGCCGGACGCAGTTCCTAAAGTTTGCGGGAGTGTGGTGTTGGGCTACTATTTCACCACGACAGCGGTAACTGTCTCAGCGAGCCTCGTCAGGATACCGGGCAGAATGCCAAGTAGCAGCGTACCCGCCGCACACAACGCAATCGCGCCCCATAGCGGGACACTCGTTTGTGCGTCGGCTTCTCCGGGTTCCAGCCACATCTTGACCACCACTCGCAGATAGTAAAATGCCGATATCAGACTGGTCAGGACACCGACAAGCGCCAATAGTGACAGCCCAGAGTTGATAGTTGGCAGGAACACGAACCACTTGGCGGTAAAGCCAGCGGTCAGTGGAATACCAGTTAGGCTCAACAGAAAGAGGGTCATCGCCCCAGCAAGCCATGGCTGCTTATTGCCCAATCCAGCGTAGTCGTCTAGCAGTGTGCCTGTCGCATCATCGCGTTCAACGGCAATCGCTACTGCAAACGCGCCGATGTTCGTAAAGGCATAGGCCAACAAGTAGATCATGATGCCTTGCATGGCATCCTGCGCGAAGTTCATCGAGTAGGTGACTTTGCCCGCTGCATCAGCAGTCGCTTGCAGTGTCCCGGCTGCCGCCACCGCCATTAGCATATAGCCAGCGTGCGCGATGCTGGAATAGGCCAACAAGCGCTTGATGTCGCGTTGCATCATGGCAACAAAATTGCCGAGAATCATTGTCAGCACGGCGAGGACTGTGATCGTGTCCTGCCATGCGGCGTGGAGCACCATCGTTTGCCCCGGATCGACCTTAACGCCCGTCAACACTAACGCGGGGATGGCAAAGACGACCAATCGCAGCAGCGCCGCAAACCCGCCAACTTTCGCGACAACACTCATAAACGCGGTGACAGGCGTAGGTGCGCCTTGATATACGTCGGGAGTCCACATATGGAAAGGTACGGCGGCGACTTTGAAGCCGAGTGCTACGAACATTAGCCCAGTACCAGCCACCAACAGAAACGGTGAATTCACATGTGAGGCGGTGACCTGCGTAAAGATCGCCTGTAGGCTAGTCGTCCCGGTTCCGCCATAGATCAGCGCAATTCCGTAGACCAGAAAGCCCGTTGCAAAAGCACCGAGTAGGAAATACTTCATGGCACTTTCTTCGGAACGCGGATCTGGGCGACGGAAGCCCGCCAAAATGTACAGTGGGATCGAGAGTAATTCCAGCCCCACAAAGATCACTACAAGATCGCCTGCTGCGCCCATAAACATTGCGCCGGAAGCGGTCAGCAGCAGCAGTGGGTAGTATTCGCCGCGTTCTATCTTGGTACGGCGTAAGTAATCGTAGGCCAACAGAATACTGATGAACGTCGTGATCAACGTAATCACGTTGACCAGTGACGTAAATGGATCGGAGATGAACATCCCCTTGAAAGCGGTGCTATGTGTCGAAAAGCCAAACAACGAGATCACGAGCGACACAAGCACGCCAATCGCCGCCAACCATGCCGTGATGTCCTTACGGTGGCGGGGGATGAAAGCGTCAATCAGCAGCAGGACGCACGCCCCAAGCGAGAGCGATAACGCCGGGAGTGCAGCCCAGATATTCAGGTCTGCGGTATTGATCATCTCCCAGTTCCTTGCACAATCGTCTGATCGGTAGTGGGTTCAACTGCCCGCTGGTTCGCAGCCGGAATATAGGTTTGAAGTTGGCTGGACATCTGCGCGACGGACTTATCCATTGCCGTGAAAAACGGCGTTGGGTACAGTCCGATGAACAACGCTGCGATAACAACAACTACCAGCGCCAATGTCTCATTCCATTGCAGCGGTGCGAGGTGGTTGTTCTCCTCGTGGGTCACATCACCCATGAACACTTTGTTCCACATATACAGTAGATAGACCGCTGCCAAAATCACGCCAGTCGTTGCCACTGCCGCAAAGATCGGGCCAAGTACCGACGATCCGAACGTACCAAGCAAGATCGTAAACTCACCGACGAACCCGTTCAAGCCCGGTAAGCCCATACTCGACAGCGCGATGATCAGGCTTAGTCCGCTGAAAATCGGCATGACTTTCCAGATACCACCAAAAGCGTCGATTGCTTTGGTGTGGCGGCGTTCATACAACATTCCGACGAGCAAGAACAAGCCGCCCGTACTTACCCCGTGATTGACCATTTGCAGGGTCGCACCACTCAGAGCCGCTGCATGTCCCGGTCCCAGTGCGAAAATGCCAAGTACCACAAATCCCAAGTGGCTGATGGAGGAGTACGCCACCAGTTTCTTGACATCAGTTTGTGCGTAACTGACCCATGCACCGTAGATAATCCCGATGATGGCGAGCACCCCGATAAACGGCGCAAAGTAGACCGCCGCGTGTGGGAACAGTCCCAGACAGAAGCGTACTAGCCCATACGTGCCGAGCTTCAACATCACGCCTGCCAAAATGACCGATCCGGCTGTTGGTGCTTGAACGTGTGCGTCTGGCAACCACGAGTGCAAAGGCCAGATCGGGACTTTGACGGCAAAGGCGATGAAGAAACCCAGAAATACCAGCGCTTCGATCAGGAAGCGCGGATAGGCAGGGATCGCGCTCGTAGTATCGTGAACGCGAACCATCAATTCCTGCATATTGAAGGTACCGAAGTGACTGCCCATCCACAGAATCGACAGCAGCATCAACAAACTACCAGCCAGCGTGTACAAAAACAGCTTGACCGCTGCGTAGATGCGCTGTTCGGAACCCCAGATACCGACGACAAAGTACATCGGTACGAGGCTGATTTCCCAGAACACGAAAAACAGGAACAGGTCTTGCGCGACGAACACGCCGATAAAAGCAAATTCGAGGACAAGCATAAAGCTGTAGTACAGCCGTAGCTGGGTTTTGATATGATTGAGCGAGAACAGGATCGCCAACGGCATGATGAAGCCCGTCAGCATGATCATCCAGATACTTAAACCATCTACGCCGACGTAGTAGTTGATCTTTAACCCGGCGAAGCTGATCCATTCAGCGAGATGCTCATGCTGCATCCCAGCGATGTTTGTGTCGAATGAGAGCAGCAGCACGGAAGCCGCGCCCAAGGTGATGATCGTGAAGAACAGCGCGACCCACTTGATCTGGTTCTCGCGTGCTTTGGGCAGCAGGAGAATTGGGATCAAGCCGATCAACGGTGTAAACAGCACCGCAGTGACTAACAGGTCATTTTTCATAATTAGAGATTCCCCTGCCTTAGCGTTGCAGCAATTGCCGGATTAAAGGAAACAAAATCACAAACAAGACAACTAGCACACCGACCAACACCGTGAAGACATAGGTGCGGATGTAGCCAGTTTGAATACGACGCAGCCGGAGCGCCGACCACTCGACGATCTTCCCCAGATCCATAAAGCCGCGATCTATCAACCCCTTGTCCATCGGGTTGCTCAAGAAGGCGGCAACCCCATTAAAGCCACCGCCGATCAACGTGTTATGGACGTAATCGTGCCAAAACTGCCAATCAAGGACATTGGCGAACCACTGTGACAACCGATTGTAAGGCTGTTCGAGCAGTGCGCCGTAGATTTCATCCCAGTACAATTTGGCGTTGGCGAGATTGAAAGCCCAGCGCGTCTCTGCCCGTGCTTGGAGCGGATCGCGTCCGCGCTTGGTCAGCGGGTTTGCGCCATAGATTGCGTGCGCCAATAGGAGCGCCCCAACCGCGACGACTAACGCCGTCAATGCCAGCGGTAGACTGAACGTACCCGGCACCGCGAAGGTTACGCTTTCTTCAAGCCACTTGGTTAGTGCTTCAAGCGGCAGTCCCAACCCCTTGAGCACTTCGGGGACATTGAGTAAGCCACCAAAGAAGGCCAATATCGCCAGCACAATCAACGCGAAGGTCATCGTGCTGGTACTTTCGGGGGCATTGGCGGCTGCTTCACTGCGCGGTTCGCCCAGAAACACTAGGCAAATCTGCCGCCACATATAGAAGGCGGTGAACCCCGCCGCGATGAGCAGCAGTGCCAGTGCGTAAGCCCCAGAGAATTTACCGTCAGAAATACCCGACAGGGCTTTGGCGAGAATTTCGTCCTTCGACCAGAAGCCGGACAGCGGGAAGATCCCTGCCAGCGCCAGTGTACCGATCAGATATGTCCAGAAGGTAATAGGCATCCGTTTGCGGAGACCGCCCATATTCCGCATATCTTGTGCATCGAACACTTCTTCGCTCGGCGCGTCTGCTGTGTGCTCGGCATGATCGGCGGCGTGTTCGGTATCATGGCCCCCGCCATGATCGCCGTGTCCCGCGTGGGCGAGATGATGCCCATGCTCCACGCCGTGAATGACCGAACCGGAGCCGAGGAACAACAACGCCTTGAAGAACGCATGGGTAACGAGATGGAACATCCCGGCGACATAGCCACCCAGACCAACCGCTGCCACCATGAAGCCAAGCTGGCTAATGGTACTGTAGGCCAGCACTTTCTTGATGTCCCACTGTCCCATCGCAATAAAGGCCGCCATGATCGCGGTAGCTCCGCCGATACCTGTCACGATAGCTGAGGTAAGCGGCGCAGCGTGGAATAATACGTTGCTGCGCGTAATCAGGTAAATACCTGCCGTGACCATGGTCGCCGCATGGATGAGCGCACTAACAGGCGTAGGCCCAGCCATTGCGTCGGGCAACCACACGAACAGCGGGATTTGGGCGCTTTTGCCTGTCACGCCAATCAGCATACATAGCGTGATCAGGGTGATCACTGTGGGAAATGGCAGCGTAAAGGGACCAAGCGGCACAACATGAGTCCCACCCTGATCGAGCCACTCTTGCGCCTGCACGAATACACCCTTTTGCGCGGTTGTGTCGGTACTGGCTGCTGCTGGAGCTGTCGCGGTTTCGCTGGTTGCCGGAGCCGCTTCGGTGGTCGTGCTAGCGGGCGCTACCGCGACTTCGCTGGTCTCAGCTTTGGCAGGGACTTCACCGGGCTTGTAATAGTCCAGCGTGCCGAATGTCCAGAATGTCAGGAAAATCGCCAGCAAAAAGCCAAAGTCGCCTACACGGTTGACAATAAAGGCTTTGCGGGCGGCATTGCTATTCTTCCAGCCCTCGCCGCGTGGCTTGTCGAACCAGAAACCGATGAGCAAGAATGAGCACAGGCCCACGCCTTCCCAGCCGACAAACATTACGAGGTAGTTATTGCCTGTGACCAGAATGAGCATGAAGGCCAGAAACAGGTTTAGGTACACGAAGAAACGCGGGAAACGCGAGTCGCCGTGCATATAGCCAATGGCGTAAATATGGATCAGCGTGCCAACCCCGGTGACAACCAACATCATCGTCAGGCTCAGGGTATCGACCCGCAACTGCCACGGAATCGTCAAATGCGCGGACGGGATAGTAATCCACGCCGGAAGGATGGCAACGTTGACCACGCTGGCTTCAAAGCCATAGCGAGTGATCGCAAAGGCCATGACCAGCGCAATGCTGAAGGCCAGTGCTGCCGCCGTCGAAGCGACGATACCCACTGCCCTTTCACCGATGTTTTTCCCCAGAAACAGGTTGATTAGCATCCCAATCAAGGGGATAAAAATGACCAGTGGGACGAGTGACGCAAAATTTTCCATGTGGAACTAGCCTTCCATCGCGTGCAGTTCGTCAATATCAATTGATCGTTTAGTTCTGAAGATCGCCACGATCAGGGCTAACCCAACGGCGACTTCAGCGGCGGCAACCGTGATGACGAAAAAGACAATAAGCTGCCCGTTGACATCATTCCATTGGCGGGCAAAAGCCACCAGCGACAGATTCGCCGCGTTCAGCATCAGTTCAACCGACATAAAGATCATGATAGCGTTACGGCGGATCAGTACGCCCAGCACGCCCATGACAAATAGGATGGCACTTAGAATTACAAAATATTCAACCGGAATAGTGATAGGCTGCATAACTATGTTTCTCCTCGCTGTTAGCCCGTTAATCCGCCGACGATTCTGCGTTGGGTTGGCTGGCAGCAACCGCACGGTTGATCTGTACCGCCGATTCGCTGACAACCCGCCGCTGCCGTACCCGTTTGACCACTTCTTCGCGGGTCAGGATGATTGCCCCAACCATTGCTGCCAGCAGCAGCAGCGATACCAACTCAAACGGCAGTAAGAACGTACTGAGCAGGCCATAACCGATCTGCTGTGGGCTGCCATAGCTTTCATTGGTAGGCACTGACCCAACGCGGATCAGAGTCGGGCGGGCTGTCCCGCTGCTAGGCATCATTTCCTGAGTTAGTACGAGCAGTTCAGACGTTTTCGGCTTTCCGATGAAATCTGGCACTGGCAGCAAGCGCGTATCGCCACTCATCCATACAAAGTCATAATTTCCTTTGGTCAGCACAGCCGCCCCCGAAGCCATACCGGGCGCAAGATCCGGGATCACCACTTCTGCATTAGCCGCGGCTTGTTTCTTGCCTGCGTTATCAGGCGGTAGATTCTCGGTTGCCGGGTCAACCTTAATCAGTTGTATTGTGTCCGTAGGCAGTGTGTTTACGGCCTGAAGACGCAGCGTGTCCTCATCAGTCAAAGTACTCAGGTCGGTGGGTGCGAGAATGACTTTGGGTTGGTCAAGAGTCCCCGCGAGAACAACGGTTGTCGTTGTCTCCGAATCCAGCTTGAGATTCGTTTCCAGCACGGGCTTGGTCTTCGATGCGATAGGATCAGCACATCGGGCGTTGTCAGGGCAGGTCAAGAAGACCTTCGCCACATATTCACCGGGCAGCACCTTGCCGAACTCTGTTGCCCCTTGATAGGCTACGGTATCGAGCGATTTGGTATCGTTCAGGTAGATGTCCACCGCAGGCGCACCCGGTATAGCATGGACGACCCGCAGTTCAGGGTTCGCTGGCACAGGCTTGAGCAGCCCAACATTGCCCTGTACTACGATGATAAAGGCCACAATCATGAAAACGGTGGTCAGAGCCACCGCCGCTGGAACCAACCAGCGATAGGGGCCTTGCGCGCCGCCTATCTTTTCTGCCCCCAAGAGCATGATGACAAACATAAACAAAACCATGATTGCCCCGGCATACACCGTGATCTGGATCATGGCGAGGAAGGGTGCGTTGAGCATGAGATAGAACAACGCTACACACGCCAGATTCGTGACCAGAAACAAGGCGCTGTGTACGGCATTATTGCTAATCAGCATAAACGCCGCTGAAAAGATCGCCACAGCCGCCACGATAAAAAATATTGCCAGTTCGAGAGTCATTATAGACCGCCCCACTGAAATCTTAGAAATTGGTGAGCTTGTTCAATTTAACACAAGATCCCGTCAATCGTCAAAAAGAGTTGGTCGCAGGTTTGCTGCATTATTTCAGTCTGCTCCCTTTTCTATAATCCATTGAGAAATGATAGATCCTTACAGGTTTAGTCCGCGTTTGTAATGCTTATCGAAAGTCGAAGCTGTTAGGATAGCAGATGCTCTATCTCAGTTAGCATTCTATCTACTCCTGTGAATGTCCTCTGTGATTGAAATTTCATGCCAGATTTTCAGTAATCAAATGATGAGTAGGCTGAGTCGATGAGATCGGTTCTGTGATCCACAACGGTGTGTTTGTGACTACTGGGCATCATTGAGCCAACCTTGATAATTGAGGTTGCATTTGAAGTGAGCATTAAGAATACCTCACTAACGATTGACAATGTGTGCTATTGTACGCTATAGTGATCGTATGTATACGATTAAAGAATTCTCACTAAAAGTACACATTGCGACGAAAACGCTGCAAAAATGGGATCGGCAAGGCAAGTTAGTTGCCAAACGGACCTTGAGTAATCGCCGTTACTACACTGACGATGATGTTGTCAAGGTGTTGGGGGTAGAAAATCCGCCAGACCAGCGCCGCACCATCGTTTATTGTCGGGTGTCAACTGCTGGACAAAAACGCGATCTGCAAAAGCAAAAGTTCGCTCTTGAGCAATTTTGTATAGCATCGGGGCGAAAAGTAGACGAGTGGATAAACGATATTGGCAGTGGTTTGAATTTCAAACGCAAGCATTTTGTGGCGTTAATGAGCCAAGTCGAGCAAAAAGAAATTAAAGAGATCGTTATCGCTCACCAAGATCGCTTAGTGCGATTCGGGTATGAGTGGTTTGAATTATTTTGTACACAACATGGGACGGTGATTACGGTGATGAACGCCGAAAGTCTGAGTCCTGAACAGGAAATGATACAAGATTTATTAGCCATCATCCGTAGCTTTTCAGCCCGACTATCTGGCTTGAGTAAGTACAAGAAAACGTTGAAGAACATTGTTACCAATAATTCACACGATTAAAGCGGCTATGGTCAATCTAAATAGAACCAAATGGCAGACCTTAAGGGCGATGGCTCAGACGCGGAGGTCAGAGCATCTCTCGACATTTAACGATGAGAGACAGGGACAGGTTCGGAACGCTTTACTGGATGCAAGCGCCGAACTCCGTACAGGCCCGCCCTAGGAAACTGTTACACAAAAATGTCGATAGCAAAAAATCGGGCAACCCGCCGAGGACAAACCGTGAGCCATGTCTGCCAAAAGAGCGGAACGATTCGAACAATCCAACACAACTGCAATGAGTGGATCACTTTAGATCACTTTTCAGAAAACCGTAAAAGCGCAATTGATTATGAAACAAGCATATAGACAAATTGTCTACCACTGTATTAAGGGGAAAATCATGTTCAAGAAAATGCTGCTTACCTTCGTCGTCCTTACTGTCGTCCTTCTCACACTTTCACCTGTAGTTCAAGTAAGGGCCGCGCCCGTCGAACTGGTCACCGATGGTGGCTTTGAAGCTGGTCCGGCTTGGCCTGCTTGGGGCGGTAATTCAATAGCGGGCGGAAAACCATTATGCGATCCCGGAGCCGGTTATTGTGCTATCGTCCCGCCAACAGTTGGACCGCGTGGTGGCTCCAATGCGTGGGCATATTTTGGCGGGGCGGGGGGAGCCGCCGAAGATGCGTTCCTCAACCAGACAATTACCATTCCTGCTGGCGGCACTGCCAACTTATCGTTCTATCTGTGGTGGGGTGCAGGTGGCAACGCAACGACAACTTTTACCGCGACGCTGGGCGGCACCCAAGTTTTCCAAGTCGCTGGTGCAGGCCGAGCGACTTATGCTGCTGGGTACGTGCAAGTCAATGTTGATGTGAGCGCTTTTGCGGACGGTACCCCACGTATCTTGCAACTTGAGGAAATCAACGGGGCTGTCCCTCAAGAAGACATCAGCGTGGATGATGTGTCGCTGATTTATAACGGCTCTCCCATAATTACCAGTGCAGCGCCAGCGGGCGGCACGGTTGGTGTGCCTTATACACACACTTATACGGCGACAGGTGCCGCCCCGATCACCTACAGTGTCACGGCGGGCGCACTGCCAACTGGCCTGATGCTCAGCGCGGCTGGTGTGATCACGGGTACGCCTACCGCAGCAGGCCCCTTCGCAGGAACAGTAACGGCAACCAATGGTGACCTGCCGGACGCGACTCAGAACTTTAACATTGTCATTGCGGGTATCGCCCCAACAATTACCAGTGCGCCGCCAGCAGGTGGTACGGTTGGCGTGGTGTATACACATACCTACACGGCAACAGGCACCGCGCCGATCACTTACTCCGTTACAGCGG
>JBDTVG010000038.1:0-19762 GCA_040007395.1 Chloroflexota bacterium
CAGGTTCGCTAGAGGCCTACACTAACCCACTCATTTCTCTCAAGACTTTTGAAACGAGAGCATACCATATCAGGCCAGCAGGGTCAAGATAAGCAAAGTTATGAGGGATAGAACGACGGACAACACGGGCATCATCCCCACCCCAACACGTTTTTGCCGTAGGGATGGGATTTGCCCTGCTCACTAAGAGGTCGACCAGCTAGAAATCCGCTGTAAGTCAGTGCGATTGACCGGGTTGCCGCCTGTATAGCTGTACGGGTTGCGCGACATAGCGCTGTCTGCCATGCCCTCGAAGGGGGTCACGGGTCAGGAAGGTGCCAGTCGCTGGGTCGAGGTAGCGGGCGTTTAGGTACACCAGGCCATTTGCGTCGGTCGGCGCACCGGTGTAGCCCATCTGGTCCGTGAATGTGGTGTTAGTTTGTCAATAGCACCATTAACTAGCTATGCCCTCGACAGACAGTATCATGTTGCGAGCATTGTGTCGAAACAAAAAGCACATGAGAATGGAGACTTATGTATGTAATATAATTTCTGGTGTTGTGGTATGGTGTGGCTTGTTGCCTAGGTTGGCAAGAAGCTATCGACAATCGATCAACATTTAGCCCCTTGTCACACAGGATAAAATAACAAGTTCAGACACCGATCATAAATTTCTGACCATGACATTCTTAAAGTTTTACGAATTGCCTACCAATAGCCATCGCTTCAATTGCATCTTCACCACTATCTCCTATTTTGAGGAGAATCTGATCATAATACGCATAAATCTTACCATCTGAGACCATTAATAACTCGGCGGGAATACCATGCAGACTACCAATGATATATGCCGGAGAAACTGGTAATCCTACTTGCTCAGAAATAAATTCATAATCAGAGCATACATATATATCTTGTAAGACCTTAACCGGATTGAAATCAAAACCCGTTACTGACTTAGCTGAACGTGGGCCGGGAACAGTAAAATACAGTCCACCAAAAGACAGCATGAACTCTTTGACTTTGGAAGGTGGAGCACATCCCGCTCTTTCATAGACCTTTTCATATTTGGAAATATCATAGCGATAGAATTCTGACCATCCCGCATTTTGGAGCATACGTAGGGTTTGTTCGCTAAAGATTGGCATTTGTTTCTTCCCTTCTCAATTCATGTAACCAAGTCACCTTACGCATCCTCACCCTAAATCCCTCTCTACGCAGTGGAGAGGGACTTCAATACACTGGTAATTTCTCCCCTCTCCTTTGGGAGAGGGGTCGGGGGTGAGGGCAATCGGGCGCAAAAACAAGTCGTGCGTAAGATGAGTAACTAATTCACCTATAATCATTCCACCAATCACTTGGTACTCTCGCTCCCGCGCTCGTAATTTGGCAATTGAGACATCTGGGGATAGCTTCTCCACTATTAACTTTAACTGCGTACATGGTCAGATTGCTAATCTTGTCTCCAGCCCAAGTAGCTAAGTTGCATATTTTAAACTCTGAACACGCAGCAATCGGATGATTTTCCAGACTAGCACTAGGCATACTTGCGGCTAGCTCAGGGCTAATATCAGCTACTGGAACAGGCGGTCCACTTATACCAAAATAAAATTTCCCATTTGCACTTTCGCCTGCTGCAACAACTGCTGGACGGAGTTTTGCAGGAAGCATAGAATGTAATTCGTCAGCCAACTTTTCTGCCCAGTATTTTGTTCTTGCGTCTCGAGCGAGTTGATCCCAGTAGTCACCATAACGAACAGCATCTTCCTGCGGCATTTGTTCGATAAATGGTCGATTAGTAGCAACATTATCCCAATATTGATTATAGCGAACAGCGTCTTCAGGAGACATCATATCAATAAATTTGCCTAACCCAGTGGCTCTCGCGACAATTCTTTGCACACCATAACCAGCAGCATGAGCAACCAGTCCACCTATGACATTACTCGCAAGCGCAGTTCCAAAGTTCTGTCGATGGACATACACGGCCGATGCAGTACCAATCGCGGTATTGAACGCAAACGCTCCAAGTGCCGCTTGTCCAGCGGATATTGTCCCTTGCTTTACCAATGAACTACCGAATGCACCTACGGGTCCAGAAAATGCACCCAGAAAAGCCCCTTCGACTCCCGACAAGGCCACATCACCCCATCGGACATCGTTCCAAGCTTCGCCAAAGGACTGATGCTTAAACGCCATCCCAGAGCCAATTTGTATTGCACCGTTAACGCTTGCACCGACGACTCCGCCTATTGCAGCACCAAGCAATGCCGCTTCAAGGAGGCAACCATCCCAAAAGCACTGCCCACTGCGGTCAGTGCGATTGACGGGGTTGCCGCCTGTATAGCTGTACGGGTTGCGCGACATCGAATTGTCTGCCACGCCCTCGAAGGGGTCACGGGTTAGGAAGGTGCCTGTCGCCGGGTCGAGGTAGCGGGCGTTCAGGTACACCAAGCTGTTTTGGTCGGTCTGCGCGCCGGTGTGAATCCTAGGTTCGACGGCGCGATGGACACCCCATCACTATAGAGGCGAACGACTTCTATATTTCATTTTGAGGCGATTGCCCTAATAAACGAAATACTACGCCTTGATGATGCTTAATCCGAGTTGTCGATACGGAGTCAGAATCTCGTCTGGAACCGACTGTTCAACGATCAATCCGCTAATGTTATCCAGCGAAGTTACCACATACTGCGATGCTGCGCCTAGCTTCTCGTGAGAGGCCAATACGATTGTCTCTGCTGCCTGTTTGGAAAGGGCAAGTTTAACATAGGCTTCTTCCAGATCGCCCGTGCTAAGTCCGGCTTCTGGATGGATTCCCGTGACCCCCATGAAGTAAATATCGGCGCGAATATGGCTAATGGCTTCGATAGCTGCCGCCCCGACAGACACAATCGAATGTTTGAATAACCGACCCCCAATGAGCACAATCTCGATCTCGGTGAAATCCAAGAGTTCAAGGGCAGTCCGTGCGCTATGGGTGATAATCGTGGCCTGCAAATTTCTGGGGAGATGATGCGCCACTTGAACAGCGGTTGTCCCCCCATCGAGAATGACGACCTGCCCATTTTTAATCAAGCCAGCGGCGGCTTTCCCGATTGCGGCCTTCTCGTCCTGAAGAATATCCTCCCGACGAGAAAAATTGGCGATGGCGGGCGAGACTGGCAAAGCGCCACCATGCACGCGCTGTAACAACCCCTCCTGTGCCAGTTCCCGCAAATCGCGGCGGATCGTATCTTCTGACAAGCCAAGTTCGCTGCTCAAGTTTTTGGCGATGACTTGGCCTTCGCGTTTCAGGACATCGAGAATATGCTGTTTGCGTTGACTGGTCAGCACGTTACATCCTCACGGTATTGAGTTTTGCACGAAATATCTTGACATTGCACGATTTTTCTTGATATACTAGTTTTACATCACAAAACGTGCAACATTGTGATCGCTCTATCGACAGAATCATTCTACACAATAACAAGGACAAACCACTATGGCAGACACGTCCCAAAGATTGCTGATCTTAATTGCTGGCCCATATCGTAGCGGAACAGGCGACGATCCACGAAAAATGGCAGACAATTTATGCCATTTGGAGGAAGCCTCATGGCCTATCTTCAAGGCGGGGCATATCCCTATGATCGGGGAGTGGGTCGCGTTACCGATCTGGCGAGTCGCTGGGGGACAGGCGGTTGGCGATGCACTATATGATGAAATTCTGCATCCCACTGCCGGACGACTTATCGAGCGGTGTGACGCAGTATTACGGTTGGCGGGAGACTCTAGCGGGGCGGATAACGATGTTCGTCTTGCTAAAGCACGCGGTATCCCGGTGTATTTCCACGCCGATGAGATACCTGTTTATCGGGGTTAAGTGAATCACCACGGAACGGATAGCTAGAGGCACTCGATCAACTCTCCAAGAGTAGACTCTAGTGCCTCTACTATAGTAAGGGAAAATATGGGTTAGCGGCAGCCTGCCGAGGCTAATACCGCCCCCGCACCGATCCAGCCATCCTGACCGCCAAACGTGACGTGCCACCACGACCCGTTCGCAGATTTTTCGGTAGCGGTTAGGGTCGTTCCCTGCGGAACTTGAGTCAGCGGTATATGCTGTAGCGAGGGATCAGGCCGCAAACTGGCGGCAATGGTAGTCATCACGGTGCAAGGCGCAAAGGTCGCAGTACTAGTTCCCGTACTACCAGTGAACAAGGCGCGAGTCGGGGTTTCCGTTGGCCCGATGACTGGCACTGCTTCGCTGGTGCAAGCCGCATCAGCCGTGACATAATCGGCGCGTACCCAGCCCTCAATCGAAGTAACGCCATCGGCAGTAGTGCTGATCACTTGCCACCACATTGTGTCCGCTACACGGCCTGTCACGTTCAGCAGCGACCCGGCGAAGATTACGCCAATAGACGACATCTTCTCCGAGGGATCGCCCCGCAAATAAGCCTGCGTTTTGGCGATGACACTGCATTTGGTCGGCGTGGTCATGGCATAGGTGCTGACATAGATAATCGGGGTGTACAGAATAATCGGCGTTTCGCTCATGGTGGGGGTGAGCGATGGCTGTGGCGTGGCAGTGCTGAAGTGAGTCGGTGTAGCCGAAGGACTCAGCGTTCCGGTTGGGGTCGTGTCATCTTGTCCTTGACGGGCTGGCAAGGGATTGTTAGCCTGAGACAACGCACTCGCGGAGGTGCTGATGTTCTGAGTCCCAAGCATAGCAATGACCGCCGCCAAAATTAAACCGCTAATGCAGGCCGTCACGACAAGGCGTTTGCCAGAAAGCGCAGCACGCAGTTGCCCGTTCCCGCGCCGAACAAGGCCGATAACGACGATAACCAGAAATAGTATTAGAGTGAGAGTTCCCACAAACAGGAGTGCTGTGTTTTCAGGGATTGGGCTTGTCGGCATGAGTTCCTCTAGTTTCAGATGCTTCGCAGAATGAGTCGCGTTGGGTGGTCAGCTTATGGCAGGGCAAGTACATCGCCAGCTTTCAGTCCGCTTTTGACCTCGCTCACCGTGTCATTTTGGAGTCCCAGACCAATCTCGACTTCCTGAAAAGTGTTGTCATTTTGCTTCACTTTGACGTAGGTCTTGCCCGTTGCCGTGTCCCGACGGACATAGCTGTTCGGGATTACCAAGACATTGACTGCCTTACCCGTCACGAGATTCAGACTCGCGGTCATTGAGTCCAGCAGCGGTTGATTTTGTGGATCAAGCTCCACGCGAACGGTATAGCTAACGACTCCGCCAGTCTTTTGAGCGCTTGTCGCAATCCGGGTAACTTTGCCTTTGGCGACGACTCCCGGTAGGGCAGCGAACGTCAAATTGGCTTCCTGACCGACGCTCACTTTGGCAATATTCACTTCGCCCACCGTCAGATCGACGTAAAAGGCACTGGTATCGAGCAGGACAACCGCAGGGCCAGCCGGAACCTGTTCACCCACATTCAGATTCAGCTTGCCGATCACGCCATCAAACGGCGCAATCAGCTTGGATTTGTTCAGAATGGCCTTCGCCTGATCCAACGCGACTTGGGCGGCTTTCAGATTGATCTGGGTGCGTTCAATGTCCTGTTTATCGCCGCCTTCTATCAGCTTGTCTAGCGCGTTTTGGGCGACAACTACTTGCGCCTGAGCCGCCGTAATAGCCCCAACATTGCCCGACTGTGTTTGCGCGGCTATTTGGTTGGCCTGAGCGATAGCAATGTCGTATTCTTTTTGGCTCAGTTGAGCGTTCTCGGCAGCATCCGAGGGCAGCGAGTTGACCTGCGGCCTACCGTGCAGGTCATCCTTTAGCTTTTGGTCGGCATCGCGAGTCAATTGTTGCAGCCACAGCCCATTTTTGGCATTATCTACCCCAAGTTTGGCGATCTGTGCTTGCAGGCCGTCTACACTGGTTTGCGATGCCTTGAGCTGCGCCTGTGCCAGATTGAGTGCAGTCTTGGCAGCATTGACATCCACTTGCCGCGCCGGATCGGTTAGGCGGTGCAGGGCAACTTGCAACACATTGATCTTGGCTTGTGCTAGCAGCACTGCATTCAGTGCCGCTGCATTATCCAACGTCGCGATAATCTGCCCCTTTTGGACATGATCATCTACGTCAACATTGAGTTCAACCACCTTGCCTGTCACGGTAAAGGATAGCGCGGCGGTTTGTTTCGCTTGGAGAACGCCATTGGCATTGATGGCGACAAGGATGTCGCCCTGTTTAACCACTGTGGTTGTTTCCGGCACAGCGGCACTGGCACTGACGGTGCCAGTCGGCGCGATATTCTGACTGTACCAGACAAAAGCAACCGCCCCGATGATGACCAGACCAGCGAATAGTACAATTCCTGAACGCTTAAACATGATGACCTCGCCAATGACTACCTAAAACCCGCTTACCTTGAAAACCGTGTGCCACACCGTTTGAACTGCTCATGGGGTACTGTCCGTGATAAAGGTTGCAGCGGTGCTCATGCCCATCTTGAGGGCTGGTGCGGCTTTGTCGAGCGCCACCCGGACGGTATAGGTTGTGACAGACGCATTCCCGTTCGCCATCTGGTCGATGCGCTGAACCTTTCCAGTCAGTTTTTGCCCAGCGAGTGCATCCACCGTAAATTCGACAGCCTGCCCCAAGTGAATTTGACCGATGTTGGCTTCGGCAACCGACACCTCGATGTACAACTGACTATCATCGGTGAGCAACATCGCTGGGCCGCTGCTCACTTCATTCAGTTTGATTATGACAGTGGTGAGTGTCCCGGCGAAAGGCGCGACAAGCCGTGTTTTGTCTAACTGCAACTTGGCTTGATCCAGCAGTAACTTGGCTGTCGCAAGCTGAGCCTGAGCATCGTCAACATCAATCTGACGGGTTCCCGCTTTGACCTGAGCCAATGCTGCTTGAGCGTAGGCAATGTTGGCGGTGGCGGCGAGCAACGATGGCCCATTCTGAACTTGTTGCAGTCTCAGGCGAGCAATTTCGGCGTTCGTCTGTGCGATCCCGACCTGTGCAATAAACTTGTTGTAGTTTGGATCGTCGCTCTTGAGTTGACCGCCTGCCCCTTGTCGCAACAAATCGGCACCCTTCGCTGCATCGAGAGCCTTTTGGTATTGCAGGTTATAGGAGTTGATGGTGGCGGGATTGATCGCTCCTGCCAGCCCAGAATAATTGCCTTCTGCTGCTTTAACCCCGGCTACCGCGTTCGCCATATCGCGAGCATCAACGGGTTTCAGCAGTTTCTCCAAGGCCACTTGCGCCGCCTGAACAGCGAGATCGGCCTGCTGTAAACTCAACTGTAGCGTAGTGTCGTCCTGACGAGCCAATAGCTGACCCTCAGTGACGCGCTGCCCTTCCTGAATGGGCAGTTCCACCACTAGACCGGGCAGATCGAAGCTCAAGTTAGATTGACGCTTCGCCACGACATGCCCTGTCGCTGTGATGCCTGAACGCATGTCGGTTTCGTCCACACCCTGATCGACTGGGGTTGGCTCGACGGTTGCCTCCTGTGCCTGACTGGCCTGAACGCCGGAAGCCGGAACAGAAAAGCGGGAAACGGTGATAAAGATTCCGCCTACTACCGCTATAATTGCGATGCCACTAAGCCATTGGCGCATCGGATAGCCTGACCTTTCTGGCGCTGATTTCGCACCCATCATCGCGCATTATTTAATATCGAAGGTAACGTCGGCGGGCATTCCCGGTTTTAGCTTGCCGCCTGACGAGTCCAGATCGAGTTTGATAGCATAGACAGTCGTTTGGCGGCTGTCGGTGGTCTGGACATTTCGCGGCGTAAATTCGGCCTTGTTGGAAATGAAGCTAACCTTCCCAGAGAAGTTTTGCCCCGGAAACGAATCTACCGACACAGGGAAACTTTGCCCTAGAACGATCTGTCCGTAGCGATTCTCTGGCACATAGATTTTCAGGTAGAGCGTATCCAGCGGCGCAACAACCAATACGGTGCCGCCCGGTGCTGCCATTTCATTCGGCTCAACCAGACGTTCCAACACGGTGCCATCAATGGGCGACGTGATGCTCTCATTGACCTGCGAGGCGAGGGAATAGACATCCACCAGCGGTTGACCCGCCCGTATCGCATCGCCCTCTTTAACATAGACTTGTTTCACCTGCCCGCCAGACAACGTAGGCAAGTTTGTCTCAGTGACTTCAATCGTTCCTGAGAGGACAAACTTCCCGCTCTTGGCTGCTGCCTGTTGCATGTAATAAAACACACCAACCGCTGCCACAATGAGGATAATAATGACGAATGTGAATGATCTTGAGCGCATAGTCTCTCCCTGAGTTTGACCGAGACAGGTGAAGCCTCGGAGGTATAGGTAATACTTGGGTTCAATCGTGTTCAGTAGTAATGAGTGTGCCAAGTCGCTGTCCTCACCCTCAATCCAAATGGGTAAGGGGGTGAGGATAATTTTTCAATATCCCACCGTTTAGGGCGAGATCCCCGGTGCTGTTACCGACGAGATAAACACATCTTCCAACGTTGGCGCAATCCACTCGACAGACTGAACGTCCAGCCCGCCATTGCTTAGGAGCGTTCGCACCGCCTCTTTATATTCCTGCGCGCTAGGGACAACGGCATGAATCTGAGCGCCGTATAACGCCACTTCATCGAGCGGGATCTGCCCACTCTTTTGAGCGCCTTCGAGCAGTCGCATCGCCAGATCGGGACTGGACACATTGATCTCTAGCACGTCGCCGCGCATCTGGGTTTGCTTAAGCCGCGCCGGAGTGTCCAAGGCGACGAGATGCCCCTGACTGATAAACCCGATACGCTGGCATAACTCGGCTTCGTCCATATAGTGCGTTGTCACCAAGACCGTGATGCCTTCTTTTGCCATGTCATAGATCAGCGTCCAGAAATCACGACGGCTGATCGGGTCTACTCCGGCGGTTGGCTCATCCAGAAAGACGACTTTGGGGTGATGCACGATGGCACAACCGAGCGCCAAACGCTGCTTCCAGCCACCCGATAAGGTCTTTGTCAGGACGTGTTCGCGCCCTTCCAGACCCGCCATGTGGATAATCTCCTCTTGCCGCTTGCGGAGATCGCTGCGAGACAAGCCGTAAACTCTGCCATAAAAGCGGATATTTTCGGCGGCGGTCAGGTCGGTGTATAGCGTAAACTGCTGCGACATATAGCCGACCACAGCGTGCATGGCTTTGGTCTGGGTTGCCGAGTTCAGGCCGAGCACATAGGTATTGCCGGAAGTCGGCGTGAGCAGCCCCAACAACATTCGAATGGTCGTAGTCTTGCCTGCACCATTGGGGCCAAGCCAGCCAAAAACCTCACCTGCCCCCACACTAAAGCTCACATCATCCACTGCGATAAAGTCCCCGAACTTCTTGGTCAGGTTTTGCACGACAATGGGATGCTGAAGATCCAACCCTGCTGAGTTGTCAGCGCTTTGGTTAGTCATGCGGTTGCTCCTGAAATTTTGGCGGCTTGCGCTTCGTTGACCCGATCCGTCTGCCGCTCTACCAAACTGATAAACGCTTCTTCCATTCGCACTTCTATCTCGTGAAGTGGATCGTAGGTGATGCCCTGCGCCGCCAGTGCCGCTTCAAGCTGCGGGACTCGTGTGGCAACATCATCGACAATAACGTGCAATCGCTCGCCGTAAGTCTGCACCCCGGTCACGCCTGTCAACCCGGTCACAGCGACTTGAGCCGCCGCCAAAGCGGAGGGGGTAAATTCCAGCAAATGCCCCGGAACGAGCGCTTTAATCTGTGATGGCGTGCCATTGGCGATGAGCTTGCCCGCGTAAATCAACCCGATCTGGGTGCAGCGTTCGGCTTCGTCCATATATGGCGTATTGACGAAGATCGTCAGCCCTTGTTCTGCCCGCAAATGTCCCAGCAGATTCCAGAACTCACGCCGACTCACCGGATCTACGCCCAATGTCGGCTCGTCCAGCATCACTAAGCGCGGCTCATGGATCAGGCTGCACGCTAAAGCTAGTTTCTTTTTCATGCCACCCGACAGCCGCCCCGCCAGACGATCTGTAAAGCCGCCTAGTCCAGCGAACTCCAATAACTCTGGAATACGTCGTTTCTGGTCTGCGGGTTTCATGCTGTGGACACCTGCGAAAAACTGCATGTTTTCCATGACCGTCATATCCGCAGGTAGGACATTTTGTTGGGCAATATAACCGACTCGCTGGCGGATTTCGTAGGTATCCCGCATCGAATCATAGCCGAGGATGCTGCTCTCGCCCGCCGTGCGTGTCAACAAGCCGAGGATGAGGCGAACTGTCGTCGTTTTCCCCGCGCCGTCTGGCCCGATGAGTCCGTAGGTTTCGCCGGGAGCTACCTGTAACGACAGATCCTCTACCGCTGTGAATACGCTTCGGCGTAATTTGAATGTTTTGGTCAGCCCTTTGGCTGAAATTGCCCACTCGTTCGTAGCCATATGCTCAAGACCAACTCTCTGTCAATCGAGACTAATCCAAGCGCGGTTTGAAGTTCCGCGCCGCAATGACGATGATGATGACACTATAGAAAACCAGTACCAGCGCGTCGCTCCAGACAAACTCCAGGCCAACGCCTTTGATGAAGATGCTGCGCGAGATACGGATGAAGAAGGTCAACGGAAACAGGTTCCCGATCAGTTGGGGAATAAGCGGCATCGAACTGCGCGGATAGATCAAACCGCCCAACAGCAGCCCAAATAACATGGGGAGCAGCGCCATTTGCTGCGCTTGCCGCTGTGTCGTTGCCCGTGTCGAGATGAGCATTCCCAAGCCGAGACTGCCGACAATGAACAGCAAGGACATCCAGAAATACAGGAAGATGCTGCCCTGAAAGGGAACTTGGAACCAGAAGACTCCAATGGCCAGCGTCACGCCCATTGCTAGGAGACACAACACCAACAGCGGTATCATCTTGCTTAGGACGAGTTCTAGCGGGCGGGTCGGCGTAATAAGAATTTGCTCAACGGTCCCCAACTCTCGGTCTTTAACCACGATGAGCGCCGCTTGCTGAACCGCCAGATTTTGCAGGATCAGGCCGACAATTCCGGGCAAAATAAACCACACACTGATCATGTCGGGGTTGTAGAGTACCCGTGTTGAGCTAGTAATAGGCAGCGTGCTGGTTGCACTGATCGAAGCGCCCGAATTGGCGGCGATACCTTTGCGTATCACTTGCTCAGACGTTATGTTCAGGGAGAAGCTTTGGGCGATCAACGCCGCGCTACCGAACCCCGATGACACACTGGCACTATCCGAGCCATCCAATAGGATCAACACATTGGCAGTTCCCCGGTCAGTTTGCGCCGCAAAATTGGGCGGAATGACCACACCCGCTTTTACGTCGCCCCGGTCAATCGCCTTAATCACGTCATTTTGATTTTGCACTTGCAGGGTTATATCGAAGTACTGCGAGTTGGTCATTGCGTCAATAAACTCACGGCTCTTACGGTCACGGCTCTGGTCAACTAGCGCCGTTGGGATGTGATAGACTGTTGAGTTCACGGCATACGAGAACAGGAACAATTGCAATAGAGGCAACCCCAGCATAAAGGCTAGTGATCTGCGATCTCGTAGCAGTTGAATGATTTCTTTGCGAACCAAAGCCGAGAAGCGTTGCAAACCCTTTGGCACAGTAATTCTCCGGTTAGTCTAAGCGTTCGCGGAAAAGCCGTGAAGCAATGTAAATCGTCGCTACGAGCGTAATACTGAGGGCGATAACGTTGCCCCAGAGCGCATCAAGCCCGATCCCTTTGGTAAAGATGCCCCGCGAGATCGGAATGAAATAGGTCAGTGGTGAGAGATAACTGATCGCCCGCAACACCAGTGGTAAGGCGTACTGCGGAAAGAGAAACCCCGACAAAAACAGCCCGGTGAAGCTAACCACCTGAGTCAACTGCTGCGCCTGAGCCTGATTCTGCGACCCTGCCGAGATCGCTAGTCCGAGCGCCAGACCGGACAAGGCAAAGACCGTACACAAGATAATGTACAGCAGCAGATTCCCCCGAAATGGCACGCCAAAGATCAGTTGCCCTACGATCAAAATGGACACCATATTGCAAAAGGCAATGAACAGATTGGGAATGCTCTTGCCCAACATCAACTCGATAGGCCGGATCGGGGTGACGAGAATCGCTTCGATGGTTCCTGTTTCACGTTCCCGCACTACTGCCAGCGCCGTTAGCGCCAGAGTCTGGGTTTGCAGCAGTGAGGCGATTAGGCCGGGAATAAGAAACCACAGGTCTTTGAGATCCGGATTATAGAGAATCCGAATGCTCGTATTGAGCGGGCTGACTGGCTCGTGAATCAGGTTGATGGCATAGGATTGTGAGATCGAGTTCGCGGTGCTGTAGGCCGAACTGGTGGTAAATGAATCCGAGCCGTCCACCAACATCAACACCTGAGCCTGATTGAGCTTGACTTGCGACGCGAAATTCGGTGGGATGACGATCCCCAAACTCGCTTGCCCACTGTCAATGGCATCCATCACCTTGTCTTGGCTGGAGACAGTGGATACGATGTCGAAGTAATTTGAATCGACTAGCGCATTCAAATAGAGGCGGCTTTCGGAGCTAACGCTTTGATCGGCAACGACCATCGGAATATGCTGGACATCGGTGTGGATCGCGGTGGCGTACAGCAGTAACTGTACCAATGGGATCGTCAGCAGGATGATCAGCGTAGCGCGATCCCGCATGGTCTGAATCAGTTCTTTTTGGGTAATTGCTAAGATACGGCCTAGCATGATATGGACAAACCTTTGCTGCGTTTCAGTGCTTGAAAATCGCTCACTGCCACTTCTCCTCGTTCCCGACCTGCTCTGTTCTCATCCAAGATCTAAGTATCGGTAGACACTCTTAACAGATTTTATCGGCAGAAAAAAGTTCATAAGGTCACTTTATCCATATTACTAGCTATTTTACCAAGCAGGGTTACAAAGGTTTTACGTTCTTCGCTAGTGAAGGTACTTAACAACTGATCGATGTGTTCGCGCATGTGGTTGTTAAGCAACTCATGTAGGGATCGCCCTTCCTCGGTCAAAGTTACCCGCACAACCCGGCGATCTTGTGGGTCGGCGAGCCTTTCGGCTACACCACTTTGTACTAGCCCGTCTACAATGCGTGTCGCGGTACTGAGCGGGACATCCAGCGCTTTGCTGAGTTCGCCCATCGGCATCAGTTCTTTGTATTGGGAAAGGATCGCCATACTAATCCGATAGAAGTGATCCGGGGTGATGCTGCCATGCCGTAGTTCTTTAGCCGCAATCTGGGTACTCAGTTGGCGCTTCATCCGGGTTATCTCTTCAGGCAAGGTGGCCATGATATGTTGTCGGTAGCGCCCCATTGCTATCACAAGTTTGAGGATCTCGTCTATTTCGCCATCAACCAAAGTGTCGCTCACAGTTCCCTTCCATTACACAATATTTCTATTTCGGAAATATCATACTGGACTCGGTTCACCTTGTCAATAGCCCTGTCATATTAAAAACGTTCGAGAAGTCTAACAATAGGCGTGATCCAACATCTTATGCTTTCAGATACACGCTATTGCTAAGAAGTGAATTGCTTCCAGTCTCTAAAAACTATCGAGTTCTCGGCGCAACCGTTCGCGTGCGGCGAGCAATGCAGCGTGGTTGGCCTGATCAAGAGGATATTTGAGGGCGGCTTCCAGATAAATGAGCGCTGCATCTGGTTCGTTCAACGTATCGAGGACATCGGCTAAGGCCAGCGTCAGTTGAACGCGGTGCATCGGAGATTGGTCATAGTGCAATGCACTTATCAGGATAGATTGGGCGCTGTCGAGTTCGCCCCAGTTGAACAGGATATGCGCCAAGCCTAGCGCGGCATCTGCGTCTTGTGGCTGTGCCGCCAACACGCGGCGATAGGCGGCTTCGGCCTGCGCTTTGATCGCTGGATCGGGGTTGGTATCCAGCATGACTCGGCTGGCTTCACCCACCAGATAATCGGTATCAGCCAGCCATGCGGGATAGCGCTGTTGGGCTTGCCGCGCCAACTGGATAGCTCGTTCGGGTTCATGGCGAACCGTCAATACGAAGTGCGCCCAATCTAGCATCAGTCCGGCTTCGGTAGGCCATTGGCTTGCGGCAATCGCATAGAAGCGATCCGCCTGATCCAACGATTGCGGAGTCGGTGAGCCATACACGGCCCGATGAGCACGCTGCAACGTGAGCGTAACATCGTAGCCGTTCAAGACACTGGCTCGATCCATCAACGCGCTGGCATTGTTTAATAGCGGCTCCGATTGGGGCGAGGTACTCAATCCCGCCGATAACAGACTGCCACTGGCAAAGCCCAGCAGCCGATCATCATAGGGTTTGAGGGCGACTGCGGCTAACATGACATCGGCACGGCGATTGGGATCGGCCTGATTAAAGGCGACACGCACCAGATCATCGGCTCCCGCATCGGCAATCCACCAACCACTTACCAGCAGCATCGCTACCATTAGAAGCGCAGATCGGCGTTGGCGGCGCATCGACCACAACGCCAATATCGCAAGCGGTGCGATATAGATCGCGCTGTTGACGATTAGTAGAGTCCGCAGACTATCGACTTGAAACTCCGCTAAGGTAGCCAGCAGCGAACTGGTTAGCCGAGCTTGAAGCACTACCACTAACAGCACAATGCCAATGATTAGGGCGGCATTGCGCCAGCGCTGTTTCGTCCCGACCAGCGCCAGAAGTGTCAGACACAACGCCAGCACGCCGCCCATTCGCAGCGCGTTCTCTGTGATTATGCCTGTCAGCGATGGTGCCGCAGCAAGTGACCATATTAGCAGCCATGCCGAAAGCGCCAACCCGACTCGCCAGAGTCGGTTGGTGGCAGGCCACCCACGCGGCGACTCTGCGCGGAGGGCAGCCCCCAACAGCAATCCTAAGGTTGCCCAGAACAACCACTCGCTCGTTATGGTGGCAAAGGTAAATTGCAGATCGACAAAATGCGCGACCAGAATCGCCAGTGCTGCCGCCGCCATCCAACCGCGTTCGCTCCAAAGGTAGCTTTGCTGCCGCAATACGTGGATCGCTGTCGCGGCGGCAGCGAGATATACCGCCAACAAACTGATTAGCCCCAACACACCTTGCGTAATGAGTGTATCCAGCAGCATATTATGGGCGCGATCAATGGGCTGTAGTGCTGGCGTGGTCGCCTGTAGATCGTTGCTGAAATACTGGCGCTCGACAGTTTCAAACATCTCCTGCCCGTAGCCGACCCATGGACGCAGTACACTTAACGAATCAGGGTGGCTGTTGGCCTCACGATCAGCGGCAATCATGGTAGGCCAGTGAAGTACAATTTGTGCGGCACTATGCCAGAGCAGCAGGCGAAAGACACTCGTTTCGCCATCGGTGGATGCGCTCAAGCGCCCGACCAGCGGCACATTCGCAACGGGCGATCCACGCAGATCGAGGGTGTACAGGCTAAAGCCCGCCACTGCGCCTAAAATCGCTATCCCCGCTAGAAGATAGATCAGCCAGCGCTGCCGATGGGTGATTGCCCACGCCAGTCCAAACGTCAAGAGTCCGGCTGCCAAGCCAAGCGCTGCCCCTCGCGATTGCGTCAGCAGCAGAAAAATCAGCGACAACAGCAAACTTAGTGCATACAGCCATCTTCGCTTTATGAGGTTGGGTCGATTATCGCGCCATTGGGCGATCAGCCCCGCGCCAAGCCACAGCACCGCCATCACGATCCAACTCGCGGCGCGGACGTGTACACCCAACGTGCTTGAGGGACGCATCACCCAACCCACCACAAACGGCGAGAGTCCCAACCATTCAAGGATGCCGTAGCTGGCGACTAGCAAACTGGCAACTGCCAGCACAGGCCACGCCAAACCGCGCTGTCGGCGCGAGAGCAGACTCGCGCCAACAAAGGCCATGAGCAAACTTAATTGCGTTAGGAGTCCCATCCGGCGGTAAATATCGCCAAAGGTGCTATGTGCTGCACTCAAGGACAGCAGTGCGCTAACGGCACAGCACAATGCCCACGCGATTACCGTTAGTGTTATTGGCTGGCGCAATAGGGTACGCCGTTCGGCACTGGAAAGCGATCCCCATGCAGCCAGCGCCGCCAGTCCAATGCCAAGTCCCAACACAGTGATGAGCGTAGCACGCGGACTCTCGAAGCTCTCCACACGCAGCGGATCGAAGACCAGCGGCAGGCTGGCAAGACTGACCAGCCACCACCAGCCAGCCAGCTTTCGCCACAAGTGCGTAGTGTGCGTCGCCAGCATTATCGCATTTCTATAATTAGCAGCGCTTATTTGACTTCGTTTTTGACTTCGTTCAAGAAATTTCGCATTGCCAACAGCACGGCTTGGGGTTGCTCAAGCATCGGCATGTGACCCGCGTTTTCGACGCTCACCAGCGTCGCAGTGGGGATCAACGCCGCCATCGCATCGGCTTTTTGTGGCGCGATAAGTTGATCGTGGTCGCCGGTCAGGATCAGTACAGGGATATTGATATGGGGTAGCAGGTCGGTAGAATCGGGACGGGCTGCCATCCCCTTCAGTGTCCCGATAATCCCGCTGGGGCGTGTATTGAGGATAAGCGTATTCACCTGTTCGATAAAGGTTTCGTCGTCCGGGGTATGGGGCGCAAACAGCTTGGGCAGCATCGCTTGGGCAACGGCACTGCTGCCCTCAATAAACACTTTTTCGGCGGTCTTATAGCGATTCTTGCGAGCTTCGTCGGAGTCGGCACTGGCCTGTGAACTGATTAAGCCTAAGGCGCTGAACCGTTCTGGGGCCAGCCGCCACAGCGCCAAGGTCACATAGCCACCCATACTGTGACCTATAATGGCTGCCCGCTCAACATCAAGCGAATCAAGCAGTGTCAGCACATCTTGAGCCATCGTCTCCATATCGTAGGTACCTTCGGGCGCGGGGCTTGCCCCATGTCCGCGCAAATCCAGCGCGATCACCCGATAATCGTTGCTCAACCCCTGCTGTTGGGTCTGCCAGATGGCGCTGCTGAAAGGAAAGCCATGCAGCAAGACCACAGGGGTTCCTATGCCTTGCTCGGAATAATGTAACGTTACGGGATTGGTCACACAGTTTCTCCAAATAGATATACTCGACAAAATGTTGTTGCTGAACAGTGGGATTGTAGCAGAGATTGTTCGTGCAAGCGTGTAGTTGCCACATTTTTGGTGCGGATATGGCGTGGTAATTTCTCAATATCTGTTCATTTTCCTACGCGGCAAAGTGCATTGCATCAATCCGCGAGCGCGACTATAATGCCACATGATGAGGTTAACATTTTACCCACAAAGAACACCTATCCTTCAATATTACAATGGCGGTGACTGTTTATGAGCAACCAACCCCCCGATAATCAATCGTCTAATAAGAAGTCTATCAAAGACGAAATACAACGTCGTAAAACCGAGCAGATCGGGCGCGATGTAGAAGCACGACGAAATACCCAAACCACGCGACCCGTTCCGCCGTCGTCTGCATCAGCTTCGTCTAGCACATCAACCAAGATCACATCGCCACAAGCTGGCGCACAAGCAGGTCGTAACATCGTTGGCAGCGCGCCCGACCCCGACGGCTCATCGAATAATCAAACGATGATCTTTGCGGCAATTGGCGTGATCATCGTATTAGTCGTGCTGGGGATCGGCTTTGTAGCGTTTAGCGGCAATCGAAATACGCCCGTGCCGACAGCGCAAGCCCTTGTGCCAAGCGTGGCAGTGCAAGGCGATGCGGCGACACAAGACTCGAATGTTGGCCCCAGTGTGGCGGGAAATGTGACGTTGGCAACGCTTGTGCCAAGAACGCCCGAAACCGCTACACCATTTCCTAGTGATACACCAGCCCCCTCGAAAACACCGACGATTCCGCCGACCACCAGTACCGACGCAACCACTCCTGCGCCTACCAACGCAGACCTAGCCCAAGCGTTACCGACCACAGGCCCTACCATTACGCCTTCTGGCCCTATCGTTCAGGCAGAGGTCAGCAACTCGAAAGCCTTTAATTCGGCTGCACCCACCTCAGTCGGGCGGCTTTCGCTCGACCCCAAAACTAGTATCACCGATGTACACGGTTCGACGTTAGTCTATGTTACCGAAACTGGTCAGCAGTATACAGTAGTGCTGTGGCTTACTAATTCAGCGCAGGAAGCACTGGATCGTTATCGGTTAGATATTAGCGGCCTTGATGGCGCACAGCCTATCCACAACATTGGTGATGAAGGGGTCATTGCGGGCCCCAAGAATCAAATCGTGGCAGAAATCCGTGACCGCAACACAGTGCTTATAGTGTACCGTCCTGTGGCTTCTTCGACAGTGCCTTCACAGCCCTTGACTAGTGATGAGACGCTAACCCTGTTGAAAGCGCTTTACGCCAGTATTCCGCATTAACAGTTTTCGTGATTGTGAAATCGGAAAGTCCGCAGCTTATTACAAGCTGCGGACTTTTGTGTTCTAGGGTTGTGATACGGCGGGCTGAGGCCGGATGTGGATCATGGTTTTGATGTTGCGCTCTGGGTGTTCGTCAATGGCAGTCATCGCTGCCGCAATCTGATCCAATGGATAGCGAGCCGTGATCAGCGTATCAATCGGCGCACGACCCGACGCGATCAAGTCGCGTGCCTCGATAAAATCTTCCATGCGGTACATCAGTGAGCCACGCAGTTTGAGTTCGCGGTCTTGCACGAGACCCATATTCACTGGGACTTCGTGCGGGAACACGCCTACCACGACCATTGTGCCACCTTTTTTGAGTGCCAACATGCCGTCGCGCACCGTACCGCCGACTCCTACGCATTCAATGGCGACATCGAAGATCCGCTCTGCACCATACAGATCGCTACAAAAGTCAGCTAATGGGGTTTGTTTGACATTTACTGCGTGAGTTGCGCCCAATTCCAGCGCGAGATCAAGTTTGCTCTGGATTGTATCGGTGATGGTGATGTCCTTGATGCCCCACGCATGGGCGGTGAGTAGGTGCATCAGGCCAATCGTCCCCGCCCCTAGAATCAGCAATCGGCTGTCAGCGTTGATGGGTGCTTCGCGCAGACCGTGTACGCCGACTGCCAGCGGTTCAACAAACGATCCCTGCTCGAAGGTCATGCCCGCCGACATTTCGATTAGCTTGTTGGCTGGCACCACCAGATATTCGGCAAAGCCGCCGTCCGATTGGCAGCCGATCACTTTCAGGTTATCGCAGATGTTGTACTTTCCGTTGCGGCAGTTTTCGCACTGCCCGCACACCAGACTCGGCTCAGTCAGTACCGCTTGCCCGATCTGCCAACCTGTCACATCGGAGCCAAGCATATCGATACGTCCGGCGAATTCGTGTCCCGGCGCAATCGGGCATTGGATATACGGGTGTTCGCCATAGTAGGCATGAATATCTGAGCCACATACACCACAGGTTTCAATCTTCAACCGCACCTGCCCTGATCCCGGCATGGGTACAGGAGCCTGCTCCAAAATCAACTTCCGGGGTTCGATCAAGTTAGCACGTAACATCATCATAAGTTTCCTTTTTATATATTTACAGCAGTTCTCAACGAGATTGAGCGATTACTGGGCGGACGACCACACAGGGTCGCCCCTACAAAATCGGCTTGCTTGGTGTAGGGGCGGGCCTATGTGCTCGCCCGCTATTAGTCAATCAACTCAAAATCCGCTCTAAATTTTTACCAATCAATTTTAACAGGCCAAGCCGAAAACCCCACCAAACCTCTTAAGTGGGTGCGAGCAAAAGTTGTCAGGCGACTTGTGGCGGCACTGAGAAAGGCAAGTTAATCTCATGACTCAGAAAAGCAGCGCGGGCTTTAGCGAGTT
>JBDTVG010000039.1:0-37342 GCA_040007395.1 Chloroflexota bacterium
TTATCGCGGCTGGAGCACATATAATTCCAGTGCCTCTTGATGAAGAAGGCTTGAGCGTCGAGGCAGGTATCCAGCGTTGTGCTGACGCAAGGTTAGCCTATGTTTCGCCATCCCATCAACACCCGTTGGGGATCACCATGAGCCTAACCCGACGATTAGAACTATTAGAATGGGCCAACCACACCACCGCATGGATATTGGAAGATGATTACGACAGTGAGTACCGCTATGTCAGCCGACCATTGGCAGCCTTGCAAAGTCTGGATCGCGAACAGCGTGTCATCTACATGGGCACGTTCAGCAAAGTCATGTTTCCCGCACTGCGACTCGGCTATCTGGTTGTGCCTCCCGATCTCGTCGATGCGTTTGTTTCGGCGCGGGCACTCGTGGATCGCCATTCGTCTATGCCAGAACAGGCTGTACTCACTGACTTTATCACCGAGGGTCATTTTGCTCGCCATATCCGGCGGATGCGAACCCTCTATGCCGAGCGTCAGGGTGTACTCTTGAGGGAATCGGAACGAATGCTAACTGGGTTGCTTGATGTTCGTCCAGCAGAAACAGGGATGCACGTCATAGGGTGGTTGCCCGACGGTGTAGACGATAAACACGCCTCACGCCAAGCCCAAACTTACGGCATTGAAGCGACACCACTTTCAGCCTATGGTCTGGAACCACAACCACGCGGCGGGCTGCTGCTTGGCTATGCCGCAGTGAACGAACGCGAAATACAGCAAGGTGTACAACAACTTGCATTGGCGCTCAGGTTCGGTTAGACAGCAATCAAATAATCTCTTAGTCCACCGAGAAAGTGATCTTTTGCTGTTGTAACAACGTCTCGGCAATGGGACGAGTCAAGACGCGATAGGTGGGCTTATAGGTTCGCTCAAAGGCTGGCGAATGGTGGGTCGCTGGCCATTGAGCAGCCGCATTCGTTTGACCGATTAACCCCACGCTGCGTGCATCAAAGCGTTTCGCGAATGACCCGCCAGTTTGAGTAGCAGCCTGAAAAACCCGCCACCATGCCGCAAGCGTTGAGGTTTGCCCATCGATAGCCTTCGATGACTGAACAAAGCTATTCAGTAGCTTATGAAGATCGCCGCCCGCTGCTAGATAAGGATGTAGATGGATACGTACCAACGCTGCTTCGGGGTGAACGTTTTCGACAAGCGGTGGCATAAACCCCGTATGGGCGAGTTTGCTTTCAAAATCCAGCCATTCGCGGGCGGCTTTCTGATTTTTAATGGCATGTCCGGGGCCGAATACACCCTGATGCAAGAGTTTGTAAACGTCGAGGATCTCAAGTTCCGGGTAGCGCTGCACATGGCTGTCAATCAGCGCTTCGATCTGTTCATCTGACATGAAATGCTCCCTATGGAAGGTTCCACCAGATGATAACACACCCACCCAAAACAGCGATCAAGCCGTTTCAGGTAGGCATAAAAAATGACAGCGTTACCGGATCTACCCAATCACGTTTAAGGGGATAGCATCTCCACTTTGGAATTGCACTACGCTGATCCGGGCGGCAACACTACGCGCCAAGTCACGGAAGGCTTTGCCCGCCACCGACTCAGGCATCCCGATCACGATAGGCCGCCCGTAATCGCCGCCTTTGCGTACCTCAGCATCCAGCGGGATACGTCCGAGGAAGGGGACATTTCGCTCTTTGGCAAGTTTCTCGCCGCCGCCAGTGCCGAATAGATCTCCTGCCATATTTTCGACTACACCGAGAATAGGGACATTCAACTGCGTGAACATGCCCAAACTGCGTAACGCATCGCCCACGGCTACATCCTGTGGCTGCGAGACAATCACCGCGCCTGTGAGTGGCACGGACTGCGCCAGACTCAGCGGTGCATCGCCTGTTCCCGGCGGCAGATCGACGATCATGTAGTCCAGTTCGCCCCACTCCACATCCTGAAAGAACTGTCGAATCGCGCTGTGCAACATGGGGCCGCGCATAATCATCGGCGTTTCCGGGTCGGTCAGGAACCCCATGCTGATCGTCTTGAAGCCATATACTTCAAATGGGATCATCTTGCCATCAATAACACGCGGGCGACCATGTGTTAACCCAACCATGATCGGGACATTCGGCGTAAGAATGTCCGCGTCCATGAGGCCGACTCGTGCGCCTTCCTGTGCCAGCGCCGCCGCAAGATTCACTGAAACGCTGGTCTTGCCGACTCCGCCTTTGCCGCTGCCCACCGCAATAATATTTCGTAGCTGAATGTTCAGCAGCCCATGAGCTTTTTTATTGGTGGGTACATCAGCATCCCACTTGATCTCGACAGCCTGTATGCCGGGGACAGACAAACCGGCGGCCCGTGCATCTTTTTCCATCACGTCTTTCAAGGGGCAGGCTGGTGTGGTTAGCATAATCGTAAATCGCACAGTGCTCCCTTCGATGGAGAGGTCACGCACCATATTCAGAGTCACAATGTCTTTGTGTAATTCCGGCTCCATCACATGGCTGAGCGCCTTCATTACTAGATCTTGTAGAGGTTGATTGCTCATTGGTCTCACCTACTTCAACATCAACACAACTGGCATTTAGTTGTTCTTTGATTGCTTTATGGCTGTCAAAATCTGTGTTAACACAAATGATGGCAACTAGAATTTATCTGATCACCATCATTTTAACCGATCTCGACAGCTTGTGTCAGTGATAAAAGTCGCTGTTCAGGGGCATGTTCAACGTAGCGCTATTCAATCAACGCTATTTTCCATTGATGAGAATTGTGAGGTACACATTTCGAGGAAAATCTTGAGAACAGAACTGCGTACACCGTTTAGTTATCTGCACGAATTATCGTCAAATAACGTACCTGTACCGCAGTCCTGATTGAATAAATCGCGAGGATGAAAGGTACTGCCCACAAGAAGTGTGGATAAATCTGGGGAATGAAAAACAAGCCCAAAGCGAAAGAATCGGCTACGATAATAGGCACTTTTTATGAGAGAGATGAGTATCGGTGCGAGTCGAGGGCATTCTTTTGGGATAGTGGTGGGCATGGTCCTATACCAAGGGTGGCGTAAGTATCGGCGACGAGTACGGCAGTGGTGGGGGAAAAGGCGGAGAGTTTACCGAGACAATGGCATCCTCACAGCGAAAAAGCAGGTGAGCATTGCTAACGGGGGTTCAAGTGACGTTGGCCCGGCCCAAGCCGCAGGTTATTCCCTATGCGAATGGTAAAACGAAGCGGGGTCGACGCAAAGAATTGCCGACGGAAGGCTATGCTTGTCCATGTCGGGAGTGCGTGTATTTCGGGAACAGCTATGCCGCCGTCCATGCGTTGGTAGGCTATGGGAAAATTGGGAAGGGGAAGGCGATTCAACGCTGGCAAAAGCCAGTGTGTCCTCCCTAGAGACCCTTTGAATCCGTCCTGTTTTCAATCTAAGTATATTAAATACTATTATTTAGTAAATTCTTCGATAATTATTCTCGTTTCATTTTTTTATCCACACTTCCCGTGGGGGGTACCTACTCGCTTCATCCTCAGCTAACAAGACAGTTGCAACATCGTCAATTTTGGTAATATTCTCTAAAAGTTCAACGCCATCATCTATAATGTCATCTGGCAAGAAGTCCTGCTCATTCAGGGTAGAGATGGGAATTGTAAAAGAAAAGGTACTTCCCTGACCGACTAAGCTCTGAACGGTCAACTCCCCGCCATGCATAATCGTCAATTGTTTGCTGATGTCCAATCCAAGCCCTGTACCACCATATTGTTTATCAGTACCGAACTGAGCCTGTTCAAAGCGATCAAAGATCGTATCAAGGGCTTTCTCAGGAATGCCAATTCCGGTATCAATCACCGAGATACAAACGAAGTTCCTTTCGACGCGTGCCTTAAGGGTGATGCTGCCAGTAGCCGTAAACTTAATGGCGTTGGATATCAAATTTAGACAGATTTGGCGCAACCGCATTGGATCAGCCCAGACACGCGGTAGTGTATTGTCAAAGTCCTGACGAATTTGCACAGGCTTATCCTTTAACAAGCCAACTGCAATCGCCACCACATTACGCATAACACTAGCCAGATCAACCGATGAGCAACGTAGGTCAAGCTTGCCAGCTTCGATCTTGCTGAGGTCAAGAATGTCGTTAATCAACCCCACCAAATATTGCCCATTGTCCTCGATAAGTTGGATATACGGTTTGTGAACAGCCGGGATAGGAGTACCGCTAAACATTTGAGGCATGTTGAGCATCGAGCGCGAATACCCGATGATTACACTGAGTGGTGTCCGCAGTTCATGGCTCATATTCGACAGGAAAACCGATTTAGCTTTACTGGCTTGCTCAGCTTGTCTACGTGCGATTTCTAGGTCTTTTGTTCGTTCAGTTACGCGCTGTTCAAGGGTGCTGATGAGGTCTTGAAGTTGCGCTGCCATTAAATTCATAGATGTCGCAATGTGACCGATCTCATCCTGTGTTTCAACCTTCACTCGCGTATTAAGCTGACCATCGGCAAGGCTCAATGCCACACGGTTCAGGCGCGATAGGTTGCCCAGAATTTGGCGGACTAAAAGGAAGCCAGCAGTGATAATAATTAAGGCAAGACCAGCCACCAATCCTGAAATTTGAATGGCTTGCTCTACTCGTAATTCAAGGGCTTGCTCCAAGCCATCGACGAAATCTGTAGAACTCTGGAAGACAGCCAATGCGTTGTTTTGTAGTGCAGGGAGCAAGCCCTCCCTATCACTGTTGCGACTGGCTTTAAGAAAAGTCTGGATGTTCTTCTGTAGCGTCTTATTTCGATCTGCCATTTTCGTAAAAGCATCACTCAGTAACGTATTGGCTTGAAACTGGGCAATTCGATGGTCGAGTGCATGTGCGGTCTCCGACAGCTTGGCAAGTGACGATACTACGTCAATACCTTGCGCTAAGGTCACACTCCATTTGTTCCCCAGAATCTCTAGGGGGAAAGATGCCGTGATTAGCCCAGAGGCTAGCGCGAGATTGATCCTTGAGTTGATGAAAATAGGTTTGGTATTTACCTGAACATCAGTGTCGATAATTTGAAGCACGACGCTGCTTTGGACTAAGCGGGCGGTAGCGGCTTCAACCAGCGCTTCACCATCAATGCTCAGGATAAAATAACCTTGCAAGTGGGCTTGGCGATCCTCCACTGTATTCGGCACCTTATCCGTATATACAGGCGCAACGATCCAGAAGGTATAGTCGCGCTCTGAATGGGATAGCTTGAACGGTGTGTTCGACAAAATTAAGGGTTGACCCGAATCACGCGCTTGGTCGAGTATCACCCGCACCTGCGGCGTTGAGCCGAGATCGAGGCCAAATGAAGTGGAGCGATTGACATCGAACGGAACGATATAGTTTACTGGGAAATAGCTGTTACGCAGTTTAGCGGGTACTTGCTGTTGGGCGTTGATCCATTCTGAGATGTGAAAACTCGCGTACCCTTCCCCGACGATTGACTCCTCAAATGTACTGTGGGCTTCCTTCGGCACGGCTGGCGCATAGATTGCTGCCAGAATTTCGGGAAACTCTGTTCGGTCCGAACGAAACTCCTTATTCAGAAATGGCATATACGCGGCAAACTCAGTGCGCGAGACAAATTGGCTGCCATTGAAGAATCGGGTCAGGGATTCAATAAACCTAGTGTCCTCTCTGAGAACGGATTCTATCGCTAGGATTACATTCTCATTGTTTGTGCTTGTCGTCGTAATTTCCCGCGAGAGCAGGTCGATATTTACCGAAGATGTCTTGATTTCACCTGCGGCATCGATCACGCGGGCTTGGTCGGCGGCGGCCTGCAATGAAGTAATAAATACGACCAGCGTCACAACGATCAGGATCGTTAACAGCCCAATCGCCAGTAAGATTTTGCCGCGTACTGATAATAGAATTCGTAACATAATCCTACCCTGATTGCTAGTTCACGAAAGCTCTCTGAAGTCCATAAAGGGTCAACCGATCACTGACACGAGATTTTGTAGTAGTTCTCAATCGATTTTTACCCAAAATACTAAACGGTTGATAGCGTTTTGGGTATCAGGTACGGGAAAATTTATCCCTTAGAGCCGTTGTGACCCTCCAAGATACTTTATGAACTAGCAATCAGGGTAATCCTGTTTCCTCAGATTACTGATTACTACACGGATTAGGCGTGTCGGCGTAGGTGTAGTTGGGGATAGCCTCACCCCGCTTGAAGTAGGCGTTCAGGATACTGTCTGGATTAGGATCAGTAGGTGGAATCGGAAAGATCGACACCGATTCCGAACTCATACATGGCTGATACCATTTCCCCAATGCACTTTGTGTCACTTCAGGGAGTGGCACCATGATGACGTTAAGTTTGGGAATCTGACCGAGCAAGGTACGAACACCTACCTTAAACATCCCTTCAGCGAGCCGTCCGGGCAAATTACCATGTCCGTAGAATTTGAAGTCGTCAGGATGTTCCTTCCAATATCCCAATGCGTCGCCGGAAATAGAGGCAGTAATCAATGGGAGTGGAAGCCCACGCTCTTCAAAAGCCGCCGCCACTGTTTCCGCCTCACTACCTGTTGTCCATACCGCATCGATAGGTTCATGGATGAGACCGAGTACGTCGCGCAGTACATCTTTGGTAACGGTAGGAGTCCAATCGCCATTCACTGAGCCGAGGATTTTGATACCGGGATATTGCCTAAAACTAGCATCGGCACCTTGACGCTGGAGAACCACAATATTGTGACCTTTTAACCCCTCAATAAGTAGGACATTGCCTTTGCCATTCAAGGCTTTGGCAATGCCTTTCGCCATGTCGAAGCCCCAAGTATAAAAATTCGAGGTGACAGTAATCGCAAAAGGACTTGTTACGGCCCCTTCCCCTGTAATGAAAGGAATCCCTGCATCGTGTGCAGTTCTGATTACAGTGTCGTGACCATCTGTTGAGCCGGGAATAGAGAAAATAATATTGCAGCCCTCCTCAATAAACTGCTGAATTTGGGCATTTTGCAGGTCAATATCATTATTGGCATTCTGGAATTCGTAGGTCGAAACGAGTTTTGCATCTTGGTAGGCCTTCACCAACCGATCAAAGTCAATGCGCACTGCCTCGCGCCAGGGATTGCCTTGGTAAGAGTCGGAAAAGCAGAACTTCCAAGGTGGGTTAGGCATTGTGAAGTTATCGTAGGCCGCAACATTGACGGGACTACCGACTTTGACGTACAGATTCTGCAAATCTTCAGGCAAACTCTTGATAACTGCCTGCGCTTCCGGCGAGATCATGGAAGCCTCTTGCGCGGAAACGGCATTATTTGACAAGCACAACAAAATGCTGAGTACCAGTAAACCTAGACTTTTCTTCATAACTCGATCTTTCATAAAAATAATTACTATTGGTCTGGCACGCATACCATACCTACGCTCCATTATATGACACTTGTCAATTCAGTCTTCTGGCTGAAAGGCTCGAAAGCTGGTTTTGGGCTAGGTTTTGGGCAGTGAAAATATGAAAAATATCGATTAATGTTTTAGACACAATGTTTTAGATTTTTGCTGTCGTTTAACTGCAACAAATAAACATTTCACGTCCATGAAACGCAATAGTAAAGGCGAGCCGGGTCAGCGTCCGAGGGTTGTTCCCTACCCAGAGTCGATGCTCGCCTGTTACCTGAAAGTCTGGTGGCCCACACATGATGGGCTTGAGGCTAAAAATTTACATTTCTAACTAGGAGGAAAGCCGCGTAAACAACACAGTTCTATCAAGTCTCAAAATTGAAATTTTAGAAGGAGATAACTAATCAATGTCCAACAATACTTCAAATCGTGGGTTCAACCGTCGCAGCTTCCTGAAAGTTGCGACTGCTGCCTCAGTCGCTTCCGTGATTGGCCTTCCGTCGCTCGGCATGGAGCGAGTCCTAGCGGCACGTCGGGCAAAAGACTCTTACAAGATGATCTTCATTGAAGTTCAACCCGATGCCGTTGCGGGTTCTTGGAGCCAAGGCATTGCCGAAGTCCTCAAGACTCAACAGATCATCGATTATCAATTACTCGATGGGCAATCCAAAGTCGATGTCCAGATCAGCCTAATGGATACCGCCATTACTCAGGGCGTGGATGCTATTTTCCTACAGCCCACCGATAGCGTAGCAGTTGGTCCATCGATCCAGAAAGCTAAAGATGCAGGTATTCCCGTCATCACCTTGAACATCGATTCCACCGAAGCCCACGCATCCCATGTCGAGATGAATCACTACTTCGGCGCGATTGATATTGCCGACGCACTGGGTAAAGCGATGGGCGGCAAAGGTAATGTTGTGATCCTTAACGCACCTCCGGGCATCATCATTCGTGACCAGCGTACAAACGGCTTCAAGAAGGGTCTGGAAAAGTACCCTGACATCAAAATTATTGCTGACCAATCTGCCGAGTGGGATCGAAAGAAGGCGGCGGACGTGCTTTCGGCTCTGTTGGTCGCAAACAAGGATATTACTGGTGTTTACGGTGTTAACGACGAAATGGCACTCGGCGCAGTCGATGTGCTCAAATCCAAGGGACTCTTGGGCAAGGTGATGGTCTTCGGCAACGATGGCGAGAAGGCCGCGCTTGAGTCAATCGAAGCAGGCGAACTCACCGGAACGCAGTATACCGATGTGTTCCAGCAGGGGCGGTTTGCAGGTTCAGTCGCAACAGTTCTGGCAACCGGCGGTGTCAATCCGACAGCCTTCCAACAGCAGTCTCACTTGCTTATGCCCTACTTTATCCTGACGAAGGATAATGTCGGTCAAATCCAGCCCAATCAGCGTTGGGGATAGGTAAATCAGGGTGCAGATCGACGATCTGCACCCTGATAATTATGGAGCCTTTAGTATGTTGAAATTTAAATCACTACGAAAAACCTCCGCAAATTTTGGTCTGATCTGGTTTTATCTCGTGGTCTTTATTGTTTTTTCATTGGTGGCACCGATTTTTCGGACCACCCAGAATCTGACAAACATCTTATCGGCCTATTCCCATATCGGAATAGTCGCGGTTGGGATGACATTCCCGCTTTTGCTAGGTGGAATTGACCTGAGCGTCGGGTCAATTATGGGCTTGGTCGCAATGGTCGTATTTGATGCGACCTTGTTGTTTCACCTACCCGGTTGGGTTGGCATTCTTGCCGGGTTGCTGACGGGAATCCTAGCTGGCCTGTTTAATGCGTTTCTGATCGTCCGAGTCAAGATTCAGCCCTTTATTGCGACCCTAGCAACACTGACAGCCTATCGGGGCCTGACCTATGCCATCTCTGGCAGACAGATCAATCCCGATCTCACCGTCGTTGCCATCAAGGACCCGTTATTGTTAAGTATTGATGGACGATTCGGGCAAATCCCGTTTGCATTTGTCTACTTGATTGTGATCGTCATTGTAACGATGATCTTCCTCCGCTTGACCCGCTTTGGAATCAATATGTATTCAGTCGGCGGTAACCTCCTCGCATCGCGGTTGGCGGGCATCAATGTGGATCGCGTTAAGGTTCTGGGGTACGCATTATCGGGCTTCTTTACCGCTATAGCGACTTTGGTTCTGATGTCACGCATGAGATCGACGCAGGAAGGGCTTGGTCAAGGTCTGGAACTCTCCGCGATTGCCGCTGCCGTTATTGGAGGAGTCAGCTTGAACGGGGGAATCGGGAACACTTTTGGGGCTGCGCTTGGGGCTTTCCTGATTGGTACATTATCTACTGGCCTGATCTTGATTGGAGTGACAGGCTACGCGCCTCAGGTGGTTATCGGAGTAATTCTCATTATCGCGGTGAGTTATGACCGCTTCACTGTGGCACGCAGAAAACGGCGATGGCTTGAACTGCAACATAATGACTCAGCCCTGATCGGTTCGGGGGCATCGCGGACATGACTGACAACAATATTTTGCTTAAGGCCCGTGGGCTTTCAAAGCAGTATGGAGCGGTTCAGGCGCTGGATAACGTTGATATGGATCTGCGGCTTGGTCAGGTTCATGCCCTTGTGGGTAGCAACGGTGCAGGGAAATCAACGCTGGTCAAAATATTGACAGGGGCGGTTGCCCCCGATTCTGGCAAACTATTGATCGAGGAGCATCCAATCTCTGGGAATACCCGCGCCATGCTTGATGCGGGCATCGCCTGTATTTATCAGGACTCGCAGTTGGTTCCTGCCCTGTCGGTTCTGGATAACATCATGCTGGGCCGGCAGCCTACCCGACGCTTTGGCTTCCTTGACCGGAAAACTCAGCGCGACATTGTGACCGCATTACTAGCAAAGCACGATCTTCAGCTTGATCTCGATAGTCCGGTGCTGGCCCTTCCACCTGTACAGCAAAAAGAAGTAGAGATCGCGAAGGCCCTTTCACTTAATGCCCGCATTATCTTGATGGATGAACCTACCGCCGCGTTATCCCATGCTGAAGTGGAAAAACTGTTTCGCTCGATTCGGCGGCTGCGTGAACAAGGGGTTGCCATCCTCTATATCTCGCATATGCTCGATGAAATCTTCACCATTGCGGATCAAGTGACCGTAATTCGGGATGGCAAAGTTCGCCTATCCGTGCCAATTGCCGAGATTTCAAAGAAAATGTTGATCGAAACCATGTTGGGCCAAGAGCTTAGTGCTGAAGTCCGTGTCACCCAGAAGCAAAGCCATGCCTCAACGGAAGTGGCATTGGAGTGTCGTGGGTTGAGTAAAACTGGACTCTTTGAAAACATCAACCTTCAGGTTCACAGTGGCGAAATTGTCTGCCTAACTGGACTTGTCGGCGCGAAACGATCTGAGCTTGTCCGGGCCATTTTTGGGGTAGAACCGGCAGATCGGGGCGAAATCTTCGTGTACGGCGAACCAGTCAAGATAAAACACCCTTTGGATGCGATCAGGCTCGGAATGGGCTTTGTTCCAGAAGACCGCCGCCGCGATGGTCTGTTTATGAGCCTCTCGCTGGGTTTGAACATTATCATGGCCCACCTCTCCAGCGCAACCCGTCTAGGGCTGTTGGCGCAGGGAACCATTCGAAGTGTTGGCAACGAGCAGATCGCGGACTTGGGCATTGTCCCGGCTCGGTTGGATGCAGTACCGCGATCTTTGAGTGGCGGCAACCAACAGAAGGTACTGCTTGGACGCTGGCTAACGGGTAACACACGCATCATCATCCTCGATGAACCCACCGTTGGCATTGATGTCGGTACCAAGGCAAATATTTATGCGCTCCTGCGTAAGCTCGCGGCTGCTAACAAAGCCGTGCTAATTGTGTCATCAGATATCGAAGAGGTACTTACGGTTGCGGATCGAGTGGTCGTGATGGCGCAGGGACGTGTCACCGGCAATTTTGACCAAACGCAGATTTCACAGGAGTTAATTCTAAGGGCTGCCAGTGGAGAAGTAATGTGATGCTTACTCAAGACACCAGTGCTAGGGCGGGAACAATAACCATCGCTTTGCAACGCTTCATTCGCAGCTACGGTCTGATTCTGATCCTCGCGGTCATCACCTTCAGCTTTACGATCATTCAGCCCGCATTTTTAAGCCTCGACAATATCATTGGAATTCTGTATCAGGTATCGCTCGTCGGCACGATGGCGGTCTGCTCAACCTTTGTCATCATTACGGGCGGGATTGATCTTTCCGTAGGGCCTGTTCTCGCCATGTCCGGTTTATACACCGTCTTCACGCTGACCGCGAATGGGCAACTTTTGATCCCAGCCCTCCTCATTGGCTTGCTAACAGGAGTAGTGTGCGGTCTGCTGAATGGACTCGCGGTCTCTATCCTTCGCTTACCGCCCATCATCGTGACATTGGCAACCATGAGCATCTTTCGAGGAGTAGCGCTGCTTACAGGCGGTAGTACCTTACATGCGGTAAGTGGGCCTGACTCATTTCTATTCATTGGTCAAGGCAAGATAGCAGGCTTGCCGTTTCCAATTTTCATTTTTGCCATCGTTGCCCTGATTATGTTGTTTCTACAAACCCGGACCCGCTTCGGGTTGAATGTGTTTGCGGTTGGCGAGAACGAAGAGGCTGCCCGTCTGTGCGGATTACCCGTCATGCAGACTCGTCTGCTCGTCTATGTCATTTCCGGTATTGGGGCGGCAATTGGCGGACTCATGCTTACTTCGCAGGTGAATACTGCTTGGTCTACCTACGGTTCCGGCGTTGAACTGGATGTGATTGCTGCAATCGTTCTTGGCGGAACAAGCCTTGCTGGTGGGAGTGGTTCTGTCCATCGAACTGTTATTGGCGCGTTGTTAATTGGAGAGATGAACAACGGTATGAGTATGCTTAATGTCAGCGTAGAACAACAACTCATTGCGAAGGGTCTGATTATCATTCTAGCGATTGCGTTCAATAACAAGCTACTAACATGGGCCGAAAAATAGATCGGATTTAGTGGCTAAAACGTTTTAGGGCATCAAAGAATTCATATTCTTCAGGCGGTTTGTGCAAAAATCCATCAGCACCCAACAAGATGGCAAGGTCCTTCGCATCTAATACGGAGCAGATGAAAACGGGGGTATCCATCGTGCTTGGATGATTTTTTAGCTGTTGCAAAATCTCCCAACCATCCTGATTTGGTAATAATACGTCTAGAATAATAAGTTCAGGATGGATTTCATGGGCAAGCTCTATCGCTTGAGTGCCTTCGTAGGCGGTAAATAGTTGATGTGGTTGCCCGGTTAGAAACTGGCGAAAGAGTGTGATCGCGTCAGGGTTATCATCAATAATTAGCACGGAGTGTTGCTTAACAGGTATTTCAAGAAAAATAGTGACATTTTGTTCGTTATCAACTCGCTCGGAAATACTTCCGCCAAGAGCGTTCAGTAAGGTACCGAGCGTTTCTTGATGGTCGTTGATAAAATGTGGCGCTACAACGCTAACGTTCACAAAATCTCGGGCAAATGTAAATTTCGCTGTATCAACTCCAATTTCAAACGAGATAACAAAATGACTACCCGATGGAGACTGGCTGACGAGTTGGGTGACGATCCAGATAATCACCTGACGCAGCAGGGTTTGATCGAGGGAACCGGGCAACTCGGCAGCACTATGTTGCACAAATAGCTCGGATTGCTGCCGCTCACTTAGGCTCTTGATAGCGGTTAGTGTCTTGCTGAGAAAGTCATCCACATTGTTATTCACGGGCGTATTTTGACGCTGGACTCGATCCAATTCTGCGTGGATAGAGAATACGTTCGCGGATAAGGACGCGCCTTCCGTAAGATGCTCTTCGAGGAGATGCGCTAATGCCTGAACGGCTTTCGTGTGATCGCGGTAGAACTGTCTCTCACCCAAGTTCAGTTGCTTTAACACAGATTGAACCTGCTGCTGCTGCCGGTAGCGCAGGTGAAGGATGTCGTAGAGACGACTATTTTTCGTGTTTGGATTGGCGGGATCACGAGGTTTTAGACGTTCTATCGCATCGAGAATGACTTGTTGAAAGACTTGAATGCGGCTGGTGTTTCCCTGAATATGAGGGACTACAAGGCGTACAAAGGGGTGTTCCTGTAGGAAGTTATAATCGTATAGATGGGCCAGACAATCACGAAGTGAATCTTCAGAGATTTGTATATTTAGATCGGTCATAAAACACCCTAAAACATCTTTTGGGCCTTTTTAGGGCAACTTTTTGCAGGCAGTTTTTTGAAACTCGTAAGATCGATTAAATGACTTTAAAAAATAGTATATACACGTTATGGATTGCCAGTCAAGCGAGATGGAAGTAAGGATATGGGCATAATTCAACGGAATCGGATCGTAATTCGGTGGATTGTGGCGGCCCTATGGTTACTCACTATCATGGCTGCGATCTCCTCAGAAACGGTGTCTCTGATCTATTTGCTTCCTGTGCTGGCGGTGGTGACTTTCTTCCTGACCGATTATATTTCAGGATTCGTTATTGCAATCCTCTTAACTGCGGTTGTGAAAACCATTTATCCCGATCAAGTGTCTGGCATCACACGGGCTTTGCTTGTTGATGCGGTATGGCTCATAGCATTGATAGTCGCTGCTATAAAGTTGCTAAGACCCGCTGCCGATTATGCGATCCATGAATCACCGACAAGTTATGAGATTGACGAACTTCCCGTTAGCTTTCGCCATGATTTATTAACTCCTGTGAGCATGATCCTTGGCTTTTGTAATGCTATTTTGCGCACTACTAATGACGGTACAGCCATTTCGACGCTGTACCGCGATAACGTTCAAGGTATTTATCGGAATGCACAGCAGCTTGAAAAAATGATAAGCGACCTCCTGAACCAGCTAAAAACGGTTCGTATTCCAGAACCCGAAGAATTTGACGTGGCTACTCTGGTTAATGAAACTGCGGCAATGGTCAAAGAATTAATGATCACGCATCGGATCATGCTTCAGATCAAACTTGACGGGCATCTCCCACAACTTGTACTTAATCGCATCGTCATGCGCCAAGTACTTCTAAACTTGCTGCGTACTCTGGCTCTTATAAATGATCCGTCGGAGATTGAGACTCATGTGACTATACAAGCACATGTTCAGTATTCTACCCTAAACATCACGTTTACTGCGTCAAGCTCTATCATTCATCGTATTGTGGCGGATATGAACTGGAGTCTGAATGAGCGCCTCCTTGAAAAAGTTGGCGGACGTTTACGGGTGGAGCCAGATTCTAAGTCCGCCGACTGCGGTATTCTCGTTCTGGCCCTGCCGATACCGTCGAACATCACAAGCGCCAAAGGTCGATCAGCTATTGTGGTTATCTCTGAAGAGTCAACTGTGGTTGATTTCTTCAAAGAGCATCTAGCCAAGTACGAGGTAATTTGGATAAAGGACGTTACCAGATTACCTGCGGCAACAGCCCCGCCTATCGCGGTCATTTTGACACAGCAACAACACACTTCCCAGATACAAGAAATCAGCGATCTTGTGGGCAAATCCACGCCGATCATAGCCTGCTCAATTGCAACTGCCGAAGAACAACTACGACAACTGAACGCGGTATATCTTCCTAAGCCAGTAGACTATGACGCACTTTTTAAGATCCTGATGAGCGCCAAACTTCCTGTAAAGAACATTCTCATCGTTGATGACAACTTAGATAGCACCGAAATGATGGCGCAAATTCTATTTGCAATGTCACCTGCTTTTGTAAGTCGGAAATCTCGTCTTGCCAGAGAAGCGTTGACTCTGCTAGGTCAATATCCTATCGATCTCATTATTCTGGATGTTTTCTTGCCCGATATGGACGGAATTGAACTGGCTCGACGCATAAGATCGCATGAACGCTTCGCACATATACCAATTGTGTTTGTCTCCGCGTATCAATCTCCAGACTTCATGACACCAGTTCTCGGCGCTGACAGTATTTCAATATTTCAGTTCCACGGCTTTGCTTCCGACAAATTTGCAACCTATATCAAAGCACTCATTAATGCAGCAGCAGGGTAGTGTCAGGAATCAGAATGTGGACAGGAAGATGGGGCAGCGAACACGGTCTGAGCCTGTATGGTCAAAAACCTTATTCTTGCTAGGCAATTTGGCCTCATTCCGAATTCCACACTTCCCGTGGGGAGTACCGATTCTTTCACTTTGGGCTTGTTTTTCATTCCCCCGAATTATCCACACTTTCTTCTAATTTAGCCTCTCTTTCCTGCCTTTTCCACCCTATGAGCCAATCATGAAATCGGGGTAATCCACGTCCCACAGCCGCGCCATTTTGTCTTTCGCCGGTCAGCGCTGCACGACCATCCGGCGAGAACGCCACGCTGCTAACAGCGCCCGTATGTCTCCTGAAGGTGCGGAGTGGTTGGTTGGTGGCTACGTCCCATAAGATTGCTGTGCGATCAATGGCCTTCAGTATTTATCCGTAACTTTGTGGAGCTAGACCAAGATGATTTTCAAAACGCAATAAAAAGTAGGGATCTGGCTCCACAAAGTGATGTCAGCGCATTGATTTGTACGACGAACCAATCACGGAGATAACGCATATCCCCCACAGGACTACTCATTTTCAATTCCCCCGAAACTTTCAGTCTATTTTCAGCGGGCAAGGCCAGTTATGCTTCGACTTGGTGGCAACACACAAACACAAAGGTATCGCTTCGTGATGTAACTGCCTGTCGCGCTCGGAGGCGCAGCCGATAGACAGTAAGCGGTTCGGATAGATGCATCTGAGTCTCAATGGTTTCAAGCGCTGCAGCATATTGCTCGGCGGCAAAACGCATCGCAACCTGACCCAGCTCCCCGCGCCAGCTTACAAGACCGTCACCGATGGCGGGCAAAACTAGGCTGATAAAGCACTCTTCGACCATCGCAGACGGTTCATCAAAGCTAAAATTGTCGATGAGCTTCAAGGTCGCAAACCCCTGTGACGGATCAACCGACCAGTCGAAGGAACGCACGAACGATTTCAGAGTCGTTTCGGTGTAGGCAGCGGTGAGATCAAGCACAAACGTGAGAGCATCCGAGTGCGTTTCGTAACGCAATACTTTGGCGGCATGAGTTGATCCGGTAGCCTGGGTATGACCGTTTATTAATGGCACAGAATGTCCTTGTGATCCGGTTTGAAGCAGCGTGTAACGTTCTGTGCCAAAATATTGGCGTGTATAGATGCCGGGGCCAAGATCCGCCAATAAACTTTCGCCGCCTACATGCAAGATGAAATGGCCTAGATCATTGTGATTGTGCGGCTCGTCATTGTGCCCGCCCTTCGCGGAGAACACCACACTCATCGCATCCAGCGTTCGCCGATGTACGACCCAACCAAGATCGCTCAGATAAAACGAATTATCAATGGGTAACTGACCTAGCAAGGTAGGCTCTGTCCACAATAGATCGCGCGTTACATGCTCCCACCGATAGATATGATCACCGTGAAAATTTGGTGCCGCGAGATCAGGAATCGTCTGTTGCAACCGACTCATAAGATAGGAGCCAAGCCCCGGATGGATTGTGACATGTTCGAGCGCATCGGAGTAATTGATATACCTGCCCTGCCCTAGGCTGACAACCTGTGGAAAAGCCGCAATACGCTGCACATGCTCACTTTGGAGCAAATCGAGCTGTCCATCGGTAAAGGATCGCAGCATGTCAGCGAAATAGGTAAAAAATCCGAACCCATAAACCCAATAGCTAATTCCTTCGGGGCAGCCGCCATCTTCACCAAAGCCTTCCAGAAAACAGCCCATGGTGCCCATGACGCGATCAAGCATACCCACTAGGCGTTCGCTATCATTTTCCAGAATTAACGCCGCCATCCCGACACACCCACTGCACACAGCCGCCCAATTCATAGGCGCAGACTCCCACTCAAACTGGCGTGGATCATAAAATATCGGCTGGAAGATCCGCCGCTCGATTTCGGTGCGAATGCGATAATGAAGCCAAGGATCGAGCTTTCCATCCAACAAACTCAGTATTTCGGCAAGCGTATGTGCGGTCTGCGCAGCAAAGAGATCAACGACCTGCTCTGGCGGCACACGGTAAGCCTTAATTGACTCTATCCCTACCTGTAAATGGGCTGGCAGTGACCATGTATATTCATTACACACCTCCCAGATCACATTACTCAGCGCCACTAGGTACTCATCTGTCTCATCTACGACGGTTGCAAGGGCAAGCGCTAGCAAGCGGCGGCGGCGATCAAAGTAGACATTCTCAAATTCGACTCGTTCACCCGTTGTCTCAAATAGACGAAAAAGGCCGAATGACAGAGAATCGAGTGGCATTAACACGGCCCGCTGTGCTTCCACGCGCATTTCGCTCAAAAACGATTGCAGATGCGACGCTATACGCAGCTTATGAACTATTGCAGGATCTCTCAATGCCTGAAGCGGAAATCCCGATGGGCGCGGTGTTGCGGCAAGTATCGCGGCGCGAATTTCACGGCGATTGGGCAGATCATTGCGATGAAGCGTTGACATCATACCTACCATCAATTTTTCTCGTGATAAAAAGCGGCAAATCTGGAATTGTTATACGCGCTTGATCCCAATAATCAAGATCGGATTCGGCGAGGACGGCGCACGCTAGCCAGTATTCGCCTGCATCATATTGCGCAAAAAGTGTGGGCAGAACTGTTCGAGGAGTCATCATGTTGGTGTTCGGATCAACCCGCAGAACACGCCCTTCTCGTAGTCCAAGCAGATCCCATATGCCACTTCCTCCGGCTGGATAACGCGCACAAGCCACGCCATCACCAGCCTCCTGACCACCTGCTTGCATCAGCGGGTTATCGCCACTGCGATTCAATGCAAATCCGCCTTCCGAAGTCCAGAGCGCGCGACTGGTGCGCAGCCGATGAACGCGCATGTGCCAAGGTGGACTTGGAATCAGCCACGTTTCGATCTCTACGCCGGGAAGCGGCTGCCACACCGAATAGAGGGTGCCGTTCTCAGGCTCCGCCTTTATGGTTCGCTCGCGCACACGGTATGTTTCGCCATCATCGCTGAGGGCAAGCATACTATCCGCCGCTAACTGTGTTAATCCCCGCCGCCCCGATGGAACGCTGAAACCAAATTCAGTGGAGTAGGCAAACTTCGCATATTTTTCCCCCGCATGGCGTATCCAAGGTTCTTTCTGACCACCGGTAAGCGCAACAACATGTTTACTGGCCCGATCTCGAAAAAATATCATGAATGGGTGGGGCTGATGTGCGATAGTTGGCAGATCGGGCAGGGGCATTTCGTCGGTCTGCCAGAAGGGATGCGAGTCGGGTAATGCCAGTGGGAGAAAGAATTTCATGGCCCAATAGGGCGAACCCGGCGAATTATACTGCTCCGCCATATTCAAGTTTGGGTAGGCGTAGCCGATAGAGAGTGTCCCATCCGATGAAAAGATCGGCTGCTGACTCCACCAGCGCAGGTGCCGAAGTGCCAAGCCTTTGACCACCCCCCACGGCAAAGCTTCTACATCGCTAAATGCAAGCGCACCCCAAAACGCTCCCTGCGCGAAGCGGTACGTCAGACTGCGCCCGAATGGTAGCGCAGCGCCATTGGCGGCAAACCAGTGGACAAAATCCTGAGCGAACGCCATGGCACGGTCACGATAACGTTGTGCCCGCAGTGGATCACTGATCTTGGCAAACTTTGCGTAAATCAGGCCATAGTAGTGCATCGCAAAAGGGATATAGTAGTCACGCTGAGAGGAAATCCCGTCGGAATACCAGCCGTCGCCTAGATAGAATTCATCCAGCCGATTGAGCGCGCTGTCCATTGCCGCCTGATCATAGCCAACACCCACATGTGCCAATCCCAGATTCACAAGAACGCGAAACCAGAGCCAATTACTGTCAACAACCGCTCGCGAATTGATGTTCCCAAGCCAAGTGGCAAGGTTACTTCGTGCCTCGTGTGAGAGCGGTTCCCAAACCTGTTCAGGCACTAGCAGGAGCGAAAGACCAATGGCTGCCATCTCAACCAGCCGCTGATCGTGATCTACCGGGGTACCCCAGTAGTCAGGATGATCAGGATTGGTACCGTTTGCTAATCCGCGTCGATACAGATCCCAATCCGCGAAAGTGCCGCCACCCGCCGCAAGAGGTGCCAGCCCCCATAGTGGTCTTGCAAAGCCTTCGAGTTCTGCCGCATGGTCGTCAAAATGTGCGCTGGTGTAACCTATTCGGACTCGCGCTGCACCAGCGCTGAAATGCGGTTTAAGCGGCATAAATAGGTCACGCACCGCCTGTTGAAGATCCGCACGAGTACTTAGTTTATTGTTGGCAAGTGGATTGAGCATTTTTCTAGGCTTTTGTGACCCTACTTAAGACCAGTGGTGCCAATACCCTGAACAAAGAAACGTTGGAATGCCAGAAAGAGAATCATAATTGGGATGAGGGAAACGAGTGCTGCCGCCATGATCAGTCCGTAATCGGAAGAATATTGCTGAATAAACATGCGCAGCCCCAATTGAATCGTCTTAAGGCTCTCGGAATTCAGATAGATCAGCGGCCCCATGAAATCGTTCCATACACTGACGGCGGTGAATATTGTGAGCGTTGCGAGCGCGGGTTTGGCAAGCGGTAGCATGATTCTGAAATAAATTCCATATTCAGACATACCATCGATACGCGCAGCATCAAGGATGTCGTCAGGTACACTGACAAAAAATTGACGCAGCAAGAACACCCCAAACGCTGAGAATGCCTGAAGCAAAATGAGCGAAAGATGGTTATCGACTAAATCGAACTGCCGCATCATGATAAACTGTGGCACCATGTAGACTTGCCAAGGAACGGCGATACTGCCAATGTAGGTCAGAAACAAAAAATTTCTCCCCTTGAATTCCAGTTTCGCAAAGGCATAGGCGGCAAAACTGCTTGTGACAAGTTGGAGGATTGTGATAATTATTGTCAGTTTGAACGTGTTAATAAAAAAGGTCAGGAAGGGAATCTGTGTCCAAATCGTGAGATAATTGCTCCATTGCGGATTCGCCGGAACCCATTGAATCGGAAAGCGGAATACATCCTTATCTAATTTGAGCGAGGCCGAAAGCATCCACAAAAAAGGCAATATCATGAATACTGACAGGATGATTAAGAAGCTATAACTAAAGATTCTGCCAAATCTAATGCCTACTGGCATAGAGGGCTTCCTTCTCTTTTGGTTAAGCGTATTGGTTTTTATTGAGATGTCCATGATCGGTATCTCCGTGTGCTAGCTCTGCATTTTATTGATAATTCACCCAACGTTTTTCCATATAGAACTGAACAATGGTGATCCCTAGGACGAGGACAAGCAGCACCATCGCAATTGAGCTGGAGTAGCCGAATCTGAACTGCTGGAAGGCCGTATTATAAATATCGATTACCAAAACGTTGGTTGCACGTCCGGGGCCACCACCGGTCATCACCATAATCAGGTCGAAGACTTTAAAAGATGTAATGGTGAGTATGACACTGATAAAAAACGACGCCGGAGTCAACATTGGCAGGGTGACATAATAAAATTTCTGCCAAGCATTTGCTCCATCTATACTCGCTGCTTCATACAAAATTACGGGAATACCTTGAAGCGCAGCAAGGTAAATCACCATGTAGTAGCCCATACCCTTCCAGATACTGGCCAAAATGACGGTTATCATCGCCCAATCTACCGATGCTGCCCATCGCGGGGGATTCGCGACACCGAGCGCATGAAGGAACTCGTTTACAGGGCCAGCGGATGGAAAGAATAGCAAGTTCCAAACAACTGCAATCGCAACCAAAGAAGCCACATAGGGGAAGAAGAAGAGGGTACGAAAGATGTTTCGTCCACGAATCGGCTGATTGAGCAGGAGTGCCAGTCCAAGCGACGCAATCATCGTCAATGGCACAGTGGCTATCACATAATAGAGCGTGTTTTTGAGGGAAATGAGGAAGGTGTCATCCTTCAATAATTGCTGAAAATTTGCCAACCCGGCCCAGCTAATTTGGTTTGCGCCATCCCAGTTCATAAACGCCAGTACAAGCGAAAACGCCATGGGTATTAAGGTAAATATTGCGAAGCCAATTAAGTTGGGGAGGATAAAAGAATATGCGATCAGGTTTTTATTGAATTGGCTGCGCTGCTTTGAAGGACTGCGCGTTGTTGCAGTCGGATTTGCACTTAGTTTAGTGACTGCCATTGGATTGCTCTTATTCTAAAAGTGGATGTCGTTCGCCGTTACGTTACAGTACCAGATCACTGCTGACGGGGGCATCCAGGGTCACGTTTTAATCATACGGTAAAAATATGGAGGAAGCCTCGATTGAGGCTTCCCATTTGAGTGGCTGATTTCAGGTTACTTCCCGATTGCAGTAATGCGTTTTGTCATCTCGTTAATGCCATCTTGGACAGACACCGATCCCGTCATGATTAGATCATGTTCTTCATTCAGAATCTGATCGACTTGTCCGGCATGAGGGTCCATCGGTAATTCAAGACGAACGGTTGTTGTTTTTAGAGCCTCAGTAGCTTCGGCAGGAACACCCTTTAACGCAGCAAACGCAGCGAGTACTTCCGGTGTGCGGATAGCAGGGAGATTGCCAGTAGACGCAAGGATTTTAGCGCCCTCTGGGCCACTATAAAACTTGATGAAGTCCCAAGCGGCATCTTTGTTGGCTGAATTTGCATTGATCGCCAGCGACGTTAAGGTTCCTGCTGTTGTGCCGGGAGTGACACCATCGGGGTGAGGATATGTTGCGATGCCCCATTTGAAATTTACTTTGCCAGCGTTCTCCGCACTAATCATCGTACCAATGAACCAAGATCCCATCGGCAGCATGGCAACCTGACCGTTTTCGAATGGGCCAGAGTAGTGGATCTTTCCGGTCTTCAACTCGCCATAGTCCATAATGATGTGGTCGGCCTGCATCTTGGTGACCATGTCATAGAGGGGCTGCATGAAACTATAGTCATTCGTGATGACCGTGTGTTTACCATCTTGAACCGTAGGTAGTTCAACAGTCGAACGCCAGACGTGAAAATGTGCACCATAAATCTTGTCCGCACCGCTTCCACTCGTGAGTTTGCGGGCTGTGGTATCAAACTGCGACCAAGTCATATCGTTTGTGGGATAGGGCACTCCCGCTGCATCAAAGACATTCTTGTTATAGTACAAAATCCAGATGTCACTTCTGAAAGGCAGCGCATAGATTTTATCTTGATATTTCAGCTCGTCCGCCGCGCCGCTGTAAACACTCAAGTCAAGTTTGCTGGCAGTAATATAATCATTCAAGGGGATAATCTGGTTGCGGGTTAGCATAGCGCTGTAGCCCGGAATATCCTTAACGGTAATGATGTCCGATTTATCCCCGCCAGACAGCATGATATTGACCTTGTCCTGGTATTCCGCAGAGGAAGTATCGACTAGGTCTACCATCACATTCGGATTTTTGGCTTGATAGGCATCGACGACGGCCTTCCAATAGGGAGTCGTCGCGAGATCCCATACCGTCATTTTAAGGGAAATCTTAGTGCTCTGCGCGGAAACGCCACTCGTCACCAGTGCCACCAGCAACACGACAATTATGGTAATAGCGGATTTCAACTTACTCATGGTTTTGCTCCTAAATTATATGTTGCACGAAAAGTCTGTATTAGTTTTTGCAGATCAGGTTTGGCGAATAACGTCTCCTTTCAGTGTTGTGTGCTTATCGTCGATTTTCCTCGCTGGTGTTTGTACCTAACGTGCCAGCCAGCCTCCGTCAACGGGGATGATTGCCCCATGCATATATCGTGCAGCATCCGAGGCAAGGAATACCGCGATACCTTTGAGGTCATCTGGGCTTCCCCAGCGCCCAGCAGGAATGCGTTCTAAAATGGCTTGAGAGCGTTTTTTATCAGCGCGCAGGAGTGCTGTGTTGTCAGTGACCATGTATCCCGGCGCTATCGCATTGACATTGATATTGCTACTTGCCAATTCATTCGCCAAGGCACGGGTGAGTCCAGCAACGGCGCTTTTGGCTGCTGTATACGACGGCACCCGGATACCACCTTGAAAAGAGAGCATAGAAGCTACATTGATAATCTTACCGCCGGTTGCCTGTTGTATCATCACCTTGGCAGCTATCTGAGACAAGAAGAAAACTGCCTTCAGATCGACGGTTAAGACATCGTCCCAATCAGCTTCGCTGAACTCCAATACTGGAGCGCGGCGGATGATGCCCGCGTTATTCACGAGAATATCCAAGCGACCCATCTCATCGATGATTTGTGCAACGATCCGCGCAAAGTCTTTGACTCCAGCCGTACTCAAATCGCACGGTATGCTGATGAAACGCCGTCCGAGGGTGGTAATTTGCGCGCTGGTTTCAGACGTATCGGAGCGATCTAGGGCGACAACGTCGGCTCCCGCCTCTGCGAGTGCCACAGCAATTGCCTGCCCCAGCCCTTTGCTCGAACCAGTGACAACAGCGACCCGCCCATTCAGCGCAAATAAATCAAGTATCATGTCAGACACCTTCGCTTAGTGTCCCAAGTCACGTAACATGGATACCGTCCGGCTGACCCAACCGACCTGCGCATCGTCCACAGCCGCTTGTTTGCGCTGGTTGCCAGCAAGGAACCACAGATAGTACGTGGTATAGCCGGGAGCGCTGACCACCGTGTGATAGCCATACGGCATCATATGGATGCTATTATCGTGGATGGTGAAGTTTTCTTCTTCGTTCTGTTCGTTGTAATAGCGGCAGATGCCAAATCCATCTGTTGGGTTGACGCGAAAGTAGTACATCTCTTCCTGATAAGCCTCGTGCGGCAAGTTATCCTTTTGATGCTTATGCGGTGGATATGTACTCCAATTGCCTGACGGAGTATAGGTTTCGCCAACAATCAACCGTCTGGCGGGTAAATCTGGTTGTGAGGCGAGAGTCAGAATTTGGTGATAGTTCCGCGAGAAGTTAGCTGCCCCCCACACGCCGGAGGTAACCTGTGCTGGCACGATCACATACGGTGCTGCTTGGAGGTCGCTGGGCGCACTTGGCAGGGCGATTTCGGCTGGCCCTTCGGCTTGTATTGAAAACGAAGACTCCGCAGGAATATAAACAGAATGGGGCTTGCCTGAAAATACATTGGCACGTCCACCGACTTTCTCAAAGCGCGTGCCGTTGATTTCAAAAGTTGCCTTACCACTGAGCAATACCGCCAATATTTCGCGTCCTGCCGACGCTCCTTGGTATTTTTCGCCTGACTCTAGCCGGAGAAAGCCAAAATCAAGCAGACTGCAAGGGTTATACGGTAGTGTATTCAAGCCGGGGTCGTTGGATAAATAGCTATGATATTTCACAAGAATAGTTCCTTCATTAGCAATAATTACGCAAAACGCGAATTACCAATAGACTTTCCAATCTGGCTTGAGCGTGCGGGTCAGAGCTTCCATATAGTAGTAATCTCCCCAGAGGCTGCCCTCGTCTACTCCGATTGCTTTCGGCTTGTCGTATACGCTATGCAACAGCAGCGCGTTGGACTCCGACAAGTTGCGTGGCGTGTAATTGGCAACTAGCGATGAGAGAATTGCCTCAGCCGCCGTTTGGTAGCGCCGCTGCCGATCCCCTTCTGACAAATAGTGCACCAATTCAATTAAGCCACACACCGCAATTGCTGCTGCGGAGCTATCGCGCTCCTCAGCACTGCCATCCGTAAAAACGAGATCCCAATAGGGAACGTGATCGGCGGGTAAATGGTCTAAGAAGTAGTCCGCACAGCGTTGTGCTGCGTCAAGAAACGACTCATCTGAGGTATAGCGATAATTGAGTGTAAAACCGTATATTGCCCATGCTTGCCCACGCGCCCAACAGGAATCATCCGCAAAGCCTTGCACCGTGCTGCCTCGTAACGGCACACCCGTCTCGACATCCCAATAGAAAGAATGATAGGTTGTGTTGTTCGGACGTATGATATTCTCCGCGACGCGTGTTGTGTGCCGATGTGCCGCCTGAGCGAAACGAGACTCGCCAGTGATTTCACTCGCCCAATACAACATTGGCATGTTCATCAGGCTGTCGATAATGGTATTTCCCCGTAGTTCTGGGTTATCGAGCTTGCCCCACGCCTGAAAAACACCAATCTTGTCGATGTAACGCGTCATTAACTGTTCTGCCGCTTTGAGTGCGGCATGTTTCGCTTGGATATTAGCTGTAATGCGCCAAGGCACGACACACGACAAGGTATATAAAAACCCGATGTCATGCGTATCGAGATCGATTTTTCCCTCAATCCGCTGAATGAAGCTTTGGATGTGCTCTTGTGCCGCACAAAGATAGGTGTCCTCGCCCGTTAGGTCATATGCCAACCACAACACACCCGGCCAGAAGCTGGTTGTCCAGCCATAGTTAGCCCCTTCGCCAAAACCATTTTGCGCCCGACGAAGCGCGTAGACATTGCTTGTCGTCGTGTCATTGGGATAGTGGTCGGCAAAGGTCACCAAATTTTGTCTGATTGTTTCTAAAGCGTTTTGAGACGCCGTTGACACATTCACAGAAATCATAGTTGTCTAATCTCTAAACAAGCATAAAAATAAATTGTCAGTCCTGCAAATCGTTTGCAAATCTATCGATATTTGCATATCCATTTGCACGACATTAGCACGAAACAATTCGACTGTCAAGTATGCCCATACGGGTATACTGGGGCTAGGCAAAAACTTTAGTCGTGCATTTCGCGCTCACTCAGTTTTGGATTTTTACGCAAACTCCGTGCAAATCATTGCAAATAAATCGCGGGCACACTTTGCAAATTTGCAGGCATCACTTATACTTAAAGTAACTAACCGTGGTATTGGAATCCGGCGTTGACACTCAAGAACACACAACTCCAAACTGATCGTCGCGTATATCTGCGTGAAATCGCTAAACGGGCTGGTGTCTCCGTAAGTACGGTTTCACGAGTCCTAAGCAATGCAGGCGGCATTAGCGAAGGCGTACAAGAGCATGTCATAACCGTTGCCGCAGAACTTGGCTACAAAAAAAATGAGGAAAAGGAAGCCAACCAACTACGGAGCGTCACCTTACTGACGAGCCTCCACTTGGGAACCTCCATCGATCCTTTTCACGCCGATGTACTAAATGGGGTGGAACTTGTTTGCGGCGAAATCGGTGTCCATCTCAGTTATGCGACGTTAAACAACAGCGCCGCTACCGATTTGAAAATACTCAACCGTTTGCAGAATAATCAGGTCGATGGCCTTCTGCTCTTATCACTGGATGATTCGGATCTTATTGAACAGCTACGCAGCCTGAATATTCCATCCGTCATGATCAACATCGATAGCCCCGACTTGACCGAAGACACCTTCCTTCCCGACAACTATTGGGGCGCACATCTAGCGATGCGCCACCTCATCGACAATGGGCATAAGCACATCCTGCATATTACCCAATCCAAAAGGCGAACCATTCAGCGGCGCACAGAGGCTTATAAAGCAGTATTGGTCGAAGCAGGTATCCGTTATGATCCCAAGCTCATTGTTGAGTGCGAGATCAATCCTGAAGAAACTTACAAGGCAATGATGAAACGGTTCGCGCACGCGGAACTTGATTTTACGGCGGTCTTCTGCGCCAACGATCTGTCTGCTATGGGTCTAATGCGTGCAGCACAGGATTCGGGCTTGAGTATTCCCCAGGATATTTCGGTGATTGGCTTTGATGATGTTGCCTCAGCTGCTTTTCTATCACCGCCCTTAACGACCATCAGAATTGAGACCAAGGAGTTGGCAGCTTTGGCAGTACGCCGTCTGATAGATCGCGCTATGACAGCGGATTTAACGCCGATTCGCGTCTTACTCAGCTGTAAATTGGTAGAACGCCGCTCTGTTGCACGTCTTTAGATTGTTGTTGTAACAGCATAGTGATGGGCGTTTTCTCCTCAGCTATAGGCCAATGCCTGCGTGTGGGGAAGAGTTGGGGTGTGTTGGTCAATTGAGCCAGCCGTTCGTCTGCAACGCTTGAAATGATTCTCCACATGATACTGTACATTGACAAGGACTTGCAAATCCTTTTGCTACGCCAGCAGTTGATGCTTTTGGAACGCCAACTGAACCAGCCCGTGCGGCCCAGAGATCAAGCAGTACACACAGGAAGGCGACGGGCTGGGACTGTCAATTGTGCGCGAATTTGTCCGCCTGATGAACGGCACCGTTGACATTCAGAGCCAGACCGGAACCACCGTCTCCGTTACCTTGCCCACCAGCATCCCCGCTATAACTAATCGGGATTACTAGGTATTGGCTCTGTGTTAGAATGAAGAAAAATTGGGAAGCATTGTATGGATAGTACATGCTATGCGAGCAGTTTATGAACACGGTCATCTAAGGCTTCTCGATCCGGTTGATTTAACCGAGGGGCAAGAAATTCAACTAATGATAGTTTCTGAGCGAGAACGCGCCCGCGTCGCGCTTGGGGATGTTCTAGTGTATTACGATCCTGCCGCTGAGCTAGATGAGACTGTAGACGAAGCCGGGTTGTTGGCGGAAATTGACGCTGATCTGTTCCGTATTGCCTAGGACTTCTTTCAGCGAACCTTGCTTGCTTTTCGACCTACCATTTCAGGTCTCCTTCTCGCCGTTCTTTGGCTCACTGCCTAACTTTTATCCTTGTGGTTGGTAGGTGTCGGGTGGCTAGAAATAATTTACATTTACGTTAATTACGTTTTACCTCACTCCCAATAATATCTTGTAGTTTCTGGATACCTTCCCGATGCATTCGTTGTTGAATCTGCTGGATCACCTGCTTCACAAAGGTTGGCCCCCGATAGACTAGTCCCGTATAGGCTTGAACGAGACTGGCTCCAGAGGACAGCGATTCCCAAACATCATCGCCGGAAAAAATCCCGCCAACCCCAATAATGCACAACTGGCCTTGAGTATGGCGATAGGTGTACTGCACGATCTCATTCGAGCGTTGCCGCAGTGGTCGCCCACTCACGCCGCCGGGTTTATCACGATAGTGGCTGTGGATCGCAGCACGATCTGTCGTCGTATTCGTGGCGACCACACCAGCCAATCGAAACTCTAGAGCGAGTTCAAGCACGCTGTCAATTTCGGGCCATGTCATATCTGGGGAGAGTTTGAGCAGAAGCGGTTTGGGTAGCTCTATCCCGCCGTACTTGACCATCGCCGTTTGAAGATGCTTGAGCAGCGGCGACAAATAGTCACGGGTTTGCAGATCGCGCAGACCGGGGGTATTCGGCGAACTGACGTTAATCACAAAAAAATCGGCATAGGGATACAAACGCTCAAGCACGCTGCTATAATCCATATGGGCATTTTCCAGTGGAGTCACTTTATTCTTGCCGAGGCTGACTCCTACTGGCAACCTATCGGGGCGGGAACGGCGCAAGTTATGCTCAACAGCTAGCATCCCGGCACTGGGAAAGCCAAGCGAATTGATCAGCGCTTGATCTTCCGGCAAACGAAAAAGTCGAGGACGTGGATTGCCGGATTGCGCTTGCGGCGTGACCGTACCGACTTCAACTGAACTAAAGCCAAGCATTCCTAATCCGCGAATGCACACCGCGTTTTTGTCAAAGCCCGCTGCCATGCCTAATGGATGCTCGAAGTCTAGCCCTATTGCTGAGATTGCCATGCTATCGGTTGCGCTTGCCAACAGCCTTCGCACGAGTACACGGCTAGCAGCTAAGTTGCCTGTGTATCTGAGCATATCCAGCGCCATATGATGAGTCAGTTCAGGATCGAAGCGGGTCAGTAAGTGGTGATACAGTAAATCGTACATTACAGGCCACTATCGACTCTGTTCCGCTAGATAACTGGCGATCTCGTTGTGCTGTGCCGCCGAAATTATTCCCAATGTTTGCCAGACATCCAGTAAATCGCGCAGCTTGGCGACGGCGTGGAACTTATAACCCGCCTGATTCAACAGGGCTTCTGCGCCCTGTTCACGATCTACAACCACCACAATATCCCGGATGACCAACCGGGCTTCTTGTAGGCGATTGATCACTTCGAATTTTGTCTCGCCCGTCGTGGCGAGATCGTCCACAATCACTGCTGTATCGCCTGCCTGAAACACCCCTTCGACACTCGCCTTTGTACCGTAGGCTTTAGCTTCACGTCGGGGATAGATCAGCGATTTGCGGCTGATTAGCGCGGCAGCGGTGGAGATGGGCAGCGCCGCATAGGGAATTCCCGCAATGTGATCGAATTGCAGCGGTTCAAGCAACCGTGCCAACGCTTGCCCCACCACCCACAATGCTTGTGGATTAGATACCAAACGCCGCATATCGAGATAGATCGGGGAGATACTGCCCGACTTGAGCGTAAATTCGCCGAAACGTACACAGCCTGTACTGGCTAACACCTGTGCCAACTGGTAAAGAGCGGCCTGATCCTTTTTGAGCGGTAGTGTCATATGCTGCTTACGCGCCGCAAGTACAGCGGCGCGACCTTCATTAATCGCATCTCGCAAGCGCATCGCCTCGGCATGTGGATCGGCGGCCCGTGCAATAGATCGCGACGCATTGATCACCATGCCAAGCCCATCTTCGCGCAATCCGGCGTGCAATGCCGCCGCTAATTCACCGCCCTGTGTGCCGATTCCCGGAACGAGGAACCATGCTGTTGGCACAGCAGATCGCACCAGCGCTAGTGCTGCGATGTCAGTTGCCCCGACGACTAGCCCAAGATTATCGTTTGTTGTCCAGCTTTGCGCGTTGATCGCGACTTGACGATATAAGGGCGATGAGTCTGGTTCGTTCAGCAAAACATTCTGGAATTCATCCGCATCGGGATTTGAGGTCTTACACAGTACGAAAACACCGTGTGTTGGATCTTGGAGAAACGGCTGGACAGAGTCGCGACCCATATATGGACTAACCGTGATCGCTGTTGCGCCGAGGACATCAAATGCGGATCGGGCATAAGCTTCTGAACTGCTGGCAATATCGCCACGCTTGGCATCCAAAATCACGGGGATGCCTTCGGGAACATGGGCGATAACGTTACGGAGTGCTTCTATGCCGCTGCTGCCAAAGGCTTCAAAAAATGCGCTGTTCGGCTTAAAGGCCAATGCCAAATCTGCCGTTGCGTCGATTAGATGAAAACAAAGATCACGGGCGGCCTCTGCTGTGTTTTCCGACAGTAGTTCAGGGTGTGGATCAAGACCCACGCACAAGAGGCTGTTTGCCGTCTGTGCGCGATGATCAAGCTGCTTCAAAAATGACAACTGCAATCTCATTAGGCTTTACCCAATACCAGCGCTAGGATTGCCATTCGCACATAAACGCCATATTCTACCTGACGGAAATAAGCAGCACGAGGATCTTGATCCACCGCCATATCGATCTCACCGACACGCGGTAGCGGGTGCATCAACACCAGATTGGACTTGGCCTGAGTCAGCAGTTCGGGCGTAATGACATAACTACCTTTGACACGCTCATACTCATCCAAATCGGTAAAGCGCTCTTTCTGGATGCGTGTAACGTACAACACATCGGTATCGGCAAGCACTTCATTGAGATCGGTCAATTCGGCTTGCTGTACACCCTTTGCTGATAAATCGGTTAGCAGATCGGCAGGCATTTGCAGCGTTGCCGGGGAAACATAGTTGAGGCGTACGCCGAACAAAGACAGCAGTTTTGCCAGCGAGTGTACTGTGCGCCCATATTTCAGATCGCCAAGTAGCGTTACCGTTAGGCCGTCGATATGTCCGCGCTCCTGAAGAATGGTGAACAGGTCGAGCAGTGCTTGCGTCGGATGTTCGCCGATTCCATCTCCGGCATTGATAATCGGCTTGTGGGCATATTGAGCCGCCAACGCCGCCGACCCGACTTCGGGATGACGCAGGACAATCACATCAGCGTAAGCCTCTAACGTGCGGATAGTATCTGGCAGCGATTCGCCTTTGGCAACACTCGAATAATGTACTTCGTTAATCGGAATAGAACTTCCACCTAACCGCTGAATTGCCGCCAAAAACGAAGACGAAGTACGAGTCGAAGGCTCATAGAATAGGTTCGCGAGAATATAGCCTTTTAGCACTTCCAGCGATCCTACTCGCTTAACCATGAGCCGGAATTCTTCGGCAACATCGAAAATATAGGCCAGATCGTTTAGGCTGAATTGTGAGATGGAGAGAATATGCTGCCCTTTGAAACGTGAGTCGTGCTGCGCCTCGAAGGGTAAACGGTGCGATTCCACATTGATGGTGGATTTTGCAAATGTCATTAGATTACAGTCCTTTTTGATCTAACCGAACAATACGATGTCCTGTACCGGGATGCACTAAAAATTGACCGTTGTCATAAGCACATGTATCACGCAATATGACACGACATACCTTTCCGCGCAGCGTCCAGCCCGCAAACGGTGTCCAACCACAGCGCGAAACGACTTCTTCATTCCGAACTACCCATACTAAATCTGGGTCTACTTCGATCCATGTATCGGGTTGTTCCAGCAAGCCGAAAATTCGCCGAGGATTATCTGCCATTCGCACAATGACTTGATCTTGATCGATGCGGCCTGCGTGGACAGCCGTTAGCATGAGTGCTAACGACGTTTCCAGACCGGGAAAACCGGGCGGCGGGTTATTGCTATCTTTTTCTGCCAGCGTATGCGGCGCATGATCAGTAGCGATGCAATCGATAAATTCCATGTTAGCCCACAGCGCAGCTTGATCGGCTTTGGAGGCTAGAATAGGACGAACTTCACTGCGCCCGTTGCCCAACATAGGAATATCTTCCTGTGACAAAAATAGGTGATGCGGTGTGACCTCACATGTCACTTTGAGACCGCGCATCTTCGCATCGCGGATTAGCTCAATTTCTGATTTGCGGCTGACATGGCAGATATGCACGCTGCGATTGACCAACTGGGCGATCATCAGCACACTAGCAAGCGATAGTTCCTCGGCGTGGCACAGAATGGGTGCATCATTAGGCCAGCGCTCAAAGTGGGTTCGCACCGCATCCAGATCGCGCAGTCGTAAAGGGCCGTAGGTTACATCCAGATACATCTTCAAGCCGACCACGCGATCTGCCAGTGATGCCGCCGATTGTGCATTGTGATCCGTTGCGCCCAGATGCAGGCCATAATCGCACAATGCTTTGGCAGCAGCGGCGTTTTCGGCAAGCGCTAGACTTGCGTCATCGATCAAAGGCGGCTGGGTATTCGGCATGGCAAGCACAGCGGTAAATCCCCCGGCGAGTGCCGCCCGCGTTCCAGATTCAAAGTCTTCTTTATGGATGGCACCCGGTTCGCGTAGATGGACGTGCGGGTCGATCAGCCCCGGCAATTTTAAAGTAGTCAGGCTAGCCTCCGGTCAACAGGCAAAAAAAAGAGCCTTGATAGGCTCTTGCAATGGAAAAATAATGAAAACAGAAAACTTCCCGTTCGCGGCGAACGGCTTAAATCTCGGTGTATGGAGGGGAAATCATCTTTCATGTTAAGTGGAAATTATACACAAGCAGTGGTGCATGTCAATCCTGTTTTTAGACAGGCAGGGGAGCAAAGTCAGAAAGGCATTTCTGAGGTAAGCTGAAGGTTCGTACACTGTGCTAACCGGCGAAAAGCCTAATGAACTATAGCATAAAGGGAGAAGCAGGGATTACGTTTGAAGTCAGAAGGCTATATGAAGCATTCCAAAGCTGAGTGACGGATGAGCATGTGGGAAAACGCTATGGGTTGGCACGGCTCTTGACGTTGCGTGTGCTGGCAAAGTTAGGCGGGAAAGATGAGCCAGAAGGGATGGCGGAATGGGTTCGGTGGCGATGAGTCTCGCACAAGGCTGGGCGTTCGACGCGCCCTGCATATCTATGAAAGATCCACACCCATATGCCCTCTAAGGCGGTACACTTGTCATTTGATGATTCTAATAGTGCTTCTTAAATGTAAGAAGGAAACGGCAAAGTATGATACCAACTCATGAATGGTGCTGGGAACTTGTCGATGAATGGACACAAGCGCCGCATCTAATTAAACACATGATCGCTTGTGAAGCTTCTATGAGAGCCTACGCCCGGAAGTTTGGCGAAGACGAAGCAAAATGGGGTGCCACAGGCTTGCTACATGACTTCGATTATGAGAAGTATGGCATGGAAGGCCATGTCACAAACGGGGTTCCGTTGCTACGCGAGAAAGGTGTGGATGAGGACATCTTGCATACGATTCTGGCGCATTACGAATCAGCAACGGGCGTTAAGCCGGAAACACGCATGGATAACACGCTGATGGCAGTTGACGAACTGACTGGATTTATCACGGCAGTAACGCTTGTTAGGCCAAGCAAAAAAATTGCTGATGTCGAGTTATCCAGCATTAAGAAGAAATGGAAAGCTAAAGAGTTCGCCGCCCCGGTAGACCGCCATGAGATTGAGCATTATGCAACCAAGATCGGCATGACGCTTGACGAGCATATTCAGACGGTTCTTGAGGCGATGAAAAGCGTTGCTGACCAGATCGGGCTGTGATTAGGCCTATGCTTCTGGTAGCATGATTTTGAACATGGCTCATGTTCAGAAAGAGTATCGAGAAACGAGACAGGCAATGAAAAGAGGCGAAAGCGCTTTCAGATTGACTGAAAATTCGTAAATAGCGACATAACCGTGAAGATAACGTTTGTGGACACCGCGAAAAGGATGTAGAAAAGTGCGTAAGCCAGCCCATAAGCCTTCTTGCGCATTGGTAGGCGTTTCAAACCAATCGTCCGCGTCGTCATCGCACACCCGCACGACCATTTGTGAAGCGCATGACAGACGGTTTCACGCATACGGTTAAGGGTGTTATAACTGGGATACTCATCGGTATACACCAAGGTGTCGACTTGCGTAAGATGCGCAACAAAATTGCACAGGGTCTGGTTTTGGTTTGTTGTCCACCACGTGCAGCCGCACTTGTCCAGTTTCGCGTCCAAAGATCCCTAAGATTGGCGGACGGCCATTATGCATCGTCCCTCGTCCCCGCCGTTTGTTCGCTCGGCAACGCGGCGGGTCAAGTGGGTTGCTCATCCTTTTTTTGCGTTTTAGAACATCTTATCAGTTTCCACCACATTGTCAGACGAGGCATCTGTCGTTTACAGATAAGCTGCATTGGCTTGGATAAGATGGCGCACGACAGTGATAGTTGTGCATCTCCTCTTTAACTCCTAGGCTAGTGTTGCGGCACTTTCGCCTTTGAGCGCCCTCGTATCAGTAACACCACCTCATTTACCCGTAGGTGCCGCCCCGCGAAGCGCGTTCCACGGTTCCGCGCATACTCTTGCCATCCATCGCTAAATGCGTTCCCTAGCCTCCACAAACTGCCAAAAAGATTCCCATGACCCGCTCAAATTCCTCAATATTTACTGCAAGGCCTAATATACATCGATACGTCACGGCATCCGGTGTGCCTTCGCGTCGGATGCCTAGTCCTGTGCGCAACTCATCGCCACCGAACCCATTTAGCCATCCCTTCTGGCTCACCTTCCCCAGCTAATTTTGCCAGCACACACAACGTCAAGAGCCGTGCCAACGCATAGCGTTTCCCTCGGCGTGCTCGTCCGTCACTCAGCTTTTGGAATGCTTCGAATAGGCTTCTGACTTTGCACATGCCCTGCACCCTAGTGCAAGATCAGGGCTGATGAATTGAATAATGAGCCGTTTTATCAAGATATACTGCCAACACTATTCAATCTATCGCTCAAGACTCTGCACTAGGTTCTCAGGGCTTCTCACATCGCATGAGATTTGCTATAATAATCTTCAATAAGGCCCCGTAGTTCAGTGGATAGAACGATCGTTTCCTAAACGGTATGTCGTGGGTTCGAGTCCCGCCGGGGCCATAAATAATATCAATGTAATATTTAAATTAATTTCTTTTCCTCGACGTTGTCTCATTCTCCCATTTGCACATACACTTGGTGGAACCGCAACTAGACGAAAGTAAAAGCGATGAATCCCGCAAGGAGCTTTACAGTTTCTAATCGCAGATTCAAACTTATCGTTATCGCAGCACTCCTAAGCGTAATTCTGATCCTTCCTTCCAATACGTCGTTCTCTGCAATCCCTGCACTTTCCTCGTTCGCAACTCAGTATCATGTGATTACGGTGGCAAACGCACATCTCGTACAGCAGATCGCACAACTCGGTTGGGGCGGATTTACCAAAGCGGATTTTGATTGGTCATCCAATGGGAGCTTCTTGGCAATAGTACATCGCGGTGGCATTTGGCTCTACCATTCAGGCGAATTTGATACCCCTTATGCGAAGCTCGCTAGCAGTTCCCTAACCGTCACCCAAATCGTGTTCAGCCCCGATAGCCGCTGGCTGGCGATTGCCGAGGATAATGTTGTGCGTGTGAGGGATGTCCGAGCAGGCACAGAAAAAGTTGCTCTCAAGGGACATCAAGACAAGATACTCAGCCTCGCCTTTAGCCTAGATAGCAATCTATTGGCATCGGCGAGCAAGGATCAAACAGTGCGACTGTGGCATCTTAACGATGCACTTGCCTCAGTTGTCATCAAGGAATTTGGCAGCAAAGGCTACGAGCTAAGCGATGAACCTGACAAACGTCCAGACCTCATATTCAGTCCAAATGGGAAATGGTTGGTCTTTAGTGCGGATGAGGGAGAGACCTATAGCAAAGTCCGTTCTGGCAGGTTCGGATTTGCATACTTACCGAACAAGCTGTTATCGGGAGGCACGGGTGTTTCACGCAGAATTTCAGCGTCAAGGATCAATTCCTTGCGGGCTAAACTGTTATAAAAGTGCGGCATTGCAGGTTATACCGTTTCTTTTGCTAGGCGGGCTTGCTGTACACGCAGTCGGTAAAATCAAAAGATTTTGATGGTCCGAGTCTAATTATTCAGCCATTTTAACAATTTCATCAAAGGTTATGACCATTATCACGACTCCCGCGCAGAGCTAACAGTTCACTCAATTTAAAGTTTGCCCCAATTACGGCAACGGGGTTGCCGGAACCGCTGCGAAAGGCCAGCGAGGCAAGTTCGCCAGTACAACACCCCCCACAATCAAGACCGCGCCAGCCAACAGAAAAATGTCAAAATGTTCGCCATTCAGCAGTACCCCTAGCAACAGACTAATGGGCGGCACGACATAAGTAACCATCGTAGCCCGCGACGCGCCCCAGTCGGCAATCAAGGCATAATAGATAATGTAGGCGATGAACGTGTTAACAAAAGCCAGAATGAGCACCGCCAGTGTAACGCGCACACTCAGGGCACTGAGTGTGACCAGCGGGTGAACCACAAGTAGCGTCAAGATAAGAATGACCACAGCACCAATTGTGTTGGTTGTGCCTGCGGTGACCAAAGGTTCGAGATGACGCAGATTGCGTCGGATAATTACCGCACTGATCGCATACGATAAGGCGGCGGCTAATATTGCTATCTGCCCTTCGATGGGGTTGGGATGGCTCGGATCGACGCTGCGTAAGGCTAACAGCACGACTCCTGTAAAGCCCGCCAGCAAGCCAAGTATTTTGCCTAGACGGATTTTGTCGTCGGCAAGTGCCAGATGCGCGATCACGATGCTAAACAGCGGTGTCGTCGCGTTTAGGACACCTGCCAAGCCACTGTCGATGCGCTGTTCGCCCCATGTGATTAAGACAAAGGGAAGTGCATAGTTCGTGATTCCGATTAATGTCAGTGAGAGCACTGTCTTGCGATCCGTCGGAATACGCTTGCGTAGTGCAACCAACGTAAAAACAAAAAATAACGCCGAAATGCCAAGTCTGCCCGTTACCAATTCAAAGGCGTTCAGTTCCTCGACCCCGATCTTGATCAGCAAAAATGACGATCCCCAGATCAGACCCAATACACCGAACATCAACCAGTTTTTCATCAAGAACCCTCGATAAGTGAGACAACCCCGAAAAATGGAAAGATAGAATTTACCGCATTCTCAGTGCCTTTCCACTTCTCAGGGCAGGGCAACTCCGCGTAAGGCACTGTAAAGAAATAAGGGATGCAATTAAACAAGAAGAATGGAGT
>JBDTVG010000040.1:0-12029 GCA_040007395.1 Chloroflexota bacterium
AATAGAATTATTAAGACTCCGATTACTCTGGAAGAATGGCACAGGCAAAAGAAATAAAGGTCAGCCCTTGAGCAATAATGATACACAGCGAAATAAGCTGCTCGACGATGGCAAACCACACTAAAGGAACCGATTGGAACAGGCGGGCCACCGCTGAAAAGCCGCCATTGGTTGCTTGCTGCATCACTTTAATCTGATTATCCACCTGATCGGCTAGACTGAGGCAGGTAGGGCATTCGGTATCCCCAATACGCCAGGTCTCTGGCGCAGCCAACGCATCGAAATATCCACCTTCCAAATACCAAGAGCGTGGCATAGTAGCCGGAATGCTGCCGCCCATGCACTGTTTACCGTTTTTCAAGACATCAAAGCCATCGGCGGTCAAATAGGCCATTGCAATATCTGCACCGCCCAGTTTGGCGGAAGGGCTGTAGGCACTAAAGTTATTACAGGGAGTGGGCATGTGTGTGTCTGACGAGCTATCATCAGCCGCCATTTTTCCGAAAGGATTATTCGGGCCGCTCGATGGGCTGCCATTGATAGTGCTCAAGGCCGCTGCATAGAAAACCCCATTCAGGGCTTGGCTCAAGTTACGCATCGAGGCGTAGAGAGACGTGCCCGTCGAAAAGAAGAAAGCTCCAGCAATCCACCACAAGATCATATTGCGTGGACTGACAACGTTGAGTTTGACAAGGGCTGCCAATACATACGAGATCCCCAGCAGCACCATCGCCACGAAGAAGAAAATGCCAACAATCGGCTTGAACGTCTGTCCAGTCATCGAGATCATTGGCTGAAAGAAATGCGAGATGATCCAGTCCGCCAGCACTTCTATCTGGACACCAACCGTGATCAGTGCTTTGGCGATAGACCACATAATCTGTGCAGCCGTCAGAGCGAAGCTGTACAGAACCCCATAGAGACCGGCATAGGCAGTGAAACGTGCCCACTGTTGCAGCGGCGTGATGATCGTGGTCGCTACATTTTGGATAACTTGTCCCAATTCACACAGGAGGTCACCATGACAATCCACCGGACCCGGACCCTCGGCATGAACAGGTAAAGTACCAAGCGGAGAAAAGATCATCATGAGTACCAGAAGTATCAAGACAATCCTCAATAGGCATCGTTTGCGTCGAACCAGCATAGATAACATGGATTTCACTCGCCTCATGGATATTGAATTTCACCCCTGCAAATAGGATTTAATTGATTGACCCATTCAATGACCTTGATGCCGCCGGGGGTGAATGTGGCATAGCCCGCTTCACCGTCACGGTGTGGATTGAGTGCCAGCGCGACTTTTACAGGCTTGAAGGTCATGGGAATCCAAGCAGCCACAGTCACCGTTATAGTTTCGCCAGGACGAACCGCTTTAGGGCTATAGGCTTGTTCAGTAATGCCCAGGAAAGTAGCGGCCTGATGTGACGGCGGCCAAACGCCACGCACGGTTTGACCCAACTGTTCTACTTCACTGATATACATATAGCCTGCGCCCAGAAAGTCATATTCGGTCGTGCCTACATTGGTAATCTGAATCGTCCACGCAGCAGCCGTGAAGAGTGGAATAAAAAAATTGCCCGAAGTCATCGGATAGTGCAGTCGAAGCCGCAACTGCACGGGTGGGGTGAAGTTGTAAACGGGATCTTCAGCGTAAAAAGCGGTAGGAGCTACCATCTCAAACAGAGTGGGTGTGGGATAAGGTGTGTAAGTGGACTGTGGTGTGGGATAAATCGGACTGGCCAGACAGCAAGGTGGTGAGACCGGCACACTGCTAACTATCGATGTATAACGTGATACGTTAAACTGCTGCGTTCCCCAGTTGCTAGAGACATTTATCGTCGCGTTGAAAACATCGGTGGGGATGAATACCGGATAGTCGCTGGTTATCCCTGCATAATTTCCTGTTGAGGCGAGGGTTGTACTGCTTCCCAACCAAGCGGAGCCTGTCTGTGTGGTTCCAGAGACGCCCACTTGGACAGTTCCTACATTCTGAGCCAGAAACTGAAGCCTAACGAAACTACGAGCCGGATCGACATAGCTATAATCCAGATTCGCCGCAAAGCTGGGCGGATACGTAGGTGGATTGGGCGGCGGCAAGCTGTCAGTAGGTCTAGGAGTAGCCGATGGGCAAATGTATTTGGGAATGCCTTGAATAGCCATATTGGCAGCATTGCCTTCGCAAGCCAGAATGCCTACCACTGAAAGGCAGAGGACAACCATCACAGCCCAAAAGGTTCGAGTAGACATCGCTATTTCCCCCTATTGACCGACAGGCGTAGCGGACAGTTCAGCCTCGGCGGTTAACGTGGCGAAAATACGCCTCGACTCGTCGGCAATCGCAGTTCGGGTGGCCCATATTTTCTGGCGTTCCGCCGCTCCTTTCGTCCGATTCATGATAATTTCAGTCGTCACGGTCAACTCGTACACATCTGCACCCAATGGTGCATTGCCGGGAGTGGCGGTCATAAAAGGCGGTACTTGGGTAGGTTGAGCCGTAACGGCAATTGAACTGTCTTGGGAAGTGTCGTCAGGAGTCAACTGTGCCAATGTACTCGTAGCAGGTATCTCAAGCGTGACCCCTATCTCAGCGCCACCCGTGACAGCGGGAGCGTTCGGAGTGAGGGTTACTTTTAAGGGGTGGGCTGTGACCGCCTGATGCAGGTCCACGTTTGTCTGGCTTTGCGTAAAGAACATTGAACCGATAAGGAGAATGATAAAGGCACTCAAGCCACACAGTACTGTCATGCCTAAACAGGAGCCGCCGAATAAAAACCGTTTCATGAACGAAGATCCTTTCTCCTGATAATTCACGGAATCAGACCGGGCTGATTAGCGGGAGGCAGCAGCAGCGTAATCCGTAGGCTGTTACTGCGGGCAGGGACCTCCCAAAACTTATTCAGATAAGGCACCACCAGCCGGAGCGGTGAATTCCCTGTTGCTTCGAGATGCACATACCCTTCTTGGTTGGTGTAGCTGGTCGTGACGACCTGATTGGTATCTACCGTAATCAGGCGAACAGCAATGCCCTGCACGCCTTCATTGGTGTCAGCGGCTTTGTTATTATTTTTGTCATAAGCAATGGTCAAACTAACCGCCGTAATAGCAGGAGGTAAGTCAGTGGGGGTGGGCAAGAGGGCGGGCGGGGCCGCCACAAGTTCTATTTTTTGTGCTGCTGCTGGACTGGGAGTCAAGGTCGGCGTTAGAAATACTGGTGGGGCATTAGTCGGGGCAGGCCCATTCAGGTACACCTCAATGCCATCCACCGCAATGAATAAGCCACCGCTAGCCGGATTCTTCTGGGCCAGACTGACGATTTCCAGTGTGTGCCAGCCATTGGACAGGGCAAAGGTATCGGTTGTGGTGAAATCGCCATCAGCGCCTTGCCCCGTTTTGGGGTAGTAGCTATCGATAGTCGTGACGACTTTATCATCGATACGCACTTGAAACACACCATAATTGAAATATTTCACATAACGCAGCCGCACCGCCGCCCCTAGGAAACGAAATGTGAGGCGTGCTTTCGGGTCACCGCTGTAGTAGTACCGTCGGTTGATGGAATGCCAACTTTCCGCGAATAAGGCCCACTGTCCCTCGTACTTAATCTGGGGATCTTGCACAGCGTACTCATACCAGCCGATAAGCGGTGCATCACCAGCGGGAACGGCAGCGAGCTTCACAGGTGGCGTGGGGATGTGGAGCGTCGGCAGTGCCGTAGGAGTAGCAATCCATTTGTCATCCAGCACCACAGGTTGCAGGGTGACATCGGCATTCACGGCAATTATCTTGAGTACTAAGGTCGCCAATGTACTCGTGGGTGATGGTGTATGCGTGGGTGTACTGGTCGAAGTTGTGGTCGGTAACAGTGTGTTGGTGGGGATTATCGTCGGCGTAGCTGTATGAGTAGCGGTCGCACTGGGCAACACGGCCAGCGTCGGTAAGGCCACTATAGAAGTGGCTCGATTACGCAGTAGGAAGAACAGTATCCCAAGTAGTACTATGCCCAAAAGCAGCAGAGCCAATAGAAAAGGTAGAAATCGCTTCATGTGCTATTCCTGACTACATCCCGCCAATCTCGAAACCGTGCGTAAGATTTGGTTCAGCTTGGATAGGTTCTGCTTCTTCCATAGCCATCTGAGCTATATCAGCGATGGACATCGGTTCCAAGCTGATCTGCGCCTCGATTTGGTCCATTGCTTCAAGCGCTCCCTCAAGACCATGTTCGTTGAGCGCCGTATTTACCGTTGACCAATCTTGGTAGGCAGCATCGTAACTGCCCGATGTGCCAATGGGAACTACACAGGCCTTTTGACCTGCTCCTTCTGGATCAGGGCTTAGTTCGATAAGGGTTGCCTGACAACCAGCGGAATCATCGCTGAAATCTGTCTGGAAAATACTGGTGAGATAGCGTTGGCCTGTCTCCTCGTCCAAATAACTGTCGCTCTGCAAGTTAAAATCATCAGGCGGTTGTAGGCCAGTTTCCATGAGGGCTTCAATGGCTTGCTGCTGTTCAACTGTCTCATAATCACGGAGCGCTTGTTGTTGTTCAGCATTAGCTATCGCAATGGCACCAGTGGCAAGCTGATCCATATTGGCATGGGGCGGCGGGACGTCTTGAGTCGTATCGAGTTCTACATGTTTCCAGTAAAGCTCTAGATCCTCTGGTGTTGCCTCGCGCCAAGTTGTCCCCAGACCTAATTCGCTGGCGACCATTTCCCCTAAGGCCGCTACCGTGTAATCAGGGACACTACCATCCAGCACTGCCTCTTGCAGCTTGAAGTAGTCCTGTTCAGCCCAAGCTTGGTCGGTATAATGACCAATGTCCAGCACTTTGCCGGAAATCGCACCGTCGGTATCTTGATAAATTTCAATGCTCTGAAGGGTGTGACCGACGGGATTACCTTCGGCATCTAGGGCATCTTTGCCGACAAAACGGGCATCATAGAGTCCCAGGTCATTGGCTCGTTCCATGAGATCCTGTCTGGATGGTGCTTCAGGAGTGAGTTCTGGGTCAGCCGCTAATTCGGCGCTTAACCCTTCAAGTTCCTCACGCAGTTGATCCTCTATAAAAGATCGCTCGATGGTATTTTCATTGGCCTCATTAAGTGCTAGCTGTCGCTCAACGGCTGCCAATTGAGCCTGAATGTCCACATCGGTATCTGGCTGAGGTAGGTTGACTGGCGCTGTCTCCACCGAAAGTGGGGTCAGCATATTCACGGGAAATTCCCAGTCCAGCGGCGGCTCATCGTTGAATTCGTCAGGCGGCTCGATAGTGGTGTAATCTACTGTTGGCCAGTCCGGCTCTTCAGGTATTTCGGTATTGTCAACGGCAGGCTCTTCATCAAGCCAAGCGGGATAGTTGCTCATGCGTGAACCTTACCTTTCTTGGCAGGGCGAAATCGGACGGGCGGCACAGTCCCGGTACATTTGGGATAATTGCTGCACCCAGCAAATGTCCCTTTGGCACTGTGTCGTTCCACGAGATCGCCACCACACTTGGGGCATTTTCCAAGTACTTTAGGGAGCCTGAGTGGGTCACTTGGGGAAGGGCCGAGGGCGGTGATTTCTGTGAGCATGGCTTGGAATGCTTTTGAGAACTTTTCTGCCCAGAAAGCCTGTACAACGCTGAGGCGATCTGTTTTCCCGGCAGCGACCCGATCTAGGTCGCTTTCGAGCGAGGCGGTGTAGTCATAATCAAACACGATGGGAAACCGCTGCACGAGAAAATCGAGCAGGGCTATCCCCGTTGCAGTCGGCACCAGACGCTTCTTGTTGAGCTGCACATAGCCCTTTTCTTTAATGACTTTGACCATGCTCGCGTAGGTAGAAGGGCGACCCAAGCCACGCTGCTCAAGGGCGTGAACCAGGGACGCTTCTGTATAGCGGGCGGGCGCTTGCGTGGTATATTCCAGGGGCTCCCAACCGCCGAAGACCAGAGGCAATGCTGCCGAAAGGCGTGGCAAAGCGGTATCCTGTTCAGCCACTTCACCATCATCCAACGCTTCCTCATAGAGCTTTAAGAAGCCCTCGAAAACGAGGGTACGGCCTTTCGCTTCGAATTCAAGGGGATACGGTTGTCCCAGAGGTTCGCCACAATGAATAACTGCCCGTATCTGTGAATAGCTGGCATCGGCCATTTGTGAAGCTACGAAACGCTTCCAGATCAGGTCGTAGAGCTTGGCGCTGTCACCGTCGGGCAATTCACTGGACAGGCGGTTTATTCGGGTCGGCCGGATAGCTTCGTGAGCCTCTTGAGCGTTCCGGGCCTGAGTGAGATAGACCTGCGGCAAGGCTGGAATAGACGCTTGCCCAAAATTGACAGCAATGTAGTCAAGAGCTTCCGCTTGCGCTTCTGGAGCGACTGAGACGGAGTCAGTGCGTAGATAAGTGATATAGCCTGCTTCATACAGCGCCTGCGTGGTAGCCATCGTCTGTTCCGGTGCTAGTCCCAGCGCTTTACTGGCTGCTTGTTGCAAACTACTGGTGGTGAAAGGAGGTAGCGGACGGCGGCCTTTTTCTTCCCACTCCACTCGGTCAATCCAGAATAGTTTCCCCGTCAGGCCACCTATCAGTTTATCCACTTGAGCTTGTTGATTGAGCGCTGCTTTTTTGCCTTGCAGCGTGATTAAGCGAGCCGTGAAGTCCTGATTGCCCGTATTAAGCCGTACATCCAGTGTCCAATAGGCACTCGGAACAAACGCGTTAAGCTCACGTTCCCGATCTACTACCAAACGCAGGCATACGCTTTGTACCCGTCCCGCGGAGACACGCTGATGCATGATTTTGCAAGCCAGCGGAGAAATCAGATACCCGACCAACCGATCTACTACACGGCGGGTTTGTTGCGCTTCAATCAGATCTATATCCAACTGGCGCGGTGCAGTGATCGCTTCACGGATTGCCTTTTCGGTGATAGACGTAAAGGTGATGCGGTGAACCGCTTTTCCTTTGACTTCTGTTTTAAGTAGCTGCATAAGATGCCAGGCAATCGCCTCGCCTTCGCGGTCTGGATCGGTGGCTAGATAGACAGCATCAGCCGCTTTGACGGCCTTTTTTAGACGATTGAGCAGCGTGTTTCGGGACTTGAGGACACAGTACTGGGGCGTAAATCGATTGGCAAGATCGATGCCCAAGCTGTCATCTGGCAGATCTCGCACATGACCGCCCGACGCTTCAACGATCCAGCCTTCGCCTAGAAAACTAGCGATCTTCTTGATTTTGCCGGGGCTTTCGACAATGAGTACATTAGACATGATTTACTCCTTAGGCTCTGGTTGAGGTATCGTTAAATCAGGTAGCTCTACTTTTTCGGTTTCGATAGGCGCGAGATGGCTCTGTAACTCCTTTTCGCGCAGGACCAACAGCACCGGCCATTCACGATAAGTATTCAAGGCGGACTCTTCGGCCTGCCGCATTGGGTGTTCAGTAGACGATTCTTTTTTTGACATGCAATTGCCTCCTCTCAGGTCATATTGAAGCGCTTAAGTTCACCGGCTGATGGATGGTTGTATACATACCAGATGCCTTCCCCTTGAATGTCAAGGACATAGTGAAAGCGCTGTAACCCGGCGATGGTGTCTTTATGCTGCTTATTGAGGTGGTCAAAGGCCCCATCTTCATAGAAAACCTTGATACCCGGTCCCTGATTGAAAATGACCCGAATCGGGCTGTTCTCGAAGATATAGCGGGCTTCTTTTTGCAAAAAGAACATCATGTTTTGGTCGATACAGATCAGCTTTTTGCGTCTGGTACGGAAGGTCTTGGCGGCTTCGACTAAAAATTCAATGAGCGCTGGGAAACGGTTGAGACGATAGACCTCATCCACAGCGATGATGCGTGGGTTTTCGTCGCTGAGGCTGTCGCGGCGGATAGCACTGAGTACTTGGGTATACGCTAGGGCGGTCAGTGTCTCATCGTCAGACAGTTCGTGAAACGAGAAGACGCGTGGCCCAATCCAGGAACGACCACCGCGTGACAGTTCGATATTGGTGTGACCATTGAGGAAACTGGCCCAGGTGCCACGTCCGCAGCACAGCCCCCGAATTTCTTGCGAGAGTTCATAAGCCAGCGTCTTTTGTCGGTCTGTCTCCCCTAAGCCTTCAAGGACATCACACACATCTTGGCAGATGGGCACTTGGTCGCTGCTTACCGCATTCAGATCGGAGAAGCCGCGATACAGCATGTCGAGCGCTTCACTGAGCAGTCCCCGCTCGATATTCTGGGTTTGTCCACCGGATAATGGTCGCCCCAACACCGTTTCATAAATGCGGATGGTGTGATTGATCTGCTCAATTAAAGAGGTGGGGTAAACGATATCCTGTGGATTGAGCCGTGTTCGTCGTGCGCTCAGAGAGTAAACGTCAACCCCGACTGCCTGAGCCAGATGCTGCCCGTGCCCCATCGGCTCTAGCAAATCGAAGGGAATACCGTTCTCGGCATATTCACGCAGCAGGTAGACGTTATTCATGAAGGTTTTGCCGTGTCCGCTGATACCCACCCAGATTTCATGGGTGGCGCGTTTGTCCTTCCATGAATTATGAAAGAGCGGATACCCTCCCTCGACGGCTTCACCACGCATAATGCCATCGGTGTTGGACAGCTTGCGATAGCCTAGCGGAGCCAACATGAGGGCCATCTCGCGGCTGGTCACACTCCAAGCGGTATCGGGTATCCCTATCTTTTGGGTGCGATGTCCAGCGAAGTAGCCGACGGCACGTTTCAGCAGGTCTCCACTTTCCTGCCGAAGCAAGAAATGGGAGCGCGTTTTGTTGGTGATAATGCTGAGTCGTTCACGGAGGGTCGTCAGGTCAGGAGCAGCAATGGCAATGGTAATCTGAACTTTATGCAACACGTCGCCTGCATTCATCTCTTGCAAGGCCCGTTTGCAATCTACCACCCGCTGCACGGCGCGACTATCTTCACCGCCTCTTAACCCCGCCAGGTGGACGTTATACGCAGCAATCGTGCTCTCGACGGCCTCAATCCCTTCGATGCGATCATACGTATAGGGAATATCGATGGACAGAGCGACTGGGAAATTAACCGATAACAGTGATTTGGTGGGCTTAAAAAAATTCCATTCGGCGGGTAGAAAATCGTAGCTGCTCAATATTGCCCACAGCAGCCGTCCGCCGGGTCGTCCAATGGGTACGTAGTGACCAAAAGGCGTATTTTTCACGCGGTATCGACCTTGAAACAGGGCAGGCCAAGCTGCTTCAGCCGTATACGCTTCGAAGGCATTAGTCATCCCATTTGCCAGAGCACGCGGGTTTTCTTCTGACCATAGGGCCATCCCGCAGATGGAACGTTGATAGTCTGCCGAGGCTTGCAGCATCTCAAAATGGCGGCGATATTCCATCAAGAGTTCGCTGCGACAGGGTGAGATCCCTTCCAGATCACGGGCGCTCCGGCTGAGCATACCGATTTTGTCATTCAGGGTGGTGGGCATCAGCCAGCACACAAAACGTGCTGGGCCAGTGAGGCTGCGTAACCACGCCGTAAAGCGCATGTGCAAGGTAGCGACCCCTGCATCCGTCGCGTGCATTCCTAGGTCAAAGGGTTCAATGAGAAAGGTATGCAGTGGCGTATGTTTGTTGGCACGGCGTTTGAGGGTAGCTTGTAGCTGCATGGTTGAACCCTTTCTACTGCAAACGCAGATCGGGCTGCTTGATGAAAACCATCCCCTCTGCATCGCTAGGATTGGTGAACGACACCCAATCCGTGAGATCCGTGCGTGGTGCCGCCTCATCAATGGGGGTAAAGAAGGTGTCACCGTTAATGTCGGTGGGTTCCGCAGGTATCTGGAACAACAGCCCCACACTGCCGAGCAGACTCTGTGGGGTATTGACCGCAGCGATCATCAGCCGCCAGCGCCAATCGTAGAGCAGTCGCTGCCAGCGTGGAATCCCACCTTGTGGTGCCGTTAGGATGAGGAGGAGTATTGTCCCGACAATGCCCAGCACGATGGAGAGATCTGGTAAGGGGATTTTGGTGAGTGTGATAATTAAGCCGCCACCTAATCCTGCACCGAGTAGACGCTTAAACGGAATGCCAAAAATTCCTTTTTCGTCGCGACGCAAAATGTGACTTTTAAAAGTGGTTACACCGAACATGAATTGGCTCCTGACTATCCACCGTTATAAAAAGGGGGAGTGCCCGCATCACTCCCCCAGAAGAAGGTATGGGGAATGGGAAGGGGATACTCAGGTGTAAACGATGAGACTGGAAATCGTGCCCGCTGCGATAAGCACGCCCATCCCGATAAGGATATTGTTCATCAGGTCGGGATTGTTGCGTTTCAAGGTGCCGATGACAGGCAAGCCTGCCCCGGTATAGATAATGCCTGCGCCGACAATGCCAATAAAGGCGGCAACCGGTGCCAGCAGTTTGGCGATGTCTTTTACGTCCGTGAAAAACTGTTCAATTTGTGTTTTGAGATCCATTCGTTTGAGGCTCCCTACTCGGTAATTTGTAGACGAGCGGGATTATAGAAAGGGGAGACGAGGCACTTCAAACCCCAATGGGTCAGAAAGTGGTCAGAAATGGTACTTGATTCCCTCAGTACCAATGGGCATAGGTTTAGCGTGTACTAGGTGTAAACAAGTTGCTTCGGGCGAGTACGTGTATACTTTTTAGCAGTCCATTTCAAAAATCGGTATGAGCAGCTGGGTAATCAGCACATTGGGACTAATGTTTTATCACTACTGGAGGCAGTATGGCTGATGTATTTATCTCCTACTCACGGGCTAATGTTGACTTTGCTCGCCGTTTGGCACAGGAATTGCGCACTGTCAATTATGATCTATGGATCGACCTCGAAGGCATCCGCTTCAACGCCGACTGGTGGGATGAGATCAAACGGGGTATTGAACATTCAAATAATTTCGTGCTGGTCATGAGTCCCAACTCGCTTGGGTCGCCCGTGTGCCATCTGGAGATTGAGTACGCCCGTAAGCTGAGCAAGCGTATCATCCTGCTCAATCACGTCGCATTTGAGCGCAAAGAAGTATCCCGCGCCATGTTGGACCGCCTCGCCAGTGATGCCTATGTCAATACACTGTTGGGTGACCGCAACCCAATGACGCTGTTCGACAACAACTGGTACGTGATCGAGAAGTACCAACGGGTAAATTTCACTTACGATGCCAGCAAGAGTACTAAGTTTCGTGGGGGCGAACTGGAGACTGACTCTGAACAGGCTGACCGCAACACCGAAGAAACCGCCTTCCTCAACCAATTTGTCGATCTGCGGGCTGCCTTGGAAATCGATCTTGATCATGTAAACTTCCACACCCACATGGGATTGCGGGATCGTGACTGGGAACGCAGCCAACGCAATGAGAGCTTTCTACTGTTCGGAGACGAACTAACACAGGCCGAGCGTTGGTTGGCGGATTACGATGCCGACGCGCAAATACGCTCAAAGAATGGTACTCTGCCCAAACTGCCCAAACCGACGAACGAACAACATGCCTATATTCAGGCAAGCCATGTGGTAGAAATAGCTCGTACACAACGGTTACGGAATATCCGTCGAGCAGGTATTGGGGCTGGGTTGGCAGCGACAGCAGCACTGATCTTTGCTATCGGCGCGTCCTTGGTCGGAGTCAATGGTATCAATCAGTCCAATACAGCGAATACTCAGGTTGCTGTTGCTAACATTGCACAGGGGCAAGCCGTAGCAGCCCAAAATACTGCTATTGATAATGCGAAACGGGCTAACCTAGAGGTTGCTGCGGCCAATGCAACCTTAACCCCTATCGCACAGCAGGTGCAGGATATGCAGTTCCTGAACGAATCCCTGCGGCTAGCTTCAGAAGCCAACGCAGTCTTACAACAAACGGATAACGACAAACTATCGGCAGTGCTTCTTGGTATTAGAGCATTGAAGGTAGGATATTCTTCTCAGGCTGATAATGTACTGTTACAGGCTCTGCAATTAACATATTTTTATCGAGGATTTATTGGTCATAGAGATGTTGTAAGCAGTGTAACATTTTCTCCGGATGGTCAGTACGTTCTGACCGGAA
>JBDTVG010000041.1:0-9120 GCA_040007395.1 Chloroflexota bacterium
TGCAAGCCGCCATCGAAGATCGCCAAACCATCGCGTTTGAAGATTTGCGGGATCGGGCGATCCAAAACACGGCACGGGCGATGGTCAACGACCAGATGACTGCCACTGCGCTTGCCGCTAGCCCTACCCTAACCGCAACGCCGACTCTGGCAAGTGGTACACCCAGCAGTGGAGTCGGGAGTCCCGCTGAGCAAACGCAAACCTTGCAAGCCGCCATCGAGGATCGCCAGACGATTGCCGTAGAAGATTTGTTAGATCGGGCGATCCAAAGCACAGCACGGGCGATGGTCAACGACCAGATGACCGCCACTGCTGTCGCTGCTAGCCCAACCCCGCTACCGAGTCTCAGCCCATTGCAGCAAACGCAAACCTTGCAAGCCGCTGTTGATGATCGTCTAACACAGGTTGCCCAAGATGCGAAGGACAAAGCCATTCAAGCGACGGCACGCGCCATTGTCAACCAACAGTTGACCTCACCCAACGTCGCGACAAACCCTGCTGCCGCTACTCAAACGATTGAAGCCGCGATTACAGATCGCCTTGCACAGACGGCGCAGGTTAATAACGATGCGACTGCAACCGCTGCGTTCGAGGCAGCAGTCAACACTGGGCTTGACCAGAAGTTGACTGCAACGGCACAGGCTTTTCATGCCGAAGTGATCAAAGGGCTTGCGCTTATCACGCTGGACAACGCTGATCAGGTCAAGGAACTTCAATCACTGGGCAGCCATACCAAAGGTGCGCTGGATGCTGTGTTTAGCCCCGATGGGTTGCGGGTTGCCTCTGCCAGCGATGACAACACGGTGCAGATCAACATTGTCACTACGAACGCGATGAGTATGTTGCAGGGCAATACCATTGGTGTAACCGCTGTTGCCTTTAGCCCAGATGGGCAACATATGGCAACCGCCAGTCAAGATAAAACAGTCCGCCTATGGGATATTCGGACGGGTATTCAACTCGTGGTCTTCAAGGGTCACAACGGCCCAGTAACGAGTGTGGCTTTTTCGCCTGATGGCAAAGTGTTGGCTTCGGGCAGTGTCGATAAGACGATCCGCCTATGGGATGCCCAATACGGATATACACTGCGGACTCTGGAAGGGCATACCAGCGCTGTGACCAGCCTCGCCTTTAGCCCCGATGGCGGCACGATTGTGTCGGGCAGTTCCGATGCAAGCGTCCGACTGTGGGAAACCGAAACAGGTGCGCCTCTGAACGTACTGCGGGGTCATATCAGCGGTGTAACGAGTGTGGCCTTTAACCCAAATTTCACCACTCCACAAATCGCCTCAGCAGGGATCGACAATACGATTCGTATCTGGGATGCCAAAACCGGACAGAATATCAGTGTCTTGCGGGGTCATCGCGATGCAGTAACGGCAGTCGCCTTCAACCCGGATGGGACACTCTTGGTTTCCGGCAGTCTCGATAATACCTTGCGGCTGTGGGATGTTCAGAAAGGGAAAGAGCTAATACCGTTGCGTGGTCATTCTAATGCTATCACAAGTGTCAGTTTTAGCCCCGATGGCGCTCGGATTGTCTCGACCAGCAACGATAAAACGGTCAGATTATGGGGTGTTATCACCAAGTAAAAAACGATAAGGGCGACGATTAACGGACACAATTGCCTTGCCTGAATCAGTCTGGGTGCGGCTATACGATGACAAGAATTTTGATAGGTTTGCCCTAGACTAGAAATAGCAAGGAACAACGGAAAAACAAAGAGGCCGCTGCCGTAAGGCAATGGCCTCTTTGTCTATAGGGTTAATCCCTGCGGGCGATTAGCTCAGGATACTGACAAGCTGGCGAACCAGCGAGGTTGTATCGATAGGCTTGGGGAAACAAGCCGAGAAGCCAGCTTGCAGCGCTTTTTGGGCAACCGTTGGGGTTAGATAGGCACTGACCACTATCGCCGGGATACTCGAGGTTTTCGGATTATTGCGTACCCTATCCAAAAACGTCCAGCCATCGATCCCCGGTAACGATAGATCCACAAGCATCAGGTTCGGAGATACCGTTCCCAAGAGTTCTAGCCCCTCTTCGCCAGAGTGAGCACTCCATATCTGCGCCCCACTATAGGTTAATGCCGATCCGATCATGAGCGCACTGTCCTCTTCATCTTCGATGACGAGAACACGTAAATCACTGGCTTGCATGAGATTCTTCCTTCATTATAAGCATAGTTGCTTGGATTTCTGGTCGCAGCTCTGCCACACGATCTGTTTGTGATTCTAGCACATGATCAGTCCGCGGTTCTGGCACATGATCAGTTTGTGGCTCTAGCATACGATCTGGCTGCGGTTCTGGCTCATGATCTGGCTGTGGCTCTGGCACGTGGTCAGCAGAAGGTACAGTCTGTTTTTGAGCAAAGGCTTGCAAACAAAGGTCAAGTTCATCTGCCAACGTGGTGATCTCAAATGGTTTGCTGATATACCCGTCGAAACCGGCATTGAGAATATTCTCGCGATCACCCTTCATGGTATGCGCCGTTACCGCGATGACTGGTAGCCCGACAGCATTGGGGTGTAACCGGATTTGATGCAGCAAGGCATAGCCATCCATTTGGGGCATCGACAGGTCCGTCGCGATCATAGTGAAGTGTGACTGGTCTAAGATCTTGAGAGCTTCCTCACCGCTTATAGCGGTGACTACTTTAGCATTGTGCAGCATTTCTAATGCAGCACTGAATACCTCAAGGTTGTCCTGTTCATCGTCTACGACGAGAATTGTGTGTTGTGAGAAGTCCGACATTTGAGTAATCCTCTAACTTAATTATGCGTTCTCTGGCTTGAGAAGGTATTCGATGGTAGGTTCTGGTACGATGGTTCCGACAGACAGAGTAATGGTAAAGGTACTCCCTTTATTGATCTCAGACTGTACTTGAAGATGGCAATCCATCATTTGGCATAGTTCGCGAGCAATCGCCAAGCCCAAGCCTGTGCCGCCATGTTGACGGGCTGTGCTGCCGTCGATCTGGCGGAATGGCTCAAAGATCATTTCCTGCATATGCGGGGCGATTCCCATTCCGGTATCTCTTACAGAAATAGTCCACTGCTCCTGATTAATAGGTTTAGCTCGTAAGACAACTTCACCTTCAGACGTGAACTTGGCGGCATTGGAGAGCAAGTTAACGACGATCTGTTCAAGGCGGTTTTGATCCCCAACCACTGTTTTCGGCAATGCCGGGTCAATCTCCATTTCAAATTGAAGATTCTTCTGGCTAAACAGGCTGGAAGCTTGTGCAGCAACGTGATCTAACATGTCCTTTGGCGAAAAGGGCGCAGCCTGAATTTCCATACGACCTGCTTCAATACGCGACAGATCGAGAATATCGTTGATGAGCTTCAAGAGGCGACGATTATTCCCAGCGGTGCGGGTCAGAAAGGTCTTCTGAGTCTCATTGAGTGGGCCGGGTTTGCCAGTGAGCAGTAGATCCGTAAACCCAAGAATAGCATTGAGTGGGGTGCGTAGTTCATGGCTCATCGTTGACAGGAAATCGCTCTTGAGCCGATTGGCTTCACGCGCTACTGCATTCGCTACTTCCAAGTCCCTTGACCGTTGGCGCAGCGTCGTGTAAGCCGTATTCAGATCAGTCGTCATTTTGGTGAATGTCGTGGTTACTTGTCCAATCTCGTCCTGACTCGTAACTTTCGGCAATGGTGTGTCCCACTGTCCGCGACTAATGCCTTCCATCGCTTCGGAAAGTTGGATGAGCGGGCGAACAATGGTGCGGCTGAAAAGGATGGCTACACCGACTGCAACCAACACGGCTACACTAACGATCAGGAAGATTATCAACCGGGCATTAGAAAGTTGAACAAGTAGGTCATTAATGGAACGCTGATTGACAAGCGTCCATTGGATTTGATCTTGACCTTCGGGGTGAACGTGGACGAAAGATTGGAGCAGGCCGGGTTGATCTTGCGACTCGAAGAGATTGCCCTCTGCTTGGGTTGCTATCAGCTTGGAGTCATTCGGTGCATCTTTAGTAAAGGAAGCATCACGCTTAAGGATGCTGCCATACAGTTTACTTTGATCTGGCCCAATGAAATAACTTCCGTCGCTGTTGATCAATAAGGCGCTTTCACTAGCATCATCGAATTTCAGCAAATCAGCCAGATTTTTACCAAATGCCTTGAGGACAATGACTCCGACTTTCGTGCCATCGCTGGCAATCAGCGGTGTTGCATAGCGGATAACTGGCAGATAGGGGACATCGATCTGACCGCGTGTCACGTTGAGATCTAAGCCCGAAGTATAGACTTGCCCCACTTTCATCTGTATTGTTTCGCTGAAATAGGGGCGATCCGCTTTATTCTCAAGATCCGCACCTGAGACAATGGTAGGGGTCCCATTCGTATCGTCAACGCGAATAAGCTCCTGTCCATGAGAATCAAGGATACGAATGTCTTTATAAACACCTGCCGTATTTTGCAAGAAACTCTCGAAAAAATGCTGAGTAACGCGAGATTGTAAGCTCGTTGGAAAAAGTCTGAGCGTATTCGCGTAATCAACGGTGGTGGGAGATTGGCTCAAGAAAACAACGTCTGCCCGATAGTCCCCCAGTGTAGTTTCGATATGGTCAGCTTTTTGCTTGAGTGAGTTTAATTCGCTGTCTTGCGCCAGTGTAATCAGGTTGTTTGTGCCGGCATTGAGCGTGTACAACGTAATGATAATCGTAGGAATAAGCATTACGGCGATAAACGCTAGGGTAAGCTTTACCTGTAAGCGGGAGGTGATAAACTTTAGCATGTGTCGTTCTTCTATTCGTTGGTAGGCCGGATGGGATCATTAACCAATTTCAACATTAGTAGCTATTATAGTAACAAAACTTAGCAAATTCGGTTTATTGATGAGAATTTCACAGCGTATTCAGGACTTCTTCGTTTATAGGAATATCACATAAGAACAGAGTTATGCTAAATAAAGCACATTGTAGAGAAAAATAGCTTCATAGAGCGATTTTTTTACCTTGGAACTGTGCATGATTTATGTCCTTTTTAAAGCAAAGTGTCGAGATATATTCTCGTTGAAGATACCGACAAAGTAATATAAACTGATACTAAATTGAGAGAGAAAGTAGTTAGAATGGATTATCAAAGTGGAGATACAAGATTTAGCCTCCGACAATGACATCGTGATCAGGCAGGTCGCAACGCTGCTTGTGGAAGCCTTCAAGGAACATTGGCCTGACGCATGGTCAACACTTGACGAAGCTATTGAAGAAGTACAGGCATCCTTCGCAAAAGGTCGGATCAGCCGGGTCGGGGTCGACGCAAGCGGAGCAGTAGTTGGCTGGATTGGTGGGCAGCATTCCTATGCCGAGGTCTGGGAACTCCATCCGATGGCTGTTCGTGCCGATCAACAGCACAAAGGGATCGGGCGCGCTCTAGTAGCCGACCTAGAAGATCAGGTTCGGCAGCGAGGCGGCCTAACTTTGATGCTCGGCACGGATGACCAAGACAACATGACCACCTTATCCGGTGTTGATCTCTACTCTGATCTTTGGCAGCACATCGCCAATATCCGGAATCTACGGGGTCATCCCTATGAATTTTATCAAAAGTTAGGCTTCACCATTATCGGCGTTGTGCCCGACGCAAACGGCATGGGCAAACCCGACATCCTGATGGCAAAACGGATAAGCTGATCGTTCGATCAGCTTATGGTTATTTGCTCTTAAGTGCCACCATCGAACGATAGCCTTCATATCCAGCAAGCCGCTTCTGGTCAGCCTCGTTATCACTGGCCTGCAAGACACGGATAATACGCTGCATTGACTCAGGGATTTCCACAGTACCGCGTTTGGTCAGCGTCAAGCCCGTGACTTCGGGTTGATCTTGCCGCCGCCAGATATGCCAGCCCTTATCAGGATGGAGTCGGTAGCCCGCTTCGCGCAGCAAAGCCCGAATCGCGTTCTCGAAGTCGGCGGGTGGGCTGTAGCCATCGGGCCAACTGAAGGCGAGATCGTCGGCGTAGCGCGTATACGTTCCGCCCGAAAGTCGCACCCGGCGCTCAATCGCGGCGTCAAGTTCAGCGTTCACCAAATTACTGAGTGGCGGGCTGGTCGGCGCACCCTGCGGCAAGCTGCCGCGATAGGTCGTCAGTGACGTTAGTAACCGCACTTCAAGCGTTGAAAGCCCTTGTGAATGCCACCATCCCTTGACGCGCTGGCGCGTGGTACTCGGAAAGAAATCCTCAATATCGGCGGTGATAATCGTTGCTGCGCCTGCGTGCGCCCACGCATGATCAGCGATAGATTTCTTAGGCCGGAAGCCCAGTGCCGAGGCGTGTGGTTTGGCCTTCTTCAAATACAGTTTCAGAATCTTCCGCTGGATAATCTTGAGATCTGGCCCCGGCTCAACGATCTCACGCACGCTGCCGTTTTTCTTGGGAATGGTGAAATGGCGATAGCGGAAGCGGCGTGGCAGCGACCCCGCGTCCATCAGCCGATAGGCCATCGGCATTTTTAGATGAAGTTGGTGTACAGCTAGCCTGTAGAGGGGCCATTCCCCCGGATACTTCACAGGGGAGTGATAGACGGCTGGCAGCCCTAACAGCCGTCGGAGTGGTTCGGGTAGAACGTTCCACACGTTATTCATGCTATACCTTAGCCTTGCTCGCTATCGTTCGTACCGTTTCCGCTATTACCACCATTGTTGGGAGTCGAGCGCATCTCACGCGGAACCAGTAGATCGGCAAGGCTGGGCAGCAGCACGACATTACCCGGCTTGCCTGCCAACGTGACAAGCGCGTCAATTTCCTGCATCCGTGACACATTGGGATTATCCGCCAGAATTTTGGCAGTGTTGGCGCGGGCGCGGGCTGAGGCGACTTCGTGCCGCGCCTTGACCAGATCGGCTCGTCCTATGCGATCTGCTTCGACCTCCTTCATGAACACCGTCCGCACAACACCCGGCAGCACAATATCGCGAATGCCCACCCGCCGCAGCGTAATCCCATAGACCGAGGCTTGCGGTGCGATTCGTTCGCGCAGTGCCGTACCGATTTCTTCACGAGATTCCAGCAGTTGATCGATGGTGCGGCTGGCAATGGCTTCACGCAGGCCAAGCTGCAACTCCTGATGAAGCTGATCAGTGTACGATTCCACCGAATTGATCGCCAATGGCGGATCGGCAACGATATACTGTGCGACCACGCTAACTCGCACTTCGATCTTGTCGGCGGTGAGGATTTCTTGCCCAGTAATCACTTCGCTCATCTGGCGAATGCCGACCCGCGTAATGCGGATTTTCTCCCAGCGCCAGAATTCATAACGACCCGGCTCCAACAGGCGCTCATAGCGCCCGTTGCGGTATAGCAACCCGCGTTCGTTTTCCCAGACGATCACTTCCTGCTTCAAGCCTAATGTGGTTTCGGTGAGTCCGTTGGTCAATACTTTTGCTTGTGCCATCTTGTGCCTCTATTCTATTATTCCGATAGCGCTAGTCAGCGCGTTACTGTCGAAATCGCTCTCCATTACCGAGCCGAAAGTTGCCACGCCCTACTGAGGAGGAGTTGGGGTTAATATCCCGCGTGTCATCCGGCGAACCAAACGACAGAGGCTGGATAGGTATCCTCCCAACTGCAAACCCTGTTCGGACGCTGCCACTCGGAGAAGGCGAACCTTTACCTGTGGCGGCGGGATCGGCTCGGAGTGGAGCGATAGGTACCCCCCACAGGTGGGGGGTACCTATAAAAGGAACCAATGTGCGGGACACGTTTGCCGACTGGAACGTACCGCAGGTCATTTGTCTACCTATAGAATACGCCGATCTTGTGACAACTACTGTCACAGGATGACATCATTTCCAAACTGGCAAAACTCGATCACAATACTCTGATAAAGATTATTCTGATACAGACTATCAAGGCATAATAAACTCATGAGCGTATGTTTCCCTGTCATGTTTTGTAACCGCTCTCCATTTCCAAGCCGAAAGTTGCCGCGCCCTACTGAGGGGGAGTTGGGGTTAATATCCCGCGTGCCGTCCGGTGAACCGAACGATAGAGGCTGGATAGGTATCCTCCCAACTGCAAACCCTGTTCAGACGCTGCCACTCGGAGAAGGCGAACCTTTACCTGTGGCGGCGGGATCGGCTCGGAGTGGAGCGTATCCCCTACGTGGCACGTGTGCCACGTAGGGGATAAAAAGGGACCAATGTGCGGAACACGTCTACCGACTGGAACGTACCGCAGGTCATTTGTCTACCTATAGAATACGCCTATTTTGTGACAACTACTGTCACAGAAAACACCAGTTTTTCGATTGACAAAATTACTCAAATATCATATTCTGTAACAGATTATTATGATTCAGACTATAGGAGATCGACGATGCCAATGAGTGCAGGGTTTAACATCTTATTTCGAGATCGTCCTGAGGTGATGAAGGCGTGGCTGCATACTGATGAAGTGATCGCACAGCAGTCGGCGCTGGATGCTAAAACCGCTGAGTTGGCCTATATCGCCGTGATCTCGGCGTTGGGACTGGAACGCGGTATGGCCTTTCACGCGACACAGGCCAAGCAACTTGGCGCATCGCGTGACGAAGTGATCAGCGCGGTGCTAGTCGGTTTACCCGCTGCTGGCAGCCGGGTGATTGAGGCCGTTGAGGAAGCGGTGAGACCCTTCGATGAGCCAACAGCGTCAACAGAAAAATTAGCCGACAAACCAGTAGATGAGCGCTGAACGTCAACGCTTGCCACTGCTGCTGCTCTCACTATTAGCGGAAAGTCCGAGGCATGGCTACGCGCTCAATGAGGAAATCGAACGGCGTTCGGTGCGCCAATGGGCGGCGGTGGGGTTGTCGTCGATCTACCAGACGTTAGAACGGATGGCGGCAGAAGGATTACTAGCGGGTCAGGAGCAGTCAACCGACGGACAAGGAGCGCGTCTGCGAACGGTCTATTCGATTACGGCGGCGGGACGCACCCGACTTCAGACACTGATTCATGCTTCGCTGGCTTCGACGGAGCACCAGCGCTTTGACTATGATCTTGGGGTAGGGGTTGGGCTAACGCATTTGTCCCATGCCGAGGTTCGACAGGCACTTGAACAACGACGGATCGCGATTCAGGCGCAAGCACACCGTGCCGCCGAAGCCTGTGAATGGTGGAA
>JBDTVG010000042.1:0-58692 GCA_040007395.1 Chloroflexota bacterium
TGGTAAGCTCAATTTTCGGCTAGGATCCATGAACGTCAACTAGCAATCAGGGTAATTTATTGCGTTTCTGTCCATCTTTTGAGAACTTTGGTTTTGATCGTCGAATCGAACCACAGGTCGATCTGGTAATGGTCATCACCGTCAAGGCCATCTTCGCTGAGGCTTGCTAACCCCCTATGATACATCCGCACTCGGTAAGTTCCTGTTTGAAGTGGCAACATTAGGCTGTCGAAGCCACCACAACCGCAAATCTCCACTTGCCCAGAAGGAATATCAAGACTTGTCTCTGTGACATGATCCCATTTATCCAGATCAATAGGTGGTTCTGCTTCTAGAATCGCAAGTTCTACAGGTACAGTCATGTTTCGAGCGGTAAACATGACAACTATGCCGTAATCAACCCATACTCTATCGGAAATGTGTTGGTCAGTATAAAGAAATTCTCGTTGAGTTGAACTCGTTTGCCGATCCTCTAGCCATAACTGGAAATAGTCGGCAAATATTTGCAACTTGTGGATCTTATCCATAGTAGATCCTCACAATAAGGGGCCAGTTCCCTTTTTGTTGATCCGTGCCGCTTTTTGCTCGATCACCCAGACCAATGCTGAGTCAGGTTTAGCATCTTGTTGGACAGTATCGAGCGCCACGCTATAGGTTTGCTGGGCGACGTTCAGATCGCTAGCATTTTCCGCCTCTTGAGCTTGTAATAGCAGCGCGAATGCACGTACCACCACTTGTGGATCGTCAGGCGAAACTTCATCGCGACGTTGGGTCAACAGCACCATCAACTGATCAAGGTACTGATTGCTCTCTGTCGCTCGCCCCAATGCCGCACTGGTTTGTGCCTGCAACGCCCGTACAAACACCAACTGCTTGAGATCCGGGTTCGCCATCCGGTTGAGTAGAGTCCACGATTGATCGGCAGCATTCAACGTTTGGATATGGCGTGCGATGTCCGCTTCGGTGGTCTGGAGCGAATGGCTAACCCGATCTCTCAGCGGCGATTCGGCTGGTTTCGGTGTGACAAAACGCGACGAGGTGGAACGCGGAGCCGCTTGCAGAACTTTCATCACCTGTTTATACAGCTTTGCCGCCGCTTCCAACCGTCCTTGAGCGCGGTACACATCCGCCAAAGCCTCGGTCATGGTGTTGACCTTTTCCTCATCAGGCGAAGGCTGGTTTGCTTCCGTACCTAGCGCTTCTTCATAGGCTTTGGCGGCGGGGCTATAACGGGTTTGCAGCGCGTACAGCCGCCCCAATTCACGCAGAGTCCCGACATAGCCTTCTGGTGTGTAGCGCTTATCCTGATAGACCAGCGCTTCGTGGTGGCGGCGGGTAGCGAGTTCGAGTTCGCCACGTAGTTCATGCACCTGCGCTAAACCCTGTAAGGTGCTGACAATCCGTCCACCGTCTTGCTGCGGTAATGCCTTTTCGAGTTCCAATGCCGCTTCCAATTGAGTCAATGCCTCGAACGCCTGCCCGAAGCCCAGATAGATCTCACCGAGGGCGCGTTGTGTAGCTGCCAATTCTACCGGATGAGTAGCACGATCTAGCCCCTCGATTGCACGGCGGTAGGCTTCAATCGCCTGTGGCAACTGATTCTGTGCCCGATAAACATCGCCAAGTGCTCGAAGGGTCAAGCCCGTTTGCTCGTCCTGAACCGCCGCTGCCAACGCCGCCTCAAAATGTGAACTGGCCTCGGTGTTCATATTCAACTGTGCATAGAGCGTACCGAGTCCGCGTTGCAGTGCTGCCCGTTCGACTGCATCGCCACCTTCGAGCGCCAACGCTGAACGGTAAGCATCAATGGCGGCTTGCGTTAGCCCGATGTGGATGAAGATCTCGGCTTGCTGAGTCAGAATGGTGCGGCGCTGCACAGTATTGAGTACATCGAATTGCAACGCATCATGATAGGCTTCCAGCGCGTCCTTATAGGCTTCCAACTCAACGTTGCTCTGTGCCAATGCAGTCAGCGTTGCCACATAGCGTTCTGGTTCGCGCCGCGCGTCAAGTTGCGACAACGCCTGTTTGTAGGTAGCGGCGGCACGTTTGTACTGTCCCAGCGTATAGTGGGCGGTTGCCATATCGTACAGCACCGACGATAACAGCACACTGTCTTGAGTGGGCATCCCCTTGATGATGCCTAACGCCTGTTCAAAGGTATCGATGGCATCTCCGAAGCGGCGCAAACGTAACCGAGCATAAGCCAGACTTACCCACGTATCAATGTATAGGGCAGGCGCGAGATCACGATTCAGCAGTTCCAACGCCTGTACATAGCGTTCGGCAGCATACGACTCTTTGCCTGCTGTGCGGTAAAGATCGCCAGTTTCGCGGGCGATCAACCCGCGTGTGTGCCGATCCGATTCTGCGTCGCGTGCCGCGTCGAAGTGCTGGATCGCCTCATCGAGTCGGCCTAATTTTGCGGCTGCCCGTGCTGCGCTCAGGTGCGCTAATCGCAATGTGATCGGGACATCGGTTTCGTCGTTGGCATTCTCGATGCTGGCTAACAGTGGCTTTAATGTCGAATAGGCATCGCCCCACTGTTCCAACCGCAGATAGACATTACCCAGATCGCGACGGGCAGCCCCAGCAATCCATGTATCTGAGGCGTTAGCCTCAACGGTTTGCAGCATCTCCTCGGCAGTTGTAACAGGTACTACCGTTTCTGCGGTGATGCTTTCTGGCAAACTGCGGAGATACAATCCTAATGCAAGCGCCTGCACCCCCCAGAAAGGATGCGCTAATCCCTCGTTTACCCGCTGGGCTAGTCGTGCTAGCCACGTATCCCATAGTTGCACCGCCCGTTGGTCGCGCCCGGCTTCGCGCAATGCCTGAGTTTGCAAAGCCATTATGTATCCAGCAAGCTGCAAATCAACATCATTGCGCCGTGTCAGCAACTCGACGGCTTGCTGGCCTGCTTCCAGTGCGTCGGCAGATCGGCCTACCTGAACCAATAGTTCACACAACGCCAACCGCGTCAACATTACGCTGCGATAGTTGCGGGTGGGATCTTTGTGAGTGAGCGCCCGGCGATAGTTGGCAATAGCCCGATCAAACTCGCCACGTTCACGCTGAATATCGGCTAGATTATGTAATACCACGCCAATTGTATTTTCGTCGCGATGGGGAATGGCGTTGCGGGCTTTAAGCTCTGCCTCAAACGCCACTACAGCGCGATCCAGATCGCCGCGTGACCACATAACATGGCCTAGCACACACTGAATCATCGCGTCGGAGAGTGGATCGGGACGTTCGCCAGTGATCTCCCGTGCATGACGCGCTGCAATTTCGGCTTCATCCCACCTGCCAAGCATCAAATTAAAGTGGGCAGCCAGTGCCTGACTCGCCTTTTGGCGAGCGAAAATCGGGCGGGGCAGAGTGGCTTCATACCAGACTCCTTCGGCACTGACAATCAACGCTGCATCGTGGACTTCGCCCATTGCTGCTAGCGCCCGTCCGAACGCCCGTGAGAATGCTGCACGCTGTGGCGGTGGCACATCAAGGCGAATGCGTGTGTAAATATCCAACGCTTTCGCGATATCGCCTTGCAGGTGAGCCATCAATGCACGCAGCCATTGCGCCTCGAAAGCAGCATTCCCGTTAAGGAGATCGTTGGCTTCGGGGTAGCGTCCAGCGAGGATATACGTCTCAGCCAGCCCATACACTGCCGATTCATCGGTTTGCAGCCAGCGCTCATAGACCTTGATGGCTTGAGGCCATTCTTCACGGGCGCGGTAGACTGCTGCCAGATCTTCGGGCGACGAATCATCACCAAGCACCGCTAACGCTGCATCCAAGCGTCCAGCACGGCGATAGGCACGGCTCAACGCCAGCCGAATGATCTCCAGCGATTCCTCATCCTTCAAAATGTGCAAGCGTTCGGCGGCGCGTTCCAAGTGGCGAATCGCGGCGGTGTCGTCACCCTGCAAGTAGGCGAGTCGCCCTAATGCCGTCAATGTTTCTGCCACCGCGTGATCAGTGTCACCTGCCAGTCGCAAGGTTAGTGCTTCATTCAAGGCCGCTTCGGCTTCGGTGTTGCTGCCTGATTCCATTAGCGCTAGCCCTTGAGCGTGCAGCGCTGCGCCTTGCGTTGATCCTTCGCCCTCAGTGCGGGCAACAAAGCGTTTGGCAGGACGGACAATAGCTGGAAATCCTGCGGCGGCGGGCGGAATAGCTCTATGCCAATTACCCACCACACGCACGGCGCTCTCCGTGCGTTCGATAAAGCCACGCCGTTCAAGGAAAGTTAGCGCCCGCTGCCCAACGATGGGTTTTTCATACTGAGCCACCACCGACTCGATGGCAATCCAATCTTTGGGCGAAGCCGCAAAGGCGCTGCACAACGCCCGATAATCTTCGGGCAGCGCTTCGAACGAGGCCGAATACAACACCGCGAGTCGATCTGGCCCGCCGCTGACCAGAAGATCGTTTACCGCTTGTGGTGGTAAGCCATCCTCTGACATGAGCGTTGCCATCAATCCCAGCGCACGCGGGCGGTAATCGACCAAGGCGGCGAGGGGTCGGGCGGCGGCCTCCGATTGCCCCGATAGACGGACTAGCAGTTCTGTGCCAAACTCAGCATTCAAGCCGCCTAGGACAATGCGAGTCGCCTGCCCTGTCCATTCGCGAGTGCCGATAGCAACGGTTGACGAGAAGGCCAACGCACGCGGAATTTCTTCCAACGAAACAACATCAACTAGTAACAGTACGCCGTTGGGAATCAGGAATTCACGAGCCAAACGGGGTTGATCTTTGAAATCGGCACGCAGCACACTCGGCGCGTTGAGCGCCAAGCCAAGCGCCGCACCAGCTTCTTCCAGATCGTCGAGCCACCACACCCGCTTGAAGGCTTTGCGGATGCGGGTGTCGGCGGCAATCTGTCGCAGCAGCGCGGTTTTGCCCGTGCCGCTTTCGCCGACCAGCACCGCTGGACGACCCGATAGCAGCGAGAGTACCGCCTGATCGAGTTCGGTCTTGCGTCCCACAAATCCGGCAATCGGCGGCGGCGGAACCATTGCCCGCACGGTAGCTTCCATCAGGCTGGCTTCCGGGCGCGGGTAGACTTTAGTCGGCAGCAGCGGCAAATCAGGGTCGCGAGGCGGCTCCGGGCGCTCGAAACGCAGCACCGACTCGCTGACAATGGCGGTGTCTTGACGCAACGGCACCGGCAGCAGCGTTAAGGAATGGGCTAGAAACTCGGCAGCTAAACGTTCGTCCAGATGTGGCACGAATTGAGGCAAACGGATCATAGACCGCTTTCAATTAGTCAGAGAACTTTTAGTGCCTGATTCTAGTGCCCGTAGTGCTATCCGGCAAGTATCTGCGGGGAAACGAAAAGCGATTCATTTACTAGATTGGGGCTTAGGCTCACTTTGCTCATATTTTTCAATTAGTCTTACGGAAGCGTGAATGGTAGCCAAGTAATAATTGAATTTCCAGCTATACCAAATTGCTTTGTCATAATCGGTTTGCTGAGAGTCGTTGTGATGGCGTATTCCGAAGTTATTCGCTATCTTGAAAAGATCGCTTTCGTCGCTTTTAGTAATCACCAATTTCAATTTAGGGCGTAAGAATTCAAGTACATCAGCCAAATCCCTAATTGCATCTCTTCTATCTTCGATTGAAGAGCGATGTCGTCTAAACTTTAAGCTAGCATTGTTTACTCGTGCTTCCACGTTATCCGGTTCGTAAACGGGTAAATTGGCTTGAAATAACTTCTCTAATCCCGTTTCCGGCAACGCAAGGATTTCACCCTGAACTGAGAGTTCATATCCTTCTTTATAATCTCGGAGAATTTGATCGATTTCGGTCAGAAATTCTTGGCGACCCAATTCTTTATCAAATGTATGGTAATGCCAACCACAGCCATTCCAATCGTGATACGTACCATCTATTGGTTTTGAAATATAGTCATAGAGGAATTCAATAATATCAAATATATCGTCCTCAGAATAATCTAAACATTTATCTTCGATAGGCCACAAGTTTGGCTTTCGCAGTTTTCGAAATAATTGCGCTTCTATATCTGACCCTAATGTGCCAGATACCTTTCCATTGTCAGTGCAATAATAGCCAAACGCCTGTTGAAAATAGTCTTTTGATAAAAAGCCGTCATACAAATCTCGGAATAATCTCAGGAACATTGGAAGATCTAGCTGAGATGCTGCGGGGTTCTTTCCAGTACGAGTAGAATAATATCGTTTTTCAGTCATTCTAATCTGTTTTGAGCCTCACCAATCTATCTTAATCCTCAATTGCATGTAACTCGCGTTGAATATCAGGATCGGCTGCCATTGACTCAAGCTGATTTTCAATTTCCTGATGTGTCGTTTGTTCTCGAATATGATGCGCAAGACGCTCTAACAGCCACGCTTGCTCAGAGAGAGTCAAGTTTTTAATATCACTTTCCAAACGTTCTAGGGTGGATGAATTCATGACTGAGTTCCCATCTGTATTAATTCTACAAGTGGAATTTTTACGTTGATTAACGATTTGACATATGACTAAGGATTATACTGCTTTTCGCCCCTACTTGGCAGATTAAACAACTTGCTTGACTTCCCACAAAATGTTAATAGACTTATAGTACGTCAACGTTGACGTACAGAGGACATTAGTTCTATGCAGCGAAAATCACGCGCCACCATTACTGATGTTGCCCATCTTGCTCAAGTTTCGCCCAAGAGTATTTCGCGGGTAATCAATGGCGAACCGGGCGTTTCTGAGGAAACTCGCCAACGAATCCTGAAAGCGATCTCCGAGCTTGGCTATGTAGCCAACACGGCAGCCCGCCGACTGCGCGGTGTCTCCAAAGTGATCGGGTTGGTCGTCTCCGGCTTTGAAGATTACGCAGGGCAAGTTGTGCGGGGGATGTCGCAAGCCGCCCAGCATTTCGGCTACAACCTTGTCCTGTACGTGCAGCACTCTGGAGAACAAGATCCCGCGACGTATCAGGAACTTATCGGCAGCGGCCTCATCAGCGGCATGTTGATGGTCATCCCCTATGATTACGAAATACTCCTTGCTTTATGTGAAGAATATGAAATCCCTTATGTCTTATTGGATTATGAGGGCAGTGTGCCTGATGAAAATGTCCCAACCGTCACCGTAACGAATCGCAAGGGAACCCTTGAAGCGGTGCGCTATCTGCTAGCACTGGGGCACCGGAAGATCGGTTTTATCACTGCACAGATGAGCATAGCCAGTGCCGTCGAACGCTTACAAGGCTATCGGGATGCGCTGAGTGAAGTAGGTATTGACTACGATCCATTGCTGGTTGTAGAGGGCGATTTTTCGCAAACCGCTGGCTTCGAACAAACCCGTGTACTCATGAAACGCCATCCCAACATGACTGCCGTTGTCGCCTCAGATGATCTCATGGCGCTTGGCGCGATGGACGCGATCAAGGATGCAGGGCTACGAGTTGGCGAAGATATTTCGGTCATCGGTTTTGACGACATCCCCATGGCAGCAACGATGCATCCGCCATTAACAACAGTTCGGCAGCCCATGCTAGAAATGGGGAAAGCCGCCGTCAAAATGCTGGTAGACCAGCTTGAAGGCCACAGCTTAATGAGCAATCAGCAGGAATTTGCCACCGAACTGGTGATCCGTCAGTCTGTTGGCAAGATACCTTAGGGCTGTTGCAAAGTCAGGAATATCCATGAGTTCACCTCACTCCCTACCCCCTCTCCGCGAACGGAGAGGGGAAGTCCGGCGAATTTTAAGTCCCTCTCCATGAGGGTGTGGGATTTAGGGTGAGGGCAAAAATAGGTCGTTCAAGCAAAGACTGAGAAGCATCAGTCTTTGTCAGGCACATTTTAAGGAGGACTCGATGTTAAAAAGGCTGTTTCGTATTTCGATCGCTGTTGGTCTCGTCGTCGCGTTGGTGCTGATCAGCGCCCCGCGTCAAGTGGTCAGCGCTGCTGCCCCGGTTAATATCCGCATCTTTGTGGGGTTGGGTACAGGCACAGACGATACCCAACAAAAGAGCCAGGATGCACTCGCCAAAGAATGGAATGACGCGAACCCAGACATTCAGATCAAGTTCGAGTACAACGACTATAACAGCGCCCGCGATGTCTTGCTGACGCAAATTGCGGGTGGTAGTGTCCCCGATATTGTCGGACCAGTCGGCATCGGTGGCATTAATTCGACGGGCAACTTGTGGGCAGACCTAAGCGCCTTCATTGCCAAAGACAAAGCCGAACTCAAGCTAGATGACTTTGACAAAGAAACGATTGGTCTGTATGCGTTGGGTGGTAAGGAAATTGCTATCCCGCTCGGCATCTACCCCTCCTTTATGTTTATCAACAAAGACATCTTCGATGCCGCGGGTGTCAAGCTGCCGCCCACCGACTATAACGATGGTAAACCGATGTATGAGGGCAAACTCTGGGATATGGCGGCAGTCCGCGCCCTTGCGATCAAGCTTACCCAAGACAAGAATGGTAAATTTGCCGACGAACAAGGCTTTGATCCTGCCAATATCGACACTTATGGATTTTCCGACATTGAGAGCGATATGCGTGGCTTTGCCCAGCTTTTCAGCCCCGGTCACGCAGGAGTCGCCCCCGATGGCAAAACCGCCATTTTTAACGACAAAACCTATATCGAAGCGATGCAGTGGCGGCATGACGGCGTTTTCAAGGATCATTTTATGCCAGACACAGCCGCGCAGAAGCCATTGACCAGCGGTGGCGCAACCAACAGCTTTGCATCCGGCAAGATTGCGATGGACTACAGCCATACATGGACATTGGGCCAGATCACCGATGTGAAGTTCAAGTGGATCGCTGCTGTTGCGCCGATTGCCCCTAATGGCAAATTGACCGCACGCATCAATGCCGATACCTTCGCTATCCTCGACAAATCCAAGAATAAAGACGCGGCGTGGAAAGTGCTGAAGTGGCTCACCTCGTCTAGCATTGCCACCAAAGCCTGTGCGGTCTATGGCTGCCTGCCCGCCCGCAGTACCTCGCGTGCCGACTGGGAAAAGCAAGTTAAGACCGATTTTCCTGACCTCGATCTAAAGGTGGTTTATGGAGCCGTCAAATATCTGGATGTGCCGAACAGTGAAGCGCCTATGCCAAACTACAACCAAGCCTACGACCTAACTACTCAATTCTGGCTGTCCCTCGACAGCGATCCGAATATGGATGTGAAGGCCGAGTTGGATAAACTGAATACTCAGGAGCAAGCGGTATTCGATGGCAAAGTGCCAACGGCAACTCCTGAACCAGCGGCAACGCAGGCTTCCTGATCGCGGGAATCGAGCGACCAAAGTTACTTTGATCACGATGATGTGGAGGATAGCAATCGCTATCCTCCACTCTCCAACTGAACCTGCCTTTGGTGGCTCCTATTGAAAGGGATGACGATGACGACTTTGCAAGCGGCTGCCAGCCCTTCTACTCGTGGCAAGCAAGGGGTTTCGTTACGCACCATTGAAATTCGCTGGGGAACCCTATTTGTCCTCCCATGGATTATTGGCTTCTTGCTGTTTACCGCTGGGCCAATGGTGGTGTCGCTGTATCTTTCCTTTACCAACTACAACCTTCTGGAGAATCAAGATCCAGTGTGGGTCGGCGGACAAAACTATGCGGATATTCTCAGTTTAGAGATTAAGCCGCTGACCAGCCCAACCCAAGATGCAGGCAAAGTGCTAGATCATGGTTATGGCGAGCTTTCACGGTTCGGCAACATTGTTATCGGCGCACGCGACCCAGATTTCTGGGTGTCGCTGCGCGTAACGGCTTTGTTTGCCTTCATCGGCTTGCCGCTTGGAATCGTCGTGGCGCTGGGCTATGCCCTCCTGCTCAATAATAAGGTAGCGGGGATACGCATCTTTCGCACCCTGATCTATTCGCCAGTCATTGTGCCAAGTGTCGTGACGGCTATCCTTTTCTTGCAGTTGCTTGGCAAAGATCGCGGATGGCTCAATCAGGCGTTGAGTACAGTGGGCATCATCGGGCCAGACTGGCTCAACCGTGCTGAGTGGGTGATTCCGGGGCTAGTGATTATCGGGCTGTGGACGGCAGGCGGGAGCATGATCATCTATCTGGCAGGATTGCAGAGCATCCCTACTGAGCTATATGAGGCCGCTTCGATTGACGGCGCAAATGTTTGGGTGCGCTTTCGGCGTGTGACCCTACCACTGCTGACTCCTGTTATCCTGTACGATCTGGTACTAGGACTAATCGGTACGTTCCAGTATTTTATCATTCCCTACACGCTGACAAACGGACAAGGCACGCCTAACAAAGCCTCGTTCTTTTTTAACATGTATCTCTATAAATCGGCCTTCGTGTTTGGCAAGATGGGCTATGCCTCGGCTCTGGCGTGGGTGCTGTTCGTGATCGTGATTACGCTGACCATCATTGTCTTCAGGACTTCGGGCAGATGGGTGTTCTATACCGGAGGAGGGAAGGTCTGATGGCAACGCGAACGGTTATTGTTCACAATCGTTTTCAGCTTGGCACCTCTGCGTGGAAGTTTATCAGCGTAGGTCTCATCATCGCGATCCTGAGTGCAATCTGTATCGTCTACTGCGCTCCCTATGTGTATCTGCTGATGACTTCATTCAAAAGCGCGGGGCAACTTTCTGAAGCTAACAGCCCATTGCTGCCGAGTGATGCGGTAAACTTCACGTATCAGGGGAAAGATCTGCCATTGTACTATGTGCCGATTCCCGACGCGACAGGTGGCACGCAAACTCGGACTCTGGCATTGGTGCAGCCACAGCGCGACTCGGCAACATTCCTCGATCCTGAACACCCTGATGCCCCACCGATTACATGGTCGGGGCGCATCCGCACCTTGAGCAAAGTCTTTACGCCAAGCTTTCACCCTGAAAATTATCTGACAGCAGCGGCTCAACTTGACCTGCCGCGATTACTGCTCAATACGCTCACTGTGTCGATTGTTGGGGCGCTTGGGGCAGTGAGCGCTGCTGCACTGGTTGCTTACGGTTTCACGCGCTTTCGGTTGCCATTTGGGGAAATCTTATTTCTGTTGGTGATGAGTACTATTGTGCTGCCGCCACAGGTGACGATTATCCCGACGTTTATTCTTTTCCAGCGGTTAGGCTGGACTGGAACGTTGATCCCACTTATCCTGCCGCACTTTTTCGGGAATGCCTATAATATCTTCCTGCTGCGACAGTATTTCATGGGGATGCCTGCCGAACTTGACGAAGCGGCAAAAGTTGATGGCGCTTCCCCGTGGCAAGTTTTCACCAAGATCATTCTGCCGAATTCGCGGCTGGCATTGGCGGCAGTCTTTCTGCTACATTTTCTATTCGCGTGGAATGACTTTTACACGCCCTTGATTTTCCTGAGTGGCAATCAAAACAGCTATGTGCTGTCGCTTGGGCTGCAAAAGTTTGTCCAACTGCACAGCGGTCAGGCCAACCTACTGACTGGTGCGGCGCTGCTGGCGATGCTGCTGCCGCTGGTATTGTTCTTTATGTCCCAAAAGACCTTCATGCAAGGCATTGTGCTCACTGGTGTAGAGAAATAGGATTGGATCTCATATGCTGAATATCACGGTAATCGGTGGCGGAAGTACCTACACGCCTGAACTGGTCGAAGGCTTCATCAACTATCATGATGTGCTGCCTGTCCAACGGCTGACGCTGATGGACATTGCGCCGGAACGCTTGGAAGTGGTCGGCGGGCTAGCCCGTCGGATGCTCGAAAATACTGGCATTGAATTAGTCTTGACCACAGATCGTGATGCGGCGATTGATGGGGCAGACTTCGTGCTGACGCAGTTTCGTGTTGGCGGGATGGCGGCCCGTGCTGGGGACGAACATCTACCACTTAAGTATGGCGTGATCGGTCAAGAGACAACTGGGCCGGGCGGCTTCGCGAAGGCATTGCGTACCGTGCCACAAGTTCTTGACATTGCACGGACTATGCAACAGCGTGCGCCGGACGCATTCCTGATCAATTTCACCAATCCGTCGGGGTTGGTAACAGAGGCCGTCTCGCGCCATGCGCCGGGGGTTCGTGTGTTGGGGCTATGCAACATCCCGATCCATATGCTGTATGCGGTTGCCGAACATCTAGGCGTTGACACCAAGCGGGTTACACTAGATTATGTCGGCTTAAACCATCTCAGCTTTGCGCGAACGGTCTTTCTGGACGGCAAAGATGTAACAGATCGTATGATAGACTGGCATGAGGACGACTTCGATCCGTCGTGGCTGCGGGCGATCCACATGGTTCCGAATCATTATCTGCAATACTATGTGCATCACAATCGACTTATCGAAGCAACGCTACGCGCCGAAGAAACTCGCGCCGACTATCTCATGAAAGTGGAAGCGGATCTCTTGCAGATGTACCGCGACCCGGCCTTGCGAACCAAGCCTGATCTTCTCAATGAGCGTGGCGGGGCGCATTATTCGACAGCAGCGGTATCGCTGATCAAGGCGATTGTCAATAATAGTCACGAAGTCCACATTGTGAACGTCCGCAATGGCGGCTCTCTGCCCGACCTGCCAGCGGATAGCGTGATAGAAGTCCCGGCAGTGATCGATGCACATGGCGCGATACCGCAATCAATGGGCACTATGCCGCCGCAGATTCGCGGGTTAATTCAAGCGGTCAAGGCTTACGAAGAACTGACTATTCAGGCGGCGGTGACTGGCAATATCGATACGGCGCGGCTAGCGTTGATGGCTCATCCGCTTGTTCCCTCGTGGGATGTAGCCTGTGCGCTGCTTGACGATATTCTCAAGACAAACCGCCAGTATTTACCGCAGTTCAACTAAGAGGGCTTTGATGATTTTTCTGGGCGTAGACGGTGGCGGAACCAAGACCCACGCTTTAGCAGTCAACGAACGAGGGGAGATCATTGGCACTGGGATCGCGGGGCGATCCAACTATCATATAACAAGCTTGGAGCAAGCGGTCAGCGTTATCGCTGATGCAGCCCAGCAGGCGCTTGGTACGGCTCACGCCGACCACGCCGTGTATTGTTTGGCTGGCTGCGATACAGACATTGACGAAGTTCGCTTGCGGCAGGCGGTTACGCCCTTTGGGTTGGCGAAAGAGTTCACCTTCTATAACGACTCGTTTGCAGGGTTACGGGCGGGTTCACGGCATCCCTATGGGGTAGCGGTCAACTGCGGCACAGGGTTTAACGCCTGCGGGATCGCCCCCGATGGTCGCCGTGCCAAATTGCGATCCCTCGGCCCGATCACTGGCGATTGGGGTGGCGGTCATGACTTGGGTCAGGCAGTCTTTGCCGCCACTTTCCGTGCTGAAGAAGGTCGGGGTGAGCCAACCCTACTCTCGCAACTACTGCTAACCGCGCTGGCAATGCCCGATCTGGACACGTTGACGTATGAGTTGGTCGATGACAAAATTTCAGTAGCCCGCATTGGTGCTTTGGCGCGACTGGCGTTCGAAGCCGCTGAACAGGGCGATCTCGTGGCGCGATCAATTTTGCTACATCAAGCTGACGAGATCGTCATTTCAGCGATGGCGATGCTGCGCCGCCTAGAGATGCTGACGCTAGAAGTCGATGTCATTCTATCTGGTGGGGTCTTCAAAAATAGCAGTGCGCTGCTGATCGAAATGGTCATTGCCCAGATGGCTCAACAGTGTCCGACTGCTCACGTTATTCGTCTGGAGATTCCACCAGTCGTGGGATCTCTGCTGTTAGCCTTTGATGCCGGGGGCATCGTTGCGCCGTCGCTCAATTTTGACAAAAGCCAGTACGCTGTGTCATCGGATCTCCCGATGGACACAGCGATTTAGCATAGACTCGCTGCTCAATTGAGCAGCGATATACACTGTGTCTCTGATGCTCCTACACAAGCCGCTGTAACCCCATTTACCGTATCAATCGTGATAAACATGGTGCTAGAGTCCGAAAGTGCATACCGAAGCTTCAATAAATCTCGGTCTGAGCGGCGGGCAGCATATTCATTGTTGGATGCACTTGAGTAACTCGGCAGGCCAGCTTGGCGCAGAACTTCACGATAGCTCAATCCTGCCTTCAAAAACTTGAAATCGTCTAGGGTGTGAAGATAGCCGCGATTATCATGCAGGAGATTGTCCTGCACCGTGAGGATTGCTGCGCTTGCGTTGCGGCGACCTACATTGTAGCCACGCCAATCACGGTTATCTCCATATGACAGACGGTTTTGCCGATTCCCCAACTCCAAGCGTACCAGATCGCGCAGCCCTTTTTCAGGTGCATCTACCAACGTGACCATTGCCGGGATCGCTTCATCGGACAGCGAAACGAGATAGCTTGGATCGACATCGTGCCGTTCAATCATCTCACGGGCGATGAATGCATCAGGGTTGATGATATCCAGCGTCGCGACAAAGCCCAACGCCGCAATCAGGGTTGTTAATCCAAAAACGTTGATCATGTGCGGTTGCCAATACAGTGAGGTCGCGAAACTCGCGAATAGCACCCCCAACCAAACAATAAACACGTAGATCGTCAGGCGCAGGGTCGTAAACCCATACGCCTCTTCGTAGAGTCGCAGCCGCTGGAATGCCGAAACAAGGATTACGCCTGTCAAAACAATCATCACGGTTAGCAGTAGGCGCAAAACCTGTAACTGCCGTTTGCTCTTGCGGATCGCGATCACGTTCAGCGTGTAGGCCAAGCCCAACGTTAGCACGGCAACGATCACCAGTTCCGCAAATCCCCGGTGGACATAATCAGCATAGTTGAATTTGCCGATCTCGATGTTGCGGACTCCGCCGAACAGATAGACAAATTGAACCGCTACGAAGGCCGCAAAGACGGAACATACACCCCCCAGCAGCATGGTCGATTCGGTGAAGCCCAGACTGAAAATCGGCGCGGTCTGGGTTTCGGTCTCGACTGCCAAAATGGGTGGATCGAGGGGTCGAGGCGCACGTTTGCTCTTGCGATCCAGCACTGCAAAACTCAGCCCGCCGATAGCAGTCCAGCCGAGGACTCCAGCTACTACAGACTGTGAAACTATGCTGTCTACATTGTGGAAGGTGAAAATGTTAAGAATGCGGCTCACCAAATCCCCGAAGACTGCATCGGCGCTGCTCAACAGCAAGGCAAATATCACAACAACAGGGATCGTAATGATCAACCCTCGCACAAATGGCATGATGGTAGGCCAACCGCTGCGGCGTGCAGTGAGCCATTTGACCGCTTTGATTAGTTCGCCAAAGGGCTGTATCCAGACCATCCCGCCGCTAACCGTTGCATTGAGTATCCCTTCGAGCAGGTTTTGGCGCACCACGCTGCCATTGGCAAAATGATAGACCAGCAGCAGCGCAGCAAAGATCGCCGCCGCCAAGTTGAGCATTCCCAACGTGTCGTCAGCACGAATCGCCAACATCACCGAAAAGAACAGTACGGCGACCAGTAGAATCCAGTTTTGTCGCGCAAACGGAGTTTTGTGCATCCGCGCTGAGATCAGCAGCGCTCCGAGCAGCAGAAAGACATACAGTACAAAGCCCAAAGCGGGATCATACCCATAGGTTAAGACGGTTCCGACAATACCGAGGCCAACGCCTACCCCGACAGTACGCGCTGCCGTACCGTTGGCAACCTCTACTTCGGCGGCGGCTGGTTTAGAGAGCGTAGTTGTAGTTTCCGGTAACACCATAGGATAAACCCTCATCATTGCACAATTCCAGAAAGTTCATTCTACGGGAAATTTTTAAACGGTGCATGACTCTGACGAACGCTTTTGACGCACCTGAGTGCTTGACAGTACCCTAAACCGATATTTTTTATCGAAAGAATCGGGGAAGCATTGGCCTTGCAAAGGCGAATCGTATTATAGTGGTGACTGTTAAGTTGACCTCATATCAGACATACAATGCAGTCAGGAATATATCAGTCATGAAAAAGGCAAGTGGACTCAGAAATGCTGTCTTGTTGGTTATCTTTGTAGGTTTCGTCATTGTGGCGTGCTTCTTGTTGATTATGGGGGCAAATTATTTCGCAGGCTACGTCGTGAGGGGAACACGACCAATCCCCGCCGATGCTGCGAAGTTCGATCCCATCACGACTTATCCACAGATTGTTGAGTTTGCTGGCACTGGAACACCGCTGAAACTGCTTCAAATCGAGATGAAGTTCGTGAAAGCAGATGGAACACTCGACCTGACGGGAGGCTATGGCGCGGAGGTGAATTACGATTTTGCGCATGTGCTAGATGATTCGCCGACAAACTCGGCTCCGCTGGGCGCGGGTGGTGGCACCTCTACAGGGCCTTACGCCGAACGCATCAATGTGAGAGTTTCACAACCGGGTATGAAAGGCGGCAGCACAGACCAATATTATGATTTTGGCCTGTACCGCATTACTGTTCCCGCTGCACCGCTGACGCGAACGATTGTGGACGTACCAAGTTGTAATCTGAAAGCGCTATGGGATGCTGCTATCAAACAGGACGCACCCGCCAATGCCGTCGCGACCATCCGCTATAACAGCAGCGGCTATTCGTTTTCCATTAAAGATACTTCAATCTCATTGCAGTTTGATGCGAATTGTCAGTTGAAGAAGTAGGATCGAATGGTTCGGTTTGTTCGTCACGGTAATCGGCTAGAGCTTCATCAATCAGTGCCTCAAATGCAGAAATGGGTGTCGCTGCAAACTGGGCATCCCATAATGCTTCATCTTGTCCTTCAGCGTTATCGGCATAGGCAATCACAATGTCCACCTCGCCTGATGGCAACGCAGTCTGTGTATGCAACACAATCTTGCCATCTTCGCCAATATGCCCTTTGAGTTCAATAATCATGGCTTACCTCCCTACGGCAGATTACGCTAATTGTAAGCTAAATCTACTGAATCTGGTGAGCATTAGCAGTTTATCGTACCTCGATTCGGTTCGCATTTCCCTCAACTTATTTGTAATCGCAGTTGCATTTGGGACTACAGATCCATTTTAGAGGACGTTTCGCCGGTTGGTACTGCGTCTATCGGTGACTCGTTTTTGTAAGTGACCATGCCGGGTTTACCGCCTTTGATCTTGCGAACGTATCGCCGTTCGGTGACATCAACCAGCACACGGCCTTCGCCACGTGAGGCGCTGTAGTAGGCGGCTAACTCGGCGGCACGTTGCAGCACACCCGCATTTACTGCGCGTCCATTGGTCTTGATAATGACATGTGCGCCGGGAACTCCATGTGCGTGCAGCCAAAGATCTTCTGGGCGACCTTTGGTAAAGGTAACATCTTCGTTCTGGCGAGCATTGCGCCCCACCCAGATCACGATACTGTCCGGTGTGGTCACTTTGAGTGGGCCGGACTTGCCGCCTTTGGGTCGTGCCGTTTTGGAGCCGCGCCAATAGCCATTGAGTTGCAACGCATCCTGTACCTCGCCAATCTCAGGCCAATTTGCTGCCAGCATGAGATCGGTTTCCAGTTGGCGCAAGAAGTCTAGTTCGACTTGCGTAGCTTTGATCAGCGCGGGGATCTCGGCGGCGGCACGTTTGGAGCGTTCGTACTTATCGAAATATTCCTTGGCGTTATCCAATGCGCTCATCGTCGGGTCGATCTTGATGTCTAACGCAGGTTTATCGAAATCGTACTGGGCGCTGAAAGAAGTCTGTCCCGGTGTAATCTGATACTGATAGGCGAGGAGTAGTTCCCCACTCTGGCGTAGGTGTTCGCGCTCGGACTCGTCGCTAAAGGAGCGCAGCAGCGACTCCAGCTTATGTTCGATCTTTTCCTGTGCCTCAACGATCACCGCCTGAATCGGCTTTTTGCCCGCGTCGTAGGCTTCGATGCCTACCGGCGCACCGTAGAATTCTGCCACCGCTTCGCTGATGCCGCCGATTTCGCGCCAGCCCGGTAAAAAGGTGATTGGGTAGGCGGCGAAACTAGTGATTTGCCCGTCAGCTTCGGTGATGCCCGGCTGCCATTTTCGGGCGAATAAAGGTTCGAGCAGTGCGCTGGTACTACTATACAGATCACGAGCGCTGGTATCCCCCGCTTTAAGGGTGGCGCGTTGCATTGCCCGGTAAACAGCTTCTTTTGCCAACATCGGGCTGAAGCCAATGATCGTATCGGTCAAGGCACGCCACGCCGCTTTGCTGGGATCAGAATCGAGCATCTGCTGGATCAATTCGTAGCTGAGGTCAGTCGGCAGATGTTTGTTGATCTGCGGCGGTGGCGGGACATAAGGATGACCGGGAAGGCTGACTCGCACGCGGTTTTCGTCGGAGCCGACTCGTCGCAGACAATCCATAATCCGCCCCTCGCGCACCAGCAGAATATTACTGCGGCGCTGCATCGGCTCCACAATCAGCGTTAGTAGGCCTTCTGCGCCTTCGAATTCCAGATGAATGATACGTTCCCACGCGGGTTGGCTAATCGCGATTAGTTTGCCATCTTCGACATAGCGGCGCAGCATCAGGCCAAGTGGCGAGGGTGTTTCCACGCCACGCCGCACGCGATCCGACACAAGGTGAATTCGCGCCTCGACGGGATGAGCGCTGATCAGCAGATAGCGGCGGGCGTGGTTATAGTAGATCTCCAGCCCAATGGCATCCTCACCGATCTCTAGCGTATCTTGTACCCGCCCACCCTGAATGGTTTGGGTCAGTTCATCGACGACGGCAGCAATCGTAAAATAATCGAAGTTCATGAGTTTACTGTCTGAGCCTTTCTATAGACTCTTTAAAGTAAACCCTAACTCTCCTTAATCGCCAAGCCCCGCAGGTTATCCTCTATTTCACTTCGCCGCTGGAAACTTGCTCGTCTGGTGGAACGTAGGACTGCACTGTGAAGATCGTTGGTTGAGCAGTCTCAGTATGTCCATCGGGCAAGGTTGCCACCGCCGTCAGCGTATGCTTACCGGGAATCAGCGCCCACCACATCGACCAAGGATCGCTATTGACCGTTTGAACTGGCTGATCGTCTATTGAATACATGACCGATAGCGTACCGGGCGAAACCGCCGCCGAAAATCGGATCTTCTGGGTGTCAAACGGCAGCATCGGGTTCAATTGGTAAACTGTGTACGGATCGGGCAAAAGCAGACGCAAGCCGCTACTATTCGCCTTATTCGACACGACGATCTGAGCAGCAGCAGGCGGCGACTCAATGCCATGCCGCAAGCCCCAATCGCGGGCTTCCTGTGGCAGCACCTCGAAGACGCGATTCACACGACGTTCGGGGGGTGTTGAGTCTGTCGCCAGCAAGCCTGTATCCCGATCAAGGGTGAACTGCTGATAGAGATTATCTGGTTGGGTCGGCTCCGTGCCTTTGATGAACCATTCCAATCGACGTGATGGACACAACGGTGTAGGCAGCATTCCCGATACCGAACAAACCTCGGCCTGTTCGACTCCTTCAGGGCGAGTGAAAGGCACTTCCGGTTGTCCGTTCAGCACCGTTCGCATAAACTGATTCCAGATCGGCCCCGCACCCGATACGCCGGAAACTTTCACCATCGGCGTATTGTTGGCATTGCCGACCCACACGCCCACCACCAAATTCGGTGTGTAACCCATCGTCCAGTTGTCGCGAAAGTCGGTAGTTGTTCCCGTTTTGGCAGCAGCAGGCCGTCCGATCTGCAAGGCGCTGTGATCACCAAAGGAAGGCAAACGGGCGTTGTTATCGCTCAAAATATTCGTGATCAGGTAGGCCACACGCGGATCAATCACCGGATCGCTGGGCGGCGGCGGCTGCCACTTGTAGAGGATTGTGCCGTTTTTGTCCCGTACCTCAAGGATCATGGCGGGTTTGACGACATGCCCACCATTCGCAAAAGCAGCATAAGCGGCGGTCAGTTCTAGCAAGCGTACTTCGCCGCCACCCAACGTTACCGAAAGATCGAGTCGAGTCTGATCTTGCAGTGTGGTGATGCCCAATTTGTGCAAAAAATTGAGCAGCGGTGATAGCCCAATATGATCGAGTGCCACGACTGCCGGAATGTTATAGGACGAAGCCAGCGCCTCACGGATCAGTACCGGACCGTGTTCGACCAAGCCATAGTTATTCGGTGTGTAACTCTGCAAACGCTGTGTAATAAATGGTGTGCTCACATCCATGATCATCGTCGCCGGAGTCCAAGGATCGGGCTGTTTGGGATCGAAAGTGAGCGAGTAGGTAAACGGCTTGAGTGCCGATCCGGGTTGGCGGGGCGATATGGCGAGATTGACTGCGCCATTAATCTTTTCGTCGAAGTAATCCACGCTGCCCAACATTGCCCGCACTTGTCCCGTATACGGATCGAGCGCGACTAGTGCCGCATCCGTCGCGTTATGTGGTTCTTCGCCGGGAGGGGGATGGTTTAGCAGGCCAATATGCCGCTGTGCGATCTCCTCGGCGGCGTGCTGCCAATCGAGATCGAGCGTGGTGGTGACTTCTAATCCACCCTGATAGAGTGCATCAGGATAGTCATGAGCTAGTTGATCCCAGACAGGCAGCACAAAATGAGGAGCCTCAATCTCGAAGCGCCCAGAGCCATATTGAAGCGGTTCCTGTATCGCTGCATCGGTCTCTGGCTGTTGGATAGTTCCAGCTTGCACCATGAGGCTCAACACGGTCTTTTGACGTTCCTTTGCGCCTGTTGGGTTAGTCAGAGGATCGTATGTCGCGGGCGATTGCGTCAGCCCGACCAACATGGCACTTTCGGCAAGATCCAAGGTTTGTGCGTCTTTGTTGAAGTACACTCGCGCTGCCGCCTGAACCCCGTAGGCCATATTGCCATAGTACGACTGGTTCAGATACAGCGCCATGATCTCATCATGGCTGTAATGTTGTGCCAGCCGGATGGCTAGTACCATCTCTTTGAGCTTGCGCTGCAAAGTCCGAGCCGCCCGTTGTTCAGGATCGAGCAGCAGATTGCGGGCGACCTGCTGTGTAATCGTGCTACCGCCTGCCCGGATCTCGCCGCCTTGCAAATTGATCCACAACGCCCGCACAATCCCTTCGGGGTCAACACCCGGTGTCGAATAGAAATTGCGATCTTCAGTGGCGATGGTTGCCTGAATCAACGCTTTGGGGATCTGAGCCAACGGGATCGCAGTGTTGCGTCCGCCTTTGGGCGCGATGATCTCGTACAGCAACCGCCCGTTGCGATCCAGAATGCGCGTGCTGGGCAGCGCCAACCCCGCCTGAATCTGATCGATAGGCGGCAGATCGACGAAGATCCAGAGGTATACTGCCAGTGCTGCCAGCGCCGCCAATACACTAGCGACTATCGCTATTTTTCGGCGGCGGCGGGTGTGCTGCCAACGCTGCCTAAGAGATCGCCATAAAGCATACATCATCGCTTACCCTAACTCGATAGGTTTTGAATAATTTACTTTACCATAATCTCAGCTTTCGATTTTCCGGCTATTGGCGGTGGTAGTGCAACCGTAGTGGGAACGTTGAGTCAGCGTATGCTGTAATGCCCGGACTCTCTTCAGCTAAGGGTTTCACAATGTCGATAAAGTTATTTGACCCACTTCATCATGACGCACGAGGTGATATACTTTTGTTGCTTCTAATGAAGATCCCTATAGCAAGAGTAAAAAGCAGCTATGTCCAAATCCATACATTTAACCCATCAAAAACCTGAGGGGCCACTGCACCGACTGAATTCATTTCTTGATGAACATGTGCTGCCTTATCCTGTAAGATTTCTTACCAATCGTGTCATCATTCTGGCAACATTGTCTTTACTTATTCCGCTGATTTTTTTTACTACTGATCAGGCTTTTGTCAACGCGCTAAACAGCTATCTGAATGTAATGTCAGTAGTGGTGAGTAGTACGGTACTGCTCTATGCCACGATTGCCGATGTCCGTGATAGAGACGCTGCAAAGCGAGCCGAAGTAATTGCCAAAGCCTACGAACAGTTACTCGAAGAACGTGTCAAAGAACGCGAACAAACGGCTCAGGCTTATGCCGAAGAACTCGAACAACGGGTTCAAGGGCGCGAAGAAATTGCTCAGGCTTATGCCGAAGAACTCGAACAACGGGTTCAAGGGCGTGAAGAAATTGCTCAAGCTTATGCCGATGAACTCGAAGAACGGGTTCAAGGACGCGAAGAAACGGCTCAAGCTTATGCCGAGGAACTTGAAGAACGGGTTCAAGGGCGTGAAGAAATTGCTCAGGCTTATGCCAAAGAACTCGAAGAACGGGTTCAAGGACGTGAAGAAACGGCTCAAGCTTATGCCAAAGAACTCGAAGAACGGGTTCAAGGGCGTGAAGAAACGGCTCAGGCTTACGCCGAAGAACTCGAAAAACGTGTCCAAGGACGCGAAGAAACGGCTCAGGCTTACGCCGAAGAACTCGAAAAACGTGTCCAAGGACGCGAAGAAGTTGCCCAAGCTTATGCCGAGGAACTCGAAAAACGGGTTCAAGCAGATCACGAACTCATCGAACAAATTCTCCAGCATAGTATTGAGAATGTTTTAGGAGAACGACTGGAGAAGGTACGACTCGAAGATAATAAGAAGCTTGAAGAGATGCAAAGAGCAGTAATCGCCAGCAATGAGGCATTACGCACCGAATTGGCGGAAAAGGCACAAATTGCCAGCAATGAGGCACTGCGTCATGAGTTGGCAGAGTTGACGACTCTGGTTCAGGCACTCTATCAAAATCAGTTAGGAAAATCTACAACATCGAGTAGCTAAGTATCGTTAACTTTCTATCTAGTTTTCTAAAACAATTAAACTGGCAGACTCTATAGAGACGAGGCATCCATGAACCGTAAACGAGTTGGTATCCTGACTTTTCCTGATGTTGAAGTTCTGGATTTTTGTGGGCCGTTTGAAGTATTTTCCGCTACTCGGCTGGATGAAACACGCCGCCGCGAAGATCCATCGCCCTTTGAAGTTGCTCTGATTGCCGAACAGGACGGCATTGTCACGGCTACGGGTGGCTTACGGGTAACACCCGACTATACACTTGTTACTTGTCCGCCGCTGGATATTCTCGTTGTGCCGGGTGGCTGGGGGACTCGGCGCGAAAGTAGCAATGAAACACTCCTGAACTGGATTGCGGAGCGCAGCAAACAGGTTGAAACGCTTACCTCGGTCTGTACTGGCTCCATGTTGCTTGGTCAGGCGGGATTGTTGGAGGGTCGCCAAGCGACTACCCATTGGGGTTCGCTGGATCGGATGCGCGATGCCTTTCCCAACGTAACCGTTAACTACGATCAGCATGTGGTCACAGATGGAAATGTGTTTACGTCGGCGGGAGTTTCCGCAGGGATCGATATGGCCTTGCGAGTTGTTATCCAGTACTATGGTGAAGAAGTGGGTCGGAACACAGCACGAAACATGGAATATCCTTTTCCTGACAACAATTCGCGGCGCGTGGAAATTAAGCCTGATCAATTAACATCCGTGCAATGAACTATCCTATCAATTCAGGGGAGATGTTAATTAGCCCTGTACAACCGAGCACCCAATGCGGGTAGCTATTGACACAGTAAGGCTTTATCACTACGCTATTCACGATAGTTGTGTCCGTTTATCCGCCTACCAATAGGAAACCAGCTAATGTTTTCTGCGATCCTTGATGTGGCTCTCGGCATCGTTTTGGTGTACCTGATCCTGAGTATTACTGCTTCGGCTCTGAGCGAAGTTGTCAATAACACCATTTTGAACCAACGTGGTAATTTCCTGAAAACTTTTATCGCTGGGTTGTTGGCAAACTCAGCGATCACGATCAACGATTTCTACAAAACAACTTTAATTGCCTCACAGATGGAAGGCAAGCGTTATCCAACTTATATCAAAGCCGAAGATTTCACGCAGACTATCTTCGATCTGCTCCGCCAGAAATATACCAATGGTGCAGCCATTATTACGGTCCAAGATGCCCAAAACATTATCACCGAGATGCCCTCTACCTCACCTCTTAGAGAAGTTTTAAACTCATTTTTAGCGAAAACCCTAGCATCTGATCCGACGATACAAAATATTGATGCCCAACAGCTCAGCATGTATTTCCAGAATTGGTTTGATAATTCGATGGATCGGGTTTCGGGCTGGTTCACCCGTCACACCAAGATTGTGCTGCTGGTGATTGGGCTGGGCATTGCTGGGGCTTTCAATGTCGATACGATTGAGGCCGTGAACTACCTGTTGCAAAACCCGGCAGCGCGTGAGGTCGTCGCGGCACAGGCCAAAGACGCGTTGCAGACTTCACCGCAAGTAACTGCTTCCGACCCTACCGCACAGCTTCGCTCGCTCAATGAACAACTCCATGCGCTCGATATGCCCATTGGCTGGCCTGACCCTTATATGCCAGATAATGAGATGGCCTTTGCCACTCACCTTACGAGCCACTTTGGTTGGTGGCTGAAGAAGTTACTAGGGATCATTATCACCGGATTAGCGGTCTCGCAAGGTGCGCCATTCTGGTTCGACCTACTCAATAAGATCACTAACTTGCGTTCGACGGGCAAGCCGCCGGATAAAGCGCCAGTCATGGATAATCCGGCAGCGCCTGTATCACCCGCCAAAGGCTGATTGTACCTTTTCAGAAAACACTATAAATCGCAATCTAACTTGTAACCCTTCTCCGCTCCAGAGAGGGGTTTATTATTCCCATAACCGTGACTCCTCACTTTCTTTACACAGTTTTGACATATTCGGCACACCACCTTAAAATTTAGTTAATATGAAATTCGGCTTTATGGGGCGGACGAATGCTTAACGCTTAAACGAATATATTTAACAGAAAGGTTTACGCCGATGAAAGAGTACACCACCGAGCAGATCAGAAACGTGGCTCTGGTTGGACACCAGGGAGCCGGGAAAACAAGCCTGATTGAGGCGCTGCTGTTCACGACAGGCGCGGTCTCGCGCATGGGCAAAATTACGGATGGCACAACAATTTCTGACTACGATGAAGACGAAAAACAGCGCCAACTTTCTATTAACACCGCGTTAGTTCCCCTCGAATTTGACAACTGCAAACTCAACATACTCGATGCTCCCGGCTACACCGATTTTCAAGGCGAAGTAAAAAATGCAATCCGTGTCAGCGATTGCGTATTAGTTGCCGTTGATGCAGTGGCAGGGCCGGAAGTCGGCACGGAACTGGCGTGGCAGTTTGCCGACGAATTCAACCAGCCGATTATCGTCGTCGTCAACAAGATCAACCGGGAGAATGCTAGCTTTAGCCGCACCGTTGAAGCGATGAATACCCGCTTCCCTGAATATAAGTTTGTGCCTGTGCTGCTGCCGATTGGCGAAGGCCCCGCTTTCAAAGGCGTGATTAACGTCTTGACCCAGAAAGCCTATTATGGGGCGGGAGCCGAACGCACCGAACCGCCCGCCGAAATGGCAGGCGAGATCGCGGCGGCACATTTGGCGCTCATCGAAGCCGCTGCGGAAGCTACCGACGAACTGATCAATAAATATTTTGAGACACAGGAACTCTCCTTTGAGGAAATCCGTGATGGGATGCGAGCCGCCGCCCGTGACGCGAATCTCAAAACAGTTCCGGTATTCGTTGCGGCAGGCGAACTGAATATCGCTACCGTTCCGCTGCTGGAAGCGTTGATTGTGTATGTATCACCGCCGTCGCAGCGCCGTGTTGCTCTCGTCAACGATCCGGGCGAAGAGGTCGAATTTTTGCAGCCGCCGCAAACCGATAACGGCCCTATCGCCGCCTATATTTTCAAAGCCACTTCGGATCGTTTTGTGGGGACGCTCAACTATTTCCGCATCTTTAGCGGACATCTCAAGAGTGGTAGCACCTATTACAACGCCGAGAAAAATCAGGAAGAACGCTTCGGTCAATTGTTGGTTATGCGCGGCAAAGATCAAATCCCCGTGAATGAATTACACGCGGGCGATATTGGCGCGGTTGCCAAGCTCACCAACACAGGCACGGGCGATACTATTTCCTCGAAAGAAAGACCGCTCAAATTGCGCCAACCTGTGTATCCTGATCCTATTTACAGTGTTGCGTTGGAACCCAAGACGCAGGCCGACGGAACCAAGATGGGGACAGCGCTCACGCAATTAACCCATGCTGACCCAACACTCCACTGGCGGCAAGATCCACAGACTAACCAAACCGTGCTGGAAGGCATGGGCGATATTCACATCAGCATCGCTATCAATCGGGCGGAACGGATGGGGGTCGGACTCGTTACCTCGCTGCCCAGAGTGCCCTACCGCGAAACAATTACCCGATCCGGAACGGCACAGTATCGGCACAAGAAGCAGTCGGGCGGCGCGGGTCAGTTCGGGGAAGTACATCTTCGGCTCGATCCGCTGGATCGTGGTGTGGGCTTTGAGTACGCCACTGAGGTTGTCGGCGGTGCGATTGCACAGACTTTTCTCCCCTCCATCGAAAAAGGGATTCGCAGCGTACTAGATCAAGGGGTGATTGCAGGCTATCCCGTTGTCGATGTGCGGGCGGCTGTCACCGATGGCAAGATGCACCCAGTGGACTCGAAGGATATTGCCTTCCAGATCGCAGGCCGCGAAGCCTTCAAGGAAGCCTTTGTCGGCGCGGGCGCGGTACTGCTGGAGCCTATTGTCAGCGTGCGCGTGATCGTTCCCGAAGACAATATGGGCGATGTGATCAGCGACTTTACCTCACGGCGTGGTCGTGTGGTCGGCATGGATACGGAACATGGGCGCAGTGTCGTAACGGCGCTGGTTCCGATGGCAGAGATCCAGCGCTATAGCAACGATCTACGCTCGATTACCGCTGGACGCGGCGTGTATACTTACACCTTCGACCACTATGAGCCAGTACCGAGCCATATTGCTCAGACGATTATTGCGGCCCACAAGAAAGTTGAACCCGCCGCCGAAGTGTAAAGAGATCCAGCCGTACTCCCATTTTAGGCGGGATGAGGTTTTTAATGTAATTAAAGTAGGGCTAGGGCAGAACTTAGCCCTACTTTTTGTTGATGATTCGAATCTTGATGTGGATAGCCTGACTCAGCCATAATAAGATATAGTCATCACAATCTCTACCTATTCCTTTGAAGATCGGCGTTGTATCCCTGATGCAACGAGGCGATTAGCGAGTACACACATGAAATTTGAAAAGGCATGGCTTGATGCACTAGAGTATATTTTTGAGTTAGGCGCGGGTGTAACTCGTCTTACTGAACCCGTACTAGACCAAACTGAAAGTATTTATAGAGCCATTTTTATTCCTCCATTTGATTCGTCATATCTGCTTAATGTCTATGTTGTCGGTGACATTGCTGAAGTGCAGTGTTATTTACTTCCTAGATCATTCGATTATAAAGTTCTAAAAGCCATCAAGAAGGCGTTTGAAAATAATGAACCACCACCGTTATTCCAACCTGAAGTATTTCTAATTACCAGCGCCCGAAAGGCTCTTACCCTTTCGCAGCTAATTTGGTTTTTAGCCGAGATGAAGGCACTTGATCCGGCTACCATTCAATCATCACTTTTCACTGATGTACAAGTGAGAGATGGGGAATTATGTCGTGGCATAATACGTCAAGAAGGCGGAGCGCCCCATTCTTTTGATTTCGGACTGGCAGATTCCTATGATGATTATCTGGGGCAATATAATTACTATAAGACGCTGTTCAAACTTGCAGCCAGCACATTAGTTAGTCCACCTATTAGCGATTTTCTCCTTAAGATACAACGTTACTGGTTCGGTGCGAGGTACATAGGAACACATGAATTTGCCTTTCTTAGCATAGAATAAATTGTTATTTCCACACTAGCCGAGCATTTCGCGCACAAGTCTGATTAGCCTGATTCCACAGCATAGTGCGAAATAAGGCTAGCGACCATTTTTGTTTTAACGCAGCAAACTTAACAACGCTACTGCTCCGAATCCAACAATAATCACGCCTGCCACTCGGTTAATCCAACCCAACGCCGTTGGAGTAACTCTTGCCCGTATCAGGCCGACTCCGCCTGTTAACAAGACCCACCATGTCGCGGAGCCGAGAAACACGCCTAACACAAGGATCAACGCTGATCCATAGTTGCTGCCGCTTGTCCCAATACCCAACGCCCCAAAAATTACCACAAAAGACAGGATCGTTGTTGGGTTGGTCAGAGTTAGGAAAAATGTTGAACTGTACGTGCCGATTAGCCCTGATCCTTTGGTTGCAGCGGGCTGTTCAGCCGGTTTTGACAGGAACGTCTTAACCCCCAGATAGCATAAGAAGATGCCGCCAATCAAGCGCAACCATGACTGCTGCCCTACCAAAATATCCGAGATAAAGGTCAGGCCGAATCCGCCAATCGCGCCATAGATAAAATCGGCGGTGGCGGCTCCTAACCCGGATGCCAACCCAACAGCGCGTCCTTCGGCAATGGTGCGGCGGATGCACAGCACCCCAATCGGCCCAACTGGCGCGGCAATCGAAAGCCCAATGAGGAATCCTCTGAGTAAAAACGTAATGTCCACTGTCTGAATCCTTCGTGCGTGAAAATAGCGAAATCGTAGCGAAATGGGCAGCTAACCTTCAAAAGCACTGCTCGTTGGCAGCGGCACTGTTAGCGTTTCTTTGGTGGTAGAAAGCACAATGGTGGTGCGAGTGCGGAGTACACCGGGCAATCCCTTGAGTTGTTCGCTCAACAGCCAGTCGAGATGGCGCGTACCGCTGCACCGTACCTTGAGCCAGTAATCATCGTCCCCGGCAACGTGGTGGCATTCCTGTACTTCGGGCAAGCGCTCTACAAGTTCCAGAAATGCGGCGCGATGTTGAGGCCGATCCAGTGTGACAGCGATAAACGCCGAAAGGCCATAGCCAACTGCCTCTGGATCAACCAGCGCCGTATAGCCCGTAATCACACCGTGATTCTCCAATTGACGCACCCGGTCTGCGGCGGCAGGTGCAGAAAGGCCAAGAATCCCACCAAGTTCGGCCCATGTCATCCGCCCATTTTGCATTAATTGATCAATAGCTTTGAAATCAATCTCGTCTACCATAAATACCTTTGTTTATTATATAATTTTTCAATATTACTTTGTTTTACAAAATAAATCAAGTACATTACTTTGTTTTACATATTATCAATACAACGCCAACCGTTTAGCTCGACCTTGTTTCAAGCTATGGTTAGCCTGTTGAAAAAGTGATTTGCCGCACGTTGGACGCTTGCATGACACGCTCAGCCGTGCTAAAGTCCCTCTATGACACGTCGTAATGGTTAATGGATTAACGGTTGACGCAATGCTGAAAGCAATCATTTTTGATATGGACGACACGCTTGTCGATTGGAGCAAGCGGTCACAAGACTGGCAAGAATTTGAACGACTCCACCTCGGATTAGTTCTTAGCGCCATTGCTCAAGAAACGCACTCACCGGAACTAGTCGATCAATTTATGCGGGAAGAACATCGTCTAGCCGAGGAAGCGTGGATCGGTGCGGAGGCAAAAAGGGGCGGGGACGCTCCACATATCGGTACGATCATGCGTCAGGCGCTTGAGAATATCGGTATTCCCCATGAGTTGATCGATATAGAGGCGTGCCTAAAAGCCTATGACTGGCAGCCCATGGGTGGCCTCGTGCCATTCCCAGATGTCTCCGAGGTGCTGCCAATATTGGCTTCGCACGGCATCAAAATTGGCATGATCACGAATGCGTTCCAGCCCATGTGGATGCGCGATGTCGAGTTGGCAGCGTTTGGCCTGTTAGAACATTTCGCAGAGTGCCGCATTTCGGCAGCAGACTTTGGCAAGCTCAAACCCCACCCCGCCATCTTTGAGGCGGCGCTCAACTGTCTGGGCGTGCAGCCTGACGAAGCGGTATTTATTGGTGACAGCCACGAAGCGGATATTGTGGGCGCACAGGGTGTGGGAATGCGGGCGGTGCTGCGTATTGTCGAGAAACCGATGGCAAGGATCAGCGGGTTGGTTGTGCCAGACGGCGCAGTGAACACCCTACATGAACTCTTACCTCTACTAGACAAGTGGTACCCCGACTGGCGCAATCAGGACTCGGTGGGCGTGACCCCTACGGGAGCAGTTAATGGATTTACCGCCGACAACCCCTTATCATAACCTGATCCTGACCGGGCATATTGGAGTGGGGCGAGTCACGATTGGGCGTTTGATCGCCAAGCAAATGGGGATCGCGTTCATCGATCTTGATACAGAATTGCAGTTGCGCGAGGGAATGACAGGCGACGAGATTCGAGCGCTGTTCGGTGAAGCGCGAGTACGTGCCTTAGAAGATGAATTGTGCCGCGAACTGAGCCTGCGACGTGGTGCGGTGCTTTCTGTCGGCGGGCCAACACTGCTGGAAGAAAAGAACCGCACACGTTTAATGAACAGTGGCCCAATGTTGATCCTGACTTGTGCGCTAAACGAGATCCTACGGCGGTTATATGCCACTCAGGGCGCACGCTTCCACGATCCCAAAATACGCTCAGCAGCCCTGTACCAGATCCGCCGCGAACGCCAGATCGAGCAGCTAGCCGCCGTCCCGACTCTAGACACGACGGTTCTGTCGGTGGAACAGGTCGCGGAACACGCTATCCGTTTCTGGAAAGAAAACGACATCGTTACGACTTAACCTTGTTTTGAACCCTATAATTCATGTATTCCTGATGATTCTACTCACTGCCAAAAAGGAAATTAATCCATGCCAACCCTAACTATCAGCCTTGCCCAGATCAACGTCCGCGCCGGGAATCCCCGCATCAACTGGGAAACCGTCAACGAATGGACACAGGAAGCCGTTCGGCGCGGATCGGATCTGGTGATCTTCCCAGAGTTGTGGGACAACGGCTACGCTTTGGATAAGGCCAAAGATGTCGCTAGCTCGCTCAGTAGTGGCTTGTTTGCTCAAGTTGCTGCGCTATCGCGCTCCTCGAATATCCATATCATCGGCTCCATGCTCGAAAAACGTGGTGTTGGTGTGTACAACAGCGCGGCCTTCTTTTCGCCGCGGAGTGGGGTACTTGGTGCGTATCGCAAGATTCACCTGTTCGGCCTGATGAACGAACCGCAGTTTCTCAGCGCAGGCGAGTCGCCGCTGACGCTGGATACGCCTTGGGGCCGCGCTGGAATCGCCATTTGCTACGATCTACGATTCCCGGAACTGCTGCGCCGTTATGCGGCGGAAGGCGCAAAGATGCTTCTGCTGCCCGCCGAATGGCCCACCGCACGCTTGAATCACTGGCGCACGCTGCTTCAAGCCCGTGCTATCGAGAACCAATATTTTGTCGTTGCTTGCAATGCGGTTGGCGAGTACAACGGGACAACCTATGCAGGACATTCAATGGTAGTCGATCCTTGGGGCGATCTGGTAGGCGAGGCAGGCGCAAACGAAACAATGCTCACCGTCAAGATCGACACTGATGAAGTCGATGCGGTACGCGCCCAAATCCCAGTAATGGAAGATCGCCGCCCAAATTTGTATTGATTAATCTTGGCAATAAATCCATAGCAGGCAAAAGATTGAAGGGGCAGACGTGCTCGTTTTGCTCCTTCACTTGAATAAGAAGATTGATTAACTCCATTCACCGTGTCAATCGTTGACAGGATCGATCCCCCGGACAACAGAATCGACGCAACCAACCCAACCGTACCCGAATATCCGAGATCGGCATTGCCCTGCTGCACGGATTGTGCGATGACACAACAAAAAAGCCTCAAAAATAGGCGACAACTTCGTCTATAGGATATAAAATTCGGCAATAGTTACCAGCCTCAATGAGCAATCGCAATATCAATTGCTGAACGCTTCGTCTCGATTGTTAGACGTGTCTATGAAATTTGCCGTAAGCGTCTCTTTGGTGGTAACTTCTTGTTCCGCTTACTTGTTTGTGAAATGATATGGAATGGAGTCGAAATGGCTGAGAAGGTTCGCGTAGCGATTATTGGCGTTGGCAATTGTGCCTCGTCTTTGATTCAAGGTGTCCACTACTATCGGGATGCAGAGGATACAGCCGATATTCCCGGTTTGATGCATGTTAATTTGGGTGGTTATCATATTCGCGATATTGAGTTTGTCGCGGCGATTGATGTCGATGTAACGAAGGTTGGCAAAGACCTTAGCGAAGCAATGTGGGCTGGGCAGAATAATACAATCAAGTTTACCGATGTGCCTAACCTGAATGTGCCAGTGCAACGCGGTACCACATTGGATGGGTTGGGAACGTATCTGCGCCACATGATCGACGAAGCGCCCGGTGAACCAGTCAACTTTGCTCAACTGCTGCGCGATACAAAAACCGATGTCGTGATCAACTATTTGCCCGTTGGCAGCGAGCAAGCGACTCGCTTTTACATAGAAGAAGCCCTTGCCGCCGGCTGTGCTGTCGTCAACTGCATTCCAGTCTTTATAGCCAGCGATCCGGTCTGGCAGCGCCGCTTTGCCGAAAAAGGGCTGCCGATCATTGGCGACGACATCAAGAGTCAGGTCGGCGCGACGATTGTTCACCGCACCTTGGTGAACCTGTTTAATGATCGCGGCGTTCATCTGGAACGTACCAGCCAATTGAATGTCGGCGGCAACACCGATTTCTACAATATGCTGGATCGTACCCGGCTGGAGAGCAAGAAGATCAGCAAAACTAACGCTGTAACCAGCCAACTGCCCTATCCCTTGGAACCCTCCAATGTGTATATTGGCCCAAGCGATTATGTCCCGTGGCTGACAGACCGCAAATGGGCGCATATCCGCTTGGAAGGCAAAACGTTTGGCGATGTCCCGCTGAACATCGAACTCAAACTCGAAGTATGGGACAGTCCCAACAGCGCCGGCGTGGTCATTGATGCGCTGCGCTGCGCGAAAATTGGCTTGGATCGTGGTATGTGCGGCGCATTGGAAGGGCCATCCAGCTACTTCAAAAAGACACCGCCTGTGCAGTATCCCGATGATGTAGCGTATCGCTTGGTCGAAGCGTTTATCGCGGGTGAACCAGAAGGGCTAGGTGTGTTAACGGGCGGTTTTGCGAAACCGTAATAACCCTCGGACAAATAGAACAGAGGGTGTGACAATACGCTGCCTCGGTGAAAACCGGGCGGCGTGTTGTATATAAACGATTAAAATTCGCGATCTGTTGAGAGTTGATAGCGTCCTCTCTTCCACCCCAGAGGAGAGGCTAAACGGTGAGGTCAAAAGAAGGATGGTAGATGTGATTCGGGATTCACAAAGCGAAGCCTCAACGGATCAACTAGGCGCGTTAAGTGCCGATATTAAATTGTTGGGCAATCTACTCGGTGAGGTAATCCGTGAACAGCACGGCGATGAGGCTTTTAATCTGGTCGAACAGGTACGGGCTGAGGCTAAATTGCGCCGCGAAAATGCCCGCAATAACGAACAGGATTCGATTGGCCTGCTCTCGGATGAGATTAACCGCCTCGATCTTAATGCCAGCCGTATATTGATCAAAGCCTTCAGCAACTACTTTCAGTTGATCAATATCGCCGAAGATCAGCAGCGTATCCGAGTGCTGCGCCAGCGCGAAAGAGATAACGTGCTCGACGAGTCGATTGGTGAAGCGATCAAGCGTCTGTCCGGCAGCGGGGTCACGGCTGACCAGATGCGCGTACTGCTGGATCGGCTGTGTATTCGGTTGGTGCTCACCGCGCACCCTTCCGAAGCCAAACGCAAAGAGATCCTCATCAAACTGCATCGCATTGCCCAAATCATGGTCAGTCGCGAACATGCCAGTTTGCTACCCCGTGAACGGAAAACCATTGACTCAGCCCTTGCCGAACAAATTGAGGCACTGTGGCAGACTCGCGCCACCCGTGCCACGCGCACCGTCGTTGCTGATGAAGTCAACTTTGGCCTGTACTTCCTAACCGAAGTTGTCATGGATGTAGTGATCGACATCTATGGTGAACTACGCGATAAACTGGAAAAATACTACCCTGACGAGGATTGGTCGAAGCTACCATCGCTGCTGCGTTATGCGTCATGGATCGGCGGGGATCGCGATGGCAACCCGAATGTCACGGCGGATGTGACGCTCGAAACGCTGCAAACGCAGTACAAGGCTGCCCGCCAGAACTATTTAAGAGAACTTGAGTTTCTGAGTGAACACCTTACGCAATCGGTACATGAGGTGAGCGTGTCGGCGGATCTGCTGAATACACTGCCACCAGAGACGATACCGCCTGTCCGTAATGCCGATGAGGTTTACCGTCGGCGGGTAGTCATGATCTGGGAGAAACTCAACGCCGACGAATACAAGTCTGCTCAGGAATTTCTCGACGATCTGCTGCTAATTGCCACCAGTTTGCAAGAGAATCGCGGGATGCACGTTGCCAATGGCATGTTGCAACGCTTAATTCAAAAGGTGCGCGTGTTCGGCCTGCACTTAATGCCGCTGGATGTGCGCGAAGATGCCCAACGTCACGCGGCAACCCTTGACGAACTATTCCGACATTATGGACTGGTCGAAAATTACCTAGAATTGCCAGAGTCTCAAAAGCAGGAACTATTGACCCGCGAGATCGCCAATCCGCGTCCGTTCTTCCCGCTGGAACCCCGCTTTTCGGATGTTGCCAACGAAGTGATCAAGACGTGGCGCATGATCGCGACAGCGCATCAGACCTATGGCACCGTCGTGATCGACTCAGTAATCGCCAGCATGAGTCAGGCTCCCAGCGACATTTTGGCGATGTTGATGTTTGCTCACGAAGTGGGTATTCAAAGCGATGTAGACATTGTGCCGCTGTTCGAGACGATTGACGATCTGCACCATGCGCCCACTATTTTGGCGACCCTGTTTGATAACCCCGAATATCAAAAACACCTTGCCGTGCGCGGAATGTGTCAACAAGTGATGCTCGGCTACTCGGACAGCAACAAGGATGGCGGCTATCTGGCCTCGAATTGGGGTCTCTATACTGCTCAGGAATCACTTTCTGCACTGTGCGCCGAACGTGGAGTCAACCTTGAATTGTTTCATGGGCGCGGTGGGAGTATCGGACGCGGCGGTGGCCCCGCACACCGGGCGATCCTTTCGGCCCCTGCGAAGTCGATGCAGGGCCGTATCAAGATGACCGAACAGGGCGAGGTGATCGCCTATCGCTATATGAACCCTGAGATCGCACGACGGCATTTGCAACAAGTCATGAATGCCGTGCTGATGGCGGCGGGCAAGCCTTCCGAGGCGGTAGTTCGCTCCGAATGGCGGGCAGCGATGGAAACCCTCGTTGAAAGCGGACGGGTCGAGTATCGGCGGTTTGTGTATGAAACGCCCGGTTTCCTCGACTACTGGCAGCAGGCTACCCCAATTGACGAGCTGTCCAATTTGCAGATCAGTTCGCGCCCTGCCAAACGGCGGGCGGGTGGTTTTGCCGGACTACGAGCAATTCCTTGGGTCTTTTCGTGGACACAAAGCCGCGCCCTGATCCCAAGCTGGTATGGGGTTGGTCATGCTTTCGAGTCGTTCTGCCAACTGGACAGCGGCAACCTCGACATGCTTAAAAGCATGTACCGCGATTGGCCTTTCTTTAAGGCACTTATCGAAAACGTGCAGCTTGACCTCGCCAAAGCCGATATGGGCATTGCCGAACTATACGCTTCGCTGGTCAAAGAAAATGAAATCCGTAACGATATTTTCCAGCAATTGAAGGCCGAACACGAACGTGCCCGCCTGATGATCTGCCGGATTACCGACCAAACCCAACTGCTCGACAACGCGCCGATCATGCAAATCTCGATTGAGCGCCGTAACCCCTATATCGATCCATTGAACTTTATTCAGGTGAATTTGCTGCGCCAACTGCGCCGGACCGATCCTGATAATCCCGATTACCACACGCTGTTAAGTACCGTCCTCTCGACGGTCAACGGAATTGCCGCCGGGATGAAAACGACAGGGTGAGAGTGAGGAAGCAGAAGGTAGACGAATAAGGCTATTGGCCTCAATTTGGAACTGCACATGAATTGAACGGTGTAAAATGTAGGGGCTGCGTTCAAAAGGAGTGGTTATGTTTAGCTTTAATCGATATTCACAATGGCTATTGACCGCGTTGGTAGTCTCACTGAGTATGTTTTCGCTCAATGTTGACTCTCGTATTATGCCTGTGCAAGCGAAACAAATGGACGGCCCAATGTCGGCTGCGTGGTCACCCGATGGCAAGCTGATCTTGATGACTATTGTGCATAATGAGGACATGTGGAGTCTGTACGTGCTGAATGTGAGCAGTGGCACACTAACGAAGATTGCCGACAATGCCCTTACTTCTGCGTGGTCACCCGATGGCAAGCAAATTGTTTATGCGACAGATACGAACGGCGTTGTCGTCATTAATGCAGATGGCACACTGCCGCAAAAAATAGCCAGCGCTGGCTATTCACCCACATGGTCTCCCGACAGTAAAGAGGTCAGGTTCCTTTTGTACGATTCGATTGCCAGAGTCCCCATTGGGAGTAAGGCAGTTCAGCGCGTAACCGAGCAAAAGAAACAGAACTTCGTTTACTACGAATGGTCGCCTGACCAGCAGCAAATTGCCTATACGACCTTCGCAGATAATGCACCTAACACTGTTTACCTCATGAATGCTGATGGCTCTAGCCTTCGCAAACTTGCCGAAAGCACCAGCGGTGGCGATATAGCGTGGTCACCGGATGGCAAACACCTTGCAACAGTATCAGACTGCGATAAAGGTCACGGATTGTGTGTCTGGGATGCTGACGGCTCGAATCCCCATAAGATCAACGATTACGGCGAAAACCCGCAGTGGTCGCCGGATAGTGAACAGCTTGCCTATGTACAGGGCGGCAAGATATGTGTAGTCAACTCCGATGGCTCCAATCAGCACTGCCTGACACAGGACTACACAGGCAGTCGTCCTTTCTGGTCGCCCGATGGCACGCAGTTAATGTTCATCGCCACGACAATAACGGATGTGGATAAGGATATGAAGATGGTGACAAAACTGAATGTGGTTAACGCTGATGGAACAGGGTTCAAACAGCTTGTGCCGTAAGAACCCTTATCCTCAATATTTTTCATTGAATCGTGGCGTGAGTAATATTTACAGTGCTTACCACACTGGGTTAGTGATTGTGTTCACCCTATCAGCAGTGGTGTAAACAACGCCAATCCAATAATGATTACACCCGCGATAATGCGATAGATCCCGAAGACGCGGAAGCTGTGGCTCGACACGTAACGCAGCAGCCACGCAATCGAGGCGTAGGAGACGATGAACGCGGCGACAGTTGCCACTGCCAATAGCGGTAGCTGCGAAGTATCCAGTGTGCCACTTTTCGCCGCGCTATACAGGCTATACACGGTTGCCGCGCCCAGAGTCGGGATAAACAGGTAGAACGAAAAAGCCGTCGCGGTGACCCGATCTAGCCCCGTTAACAGACCGCCCACAATCGTCGCGCCCGAACGAGAAACGCCGGGGATCAGCGACACAACTTGCGCCAGCCCAATCAAGAAGGCTTGCCGTGTTGTGACCTGTGGAATTTGCCCTACTGGATGCGTTGGGGCGCTGTTAGCAGGTTGTGGGCGGCGTTCGATAATCAAAAAGACGATACCACCGAGCACCAACGCCACCCCAATGATCAGGGATGCCAGCGAACCATTGCCGCTAGTCAATGCGTCGATCCATTTTTTAGCGAGTAGCCCAACAATCGCAGCGGGCAAAAATGCGATTAGGATGTTTAGCCAGAAACGCTGTGTCGACTGATCCGATGGGATGCGGCTGGCCTGAGCCAGTAGATCACGACCATAGTAGACGATAACCGCGAGTACCGCGCCTAGCTGAATAAAAATATCAAACGTGATACGAAGGCCGGGGGGGACGAGTGGCGGGAAGTGCAGCAGTGCAGAAGCAACCAGCAAATGTCCCGTAGAAGAAATGGGGAGAAACTCAGTCAAACCTTCGACAATTCCCAATATCAACGCAAAGAGAAAATCCATGTTTTAGCCTCGTAGACAGGAAAGGTGATTGAAGCGAATTAAGCGTGCCGTAGTATACCCCTAGACCTTTGGAGTGTCAGTGAGTTTGTCAATCTACTTTTACAGTAACTATCGGACATTTCCGCCCAAGTAGACGCTTTTTACTGGTTTAATCTATCTGACTTGAGTTGTAGAAACACTACTTGGAAAAAGGGAAAAGGAGTCTTAACGACCAACTACAAAACGTTATAAAAAGGATTGCAGCAAAAAGCCTGATGTCAATCAACGCAATGACCACCATAATTATCACCAACCCCATATACAGGCATTTTTTTCTACGTGCAGATAAACGTAGATCATCTTCAGTAGGTTGGCCTAGTATTATCTCTCGCGATGCTGGCAATGCCTTTCGAGCCATATCAGAGGGATCGATTATTTTGTACTGAGCAACAACTTTGTAGCCATCCTGCAATAAACTTGGTTGAGAGCTTAAGCTAAATACACTGAGATCTATGGGGCTGTATGAAACAAGCAGGGCACCTAAGATTGCTAAATCCTTATCTTTTAGAATCAACTGAAGATGTTTATTCGTCAATGATGTTGACATTACTGAAAGTCTGGCTCGGTGCGAAACTCGCTCAACGAAAATGGTTTCAATTTCCCACCATTTTATAGATGCACGAGCTTTATTAAATGTGATACCTGAACCATCAATGGTAATCACCTTCTTTAAATAAGTAGGTAAAACTAATGGTTCTTCACGCTTGATTGCGTTTTTTGAGTATCTCAGCTTGTCCCCAGTCGGATCTACTTGAAAAATAGCAGGTTCATTCCCAATCAGCATGAAGTCGCCATCTTTGAGTTGTTGCTTTTCATATACAGGATAACCATTGAGCAAAATACTACCGTCAAAGTGTTCTTCCCAAGATTTTTTCTTCACATGTATTTGGATAAGATAGTAAAATCCCCCTTCCCGGTACACAATAATGCCATATTCCGAATGCCGATCATAACCAACAGATTTTTTTTCAGAGTCATTGAACCAGATTGAACTTCCTTTCCCAATAATACGTGGAGGGCAGTTTAATTCAACAGGTTGGATTTTAAATACGAGAACCGAGTTAGTGCGTTGTTTTTCAAACAATTCTATTTTCCAGAATGTCGAACACTGTAGGAGCATTTAGCGTAAAGTGTACTCCCTTTGGGGTTTGGTGGATAAATTCAAAACAAAAACGCTGTACCTTTTTCGGGTACAGCGTCATCGTAATCTCTGAAAATAGGGAATATCTTAGGCCGCAGCGGTAAGCGACGTGGTTTCGTCCCAGTTGAGCACCTGACCATTCTCACCGAAAATCTGAGGACGTTTAACGCGCTCAATGGTCTCGCGGTCAACAATGACTTTCTTAATCTCGCGGCGGCTGGGAACTTCGTACATCACATCTAGCAACGATGTTTCGATAATCGTGCGGAGGCCGCGTGCGCCCGTTTCGCGCTTCAAGGCGAGATCAGCCGCCGACGAGAGCGCTTCTTCGGTAAACACCAGTTCTACATCATCCAACGCCAACAAGCGTTGGAATTGCTTGACTAAAGCGTTCTTCGGCTCAACCAGAATACGCATCAATGCGGCCTTGTCAAGCGGATCAACGTTGACCGAGACTGGCAAGCGCCCGACCAATTCCGGGATCATACCGTAGGCCATCAGGTCATCGGGGGTAATCTGGCGCAGTAGTTCGGCCTTTGAAGTGTCGCGCTTGCTGGCAGTATTAAAGCCCATTGAGCCTTTGGTGCCAACGCGCTTGGCGATCACTTCCTCGATGCCGTCAAAAGTGCCACCACAAATAAACAGAATATTGCGGGTATCGATCTGGATAAATTCCTGATGCGGATGCTTACGACCCCCTTGCGGCGGAACGTTGGCAACTGTGCCTTCGACAATCTTGAGGAGCGCTTGCTGCACACCTTCGCCGCTAACATCGCGGGTGATCGAAGGATTATCGCCACTCTTGCGGGTGGTTTTGTCGATCTCATCAATGTAGATGATACCTTTTTCGGCACGGTGAATATCGAAGTCAGCGGCCTGAATGAGACGCAGCAGGATATTTTCTACGTCTTCGCCCACATACCCCGCTTCGGTCAGCGCGGTTGCATCGGCAATGCAGAATGGGACATCTAGTACACGCGCCAGCGTTTGCGCCAATAGCGTTTTGCCGCAGCCTGTCGGGCCAACCAACAGGATATTACTCTTTTCCAGTTCCACATCTTCAATCGTGCCGCCGGAATTGATGCGTTTGTAGTGGTTATACACCGCGACGCTCAAAACACGTTTGGCGCGGTCTTGACCAATGACATATTGGTTAAGATGTTCCAGAAGTTCTCTGGGAGCGAGTATCCGTTCCACCTTGAATTCGGCGGGGGGTTTATAAGTGACTGCCTCTTCTTCGAGAATTTCACGACATAAATCCACGCATTCATCGCAGATGAACACGCCTTCCGGCCCAGCGATCAACCGATTGACCTCATCGTGAGCACGTCGACAAAAAGAGCAGCGCTGATTACCCGTCGTTGGAACCTGATTCATCAAACCCTCCCAGAAACTTCTGGACTTTTAGCCTGAGCTATTTATTACAGACTCAGGATCTACTAGGATCTACTTTTTGCCGTTTTCGGCTTTGCTTGGTGTTGTCTCACCCAATACACTGTCGATCAATCCATATTCGACAGCCTTCTGAGCATCCAGATAGAAGTCACGGTCTGTATCGCGCTCGATGACAGCAAGCGGTTGACCTGTACATTCTACAAAGACCTGATTGAGCCGTTCACGCAGACGGATAATCTCATTGGCCTGAATCACGATGTCCGACGCTTGACCCTGCGCTCCACCGAGAGGTTGGTGCATGTGGATCGTGGCGTTGGGCATAGCAAAACGCTTGCCTTTCGCGCCTGCGGTGAGCAATACTGTACCAAAACTCGCGGTCACGCCAATCGCAAACGTGCTGACCGGAGCCTTGATGAGTTTCATTGTATCATAGATCGCCATACCAGCGTAAATCACGCCGCCGGGGCTGTTGATATACATCTGGATTTCACGTTCCGGATCTTCACGGTCTAGCCAGAGCAACTGTGCCACGATCAGGTTCGCGATCATGTCGTTGATGGGGGTTCCCAGAAAGACAATACGCTCCTTGAGCAAAAGCGAGTAAATGTCATAGATGCGCTCGCCGCGCCCGGTAGTCTCGACGATGCTTGGGATGATCATATCTAATGGGTGTCGCATTCCCTTTGCCCTCGTATATATGCTGATTCTATAAGTCTACACGTCTTACGCCAGATACCCCATAAGAAAACGGCAAGAAATCATGGTCGCTCATCAGTCACTGTGCGAGTAACCATGATTGCGCCATAAACTCTATTCCGTTTGTACAGCCGGGGGTTCTGCTGCCTCAGTTGATTCGACGGACTCAGTGATTGAGGCCGTTGGTGCTGCTTCGGCTGACGCTTCTGGCGCTTCTGCTGGTGTTGCTGGTGCTTCCAACATAGCGGCAGCCGCTTCAATGTGAGCGGCTTCGGTGGCTGGCGCGATCTCACTCGGCGCGCCCAGTGCGGCCTGCACAGGTTCAGGATCAATCGGCGGGTTTTCGCCGCGTGCAATGGCGATCAAGCGCTGGATAGCTTTGTTCGTGATCAAGTCAAGCGCAATGCCACGTTGGTTATCCTCACGCAACAGCATCTGGCGGAAGATCTCGGCTTGTTCACCGAACTGGGCGCTCATCTTGTCTACCTGCTCCGCAATGTCCGCATCATTGATAGTGATATGTTCGTGGTTGACCAGTTCGCCCAAAACGAGGCTGCGTTCCAACCGCTTGATGGCAGTATCGCGGTAGTCAGACCGCAACTGCTCATCAGTCTTGTTTTCGACCTGCTTGTAATCTGCGAGTGAAAGCCCACGCTGCCGTAGATTGCGATCCAGATTTTCAAGAATTTCGTCGGTGTATTCCTCGACGATGTTTTCGGGGTACTTCAATGTGCTTTGCTCAACGACCTTGCCCAACGCGACATCGGCATAGTCCGATTCGGCTTCGCGAGTAGCATTTTCCTGCAACTGCTTACGCACATCGATCCGCAGATCGAGCAATGTTTCAATCTTGCCATCGGTCGCTTGTTTGGCGAAGTCATCATTGAGGATGGGCAGCGTGCGTGACTTGACTTCTTGCACGTTCACCTTGAAGTTGAAGGTATGCCCCGCCAGCGACTTATCTTTATGGTCATCAGGAAAGGAGAGGCTAAATTCGCGCTCATCTCCGGCACTCGCCCCCACGATATTGGGTGAGAAACCAGCCATTAACTCTTCGTCTTCACCCTCAAGCACTGTTTCGGTTTCTTCGTCCATCCACGTATCGGTATGACCCGCTTCGTGATCGTGATCGTGCTCATGGTCATGGTCATGCTCGTGTTCCTCGTGTTCGTGCTCATGCGCTTCGGTTCCGGCTTCTCCGGTATGTTCCTCAGAGGCAGGATGTACTACTGTCGCAAAGATCTTAGCCTTGATTGCGTCACCGATTTGCGCAGGACGTTCGATAGTTTCGACGACTGCCCGCTGATCCTGCATGGCCTTTATTGTCTTGGTAACATCTTCGTCGGGAACTTCGGGCGTTTCAAAGGGAACCCGTACCTCCCGATAGTTGCCGAGATCAACTTCCGGCTGTTTGGGGATAACAAAAGTCAGTTTCATGGTCGGGTCGTTTTCGATGTTTTCCAGACTGCCGGGTGCATACGGCTGAATTTTGGAATCATCGAGGGCTTCGCGGTATACGTCGTTGCCGAGTACCTCAACTGCCTCGTTGAGAATGGTTTCTGGTCCTACGCGCTGCAAGATCACTTTGTAGGGGGCTTTGCCCTTGCGGAAGCCGGGGATGTTGACTTCCTTGGCGATGCGACGGGCCGCCGCTTGCATGGCCTTCTCAACACGTTCAGGCGCAACCTCTACAGTTAACCGCACAGTATGGTTGTCCAAGTGTTCAATCTGAGTATTCAAAACGCTACTTTCCTTAGTCAGGGGTAAACCATCAATGAGATTATAACAAAGGCTTCATAGAAATTCATAGATTGTGACGGTGGAGGTGGGGACGGGGGGACTTGAACCCCCACGGATTACTCCACATGATCCTAAGTCATGCGCGTCTGCCAATTCCGCCACGTCCCCAGTCAGGTGGATCATTATACGTGAACTTCCCTGCCTTGACAATTGCGAAATTCAGAGTTGCAGTGTGCATATAGCGTTGATAAACCACATTTAGTTCCACCCTAAACGCTCGATCCCTGAAATTTGAACCTTCAGTAGCACAAACGTTCTTTGCAAATTGAACATTTGTGCTATACTATTTAGTATACTTCGACAGTTAGTTTTGAGGAGAAATTCACTATGACGCTGCCAATTCTCGCAGTTAAGAATTATGATGCCAGCCTGAAGTTTTACACCGAAAAGTTGGGGTTCACTTCGACTCTGACGATGCAGGGACGCGAAGGTGAGAATACCTTCGGATTTGTGGAACATGGTGAGGGCGTGCGGCTCGGCTTGAGCCAAGATAGCTCCGATCTGACTGGTCGGGGCAACGGTGTCATATTGATGCTTTATCCGACCGACGCGGAAATTGACGAACTCTACAATCAGGTCAAAAGCGCGGGCGTGAAGATCACGGAAGAACTCAAGACCGAAGTCTGGGGTGATCGCCTTTTCTCAGTCAAAGACCTCGACGGGTATTACCTGACCTTCTGCAAGACTGTCGCATCCATGCCATCGGTTGAAGAAATCCAAGCTGCCATGAATAGCCAGCCGTAATCGCTCTATCTCTCAAAAAGCACAAACCCCTGAAATTCTCACGCGGTCTTCTCTCCGAGGATGGAGAGAAGACCGCAAACGCGCATCACCTTGTTGCTAACCAGTGCAATATTTCTGTTTGATCTTCGGCATGGATTCCCAGCCCACTCTCTGCCAAATTGTGTTAAAATGCCCCACAGCAAACCGCTATCACCATGCAGGAGTCCAGAAATCCTATGCCTATTTTGATGAGCACTGACGAAATGACTCAACTCGCCCAGAAGATCGCCAAAATGCGGTTTAATCAGGCCAAAGGCTATATTCGCAGTCTCGATAAACAAACACGCATCGAACTATTCCGCACAGCTGTTGCTATAGGTGAGTGGCAAACCCGCTATGCCTTGCCGAATAAGAATCTGCTGATTACGCTGGTCGAGCAAAAAGAGGATTACGGCGCACCGAGCGATTCGGGCAACCGTCAGACTCGCTTCAAATATCTTGAGGCGCGGGTTGAACCTTTACCGCTCAACCATCGCAATGATAACGAGGGCAATGACGCACGTACCGCTAGCCTTAACATGGAAACCAACAATCAACGCTAAAGGTAATATTTGAACCTCGCGGTTGTCATTATGTTGGCAGTTTAGAAGGAATAGAAAACTTCATGATTAAATTCCTGCGGGCTACAAGATGCTAAAATGGTGAGATCGTATCATAGATCGCACGAGTAATAATGCGGTTTGCTTGCGCTGTTGTATGCCATGAGTCGATATACACGGTTAGTTCCGCTGCTCGTGCTGCATCAAGTACATGATATAGATCCACAGACGCCACACCATTGCGTTGAAGCTCTGGCACAACGCTGCGTATCGAAGGCCATGATGCAATTAGGGCTGCAGGAGCATTGGGGTAGTCTAAAGACTCCACGAAAATCAGGTGCTGCTCATACCTTGATAGCGGTGCGCTAAAAATATTTGGTTGCAGAAAATGATAAAATGTTGCTCCATGTACCCGTGCATAAGCAGAAGCAGCAAGCAAATCAGTTATATATTGCTGTCTTGATTCGGTCAACGCTTCTGTTGTAGCAGCAGCCGAGGGCAGCAGTATATCAGTGGCAATACAATACACTGTTGATAGGGCCAGTGTCGAATAGGTGTCTCGCATCCAACTGCATAAACGTCCAGTTAATGTTGAAGCGCGCAGTGCTATGGTACCGATATGCGCGAACTCATGTGCACCATCATAGAAAATGACTATGTCACCGGGGACTAAGGCGATCTGGTTGAGCCGACGCAGCGATTGTCCAGTAGTGAAGCCGATACTGCTTGCATTTACCACACGATATTGGTAACCGTCGGCATTGAGTAGGTTTTGTAAAATACTTGGCTTGGTATCACGATCTGCGACCTGCATATCGACCATCGTACTGCTGCCAAACATATAGATAGTATTTATCCAATGGCCTCGTTGACCTATCGTTTCACGTAGCCCATTGGTGAAATTGTAATGCTCACTGTGAAACGTTACGTTCCATTCACCGTTTGCATCTAAGCGCCAACCTTTCGCAAGCTCAGTTAGATCTCGTAGATCTGTGGCGCTAGTTAACGCGACATCGTCCGGCAACGGCACAGTCAATACAGAGTTTAGCCACAGGCGAGCTGCTATCTCTGATCCTAAACAGCCGAATATCAATAGTGCAACGAACAATACCGCAAACACAAGGCGACGAAAGCGGCGACGATGCAGGATCGTCATCTGTGCCGTATCCTTTCAAAATAGCTTGTCCTATTTCGTAAGATACAACTGCCGTTGAAGAATGGCAAATGAAGCATCGGATTTTTGCCGCCTAGTCCCACGATATCTCTCTACTTCCCGACATATATCGCTTCGTAAGCTATTGCCTGCGGAACGGCTTTCAGCGCGGACTGTTCGTCGGGCATCAACTGTGCGTTTGGACTCTTACGCAGGCGACGGGCAACCTGATACGCATCGCGCAGCATATCAAAATCGGGGTCACGCCAGTTGGCGGGTAGGGCTAGCACACTCGCTAGCCCTTTAAGTTTTTGGGCGGCGGGACTGTTCCAGTTGATTTGCCCCGTACCTGCTAGTAAAGCGCGTGCCTGCGTCTGCATCGTGCTGGCTTCACCGTCCGATTTGCGATCCAGTTTGCCGAATAGCTGTCCGGTCAGCCGATCCATGAGTTTACTAGCCTGTTCGGGCTTGACGTTATAGTCACGCGCCATTTGCTGCACACTATCTGGCAGCAAGTCTGGCAAGCGTTCCTCAGTCCGATCTACAAGGGAAGGACGTGATCCCTGCTGCGCCCGTGCAAGTTGTTCAATAGTATTGCCGGGGAGCAGATAGACATTCAACCCTTGTTCGTCAAGCGCCCCATTAGAATAGACCTCAAGGCCGCTGTCGGTATCAGTCAACCAAGCGTGCAGCATCGGAAATCCGGCGCTTAGACTCGGCAATAGGTCGGGATCGGGAGTGCCGAGAACACGCACCCAACCGTCTTGTGCGGGCGCGACAAAATGGCGGATCAGTGTTTGGAGGCCGGGAGGTGTCCCAGTTCCACCTGCGAACGGATCATAGCGCTGGTAGCCGCTTTGTTGGAGCGCATCCACTAGCGCCACGATCACGGCGGGTGTATCGTCGGTGCGAAAATAGAGAGTGTGCCATGTATCAGCCATCGAACGCCTCAACTTCTTCCGCGCAAAAACATCAGGATCAGGGTAAGCACTGAAAAGCCATAGCCCACAATCCCAAGCGTCTGCTCATGGTTTACGTAAAGCAGAGTACTCGCCAGAGTCGCCGTTGCAAAGACTACGCCCCACACAACCTGACCTGCGGTCTGTTCAATGCGGGTAATCTGCTGTTTGAAGGCCGGATCGGGGATCATCCGCACTTCAAGATCGCCCCGGTCAGCGCGACTCAACACATTATCAGCGAGGGTAGGCAGTTTGTAAAGTCGTGTGGCAAAGTCGCGAACCAGCTTGCCAGTTATATCCAGTGTCGTTTGGAGTGTGCCGCCTGATACTAATCCGCCTGCTGCCGCTTTAGTGCGATTAGTGCTATTTTCTAGCAGTTTTTGGGTGAAGGGCTGCATTTCATGCCAGGGGTCGAAGTCGCGGTCAAGCCCGGTACACATCCCACTCAAGATTCCAACTGCACGGCTCAAATAGATAAAGTCCTGCGGCATCTGGAACGGCATCGAGAGCAGCAGATCGCTAAACTCTTTAGCAATGTCGGACATCTCGTCAAAGGGCAGATTCGCCATCTGCGTCATGTTCAAGCCCCACACCTTATCGAACACAGCGCGGGTCGCGTCTTCGATGCGCTTGACATCGACACCGGGCAGCAGTACCCCCAGTTTCATATAGCTGGCGACCAATGCCTTCGAATCTTGTGTCGCCACCGCGATCAACGTTTCGCGCAACCCTTCTTGCAAAGTCGGGGTCAACCGTCCGACCATGCCAAAGTCAATAAAGATCAGGTAAAAGGGACGTTTGCCGGGGACATGCCCATTGCTAGTAGTCTTATCCAGCGGCAGGGGATACACAAACAGATTGCCGGGGTGTGGGTCGGCATGGAAGAACCGTACATCGAAAATCTGGTGCAGATAACAGGCGAGTAGGCGGCTGGCAACCTCTTTGCGATCCACGCCTGCGTGATCCAGCGCAGCATAATCGTTGAGCTTGATGCTGGTCACATCTTCGAGGGTCAAGACATGCGGCGAGCTGTAGTCCAGATATACCGCCGGAACATAGATTCCCGGATCATCTTTGAACATCGAGGCAAAGGTCAGCGCGTGATCCGCCTCGGCAAGGTAATCGAGTTCTTCCCACAATACACGGCTAAACTCATCCAGCAATTCCGGCACATTGGCGCGGCGGCGGATAAACCCAAAGCGCATCGATAACCGCGCCACCATCCGCAGTGCCGAGAGGTCGGTATAGACAATGCTATCGATGTTGGGGCGCTGCACCTTGACTACCACGCGATCCCCGTTAAGCAACTGGGCGCGATGCACCTGTCCAAATGATGCCGCCGCCACAGGCTCAGTGTTCAGCCACATATACTTGTCTTCGATAGAGCCTATCTCGCGCTCAATCGTTTGCTTGATATAGCTGAACCCGACAATCGGTACTTGATCTTGCAAGCCTTCCAGTTCTTCGGTGATCTCTGGCGGCAGCACATCAACCCGGCTGGAGATAAATTGCCCAAGCTTGATCTGCACGCCGCCCATCTCGATTGCCAAGTTGCGAAAGCGCCGCGCATCGCGCCGATAGCGCTTGGGACGTGTCCTAGCGACAACGGCTTCACCGACCAAGCGCCGCACGATCCATTCCCAGAACAGCGCATTGGCGAACAGCCACACGAAAAAGACCACGATGCGGTAGTAGCGGCTGCGATTTAGCTTGTGAGACCGATGGGCCGCATCGGGCGCGGTAGGCCGTGCCGCAATTTTGATCGGCTCTGGCTCAGACTGGTATTGCTCCGATGCCGTGTCGGGCATCGGAGCAGTGTCTACACCGAAAAGCTTCGCGCCATTACCGTTAGTGCGGCTTGGCGACGAAGTGAATGTTGAGGGCTGCTTCTTCAAATTTTGCATCACCAATTTCCAAGTTCCACAGTGCGTAGGGCAAAACGATATTGCGGCGGTATGGCCCAACACGCAAGGTCAATTCGTCCGACGAACGGTATAGGTCAAGATCGCTCTTGTCGGCAAACGGCAGCGGCACTTTGAGCCGATAGCCGCCATTATCGTCGGACATGATCTGATGCGTATGCCCCTTGAACATGACCTGCGCGGGATTCGTGTCGCCGTACAGCGCATCGCCCAGACGGTGCAGTGCATCCATGCCGACTACATCACGGTTAAACATCGGCGCACGCAGCATAGGCAGTTCGCCAAACGCTTCGTGGATCAACGCGATGTTTTCCTTTTGAAGCTCTTTCCATTGGGCAAAGTATGGATCGGTCACTTCGTCCGGCAAAATGCGATTGCAGATTACCGCGTCGGTGGCATAACCATACAGGTTCAGGTAGGTATAGGTGCGCTGCGTTTCCTTGATGACCATTTTCTCAGGGTTGATGACCAACCGCAGACTGCTCATTTCTGGGTCGGTAAGCAGCACCCGGACATGATCAAGCGTTTTGAACAGGCTTTCAATGGTATCAAACGCATCCTGATCGGGCAGGTCAGTCCCCATGATTGGCTTGGCAAAAGGCCGTAGGAACTTCGCCGCACCTTTGGTCAGGGTCAAAATGCGCTCGAACCACCAGCGCGTTACATCGGGCAGACTGAGCAGTCGCAGCGTTTCGGCGGTGGGAGCCGCATCGACGACCAACACATCGAAGTTATTCTCCTGCACATAGCGATTGATCCACAGGAGGTGAGCGCCTTCTTCCAGACCGGGCAGAATGGTCACTTCCTCGGCAACGATGTCTTTCACGCCGCGCTGGGTGAACAACGCCACCATATACTTCTGGAACGATCCCCAGTATTTATCCATTGAATAGCGGGCATCGACTTCCTGTGCCCACAAATTTTGTCGCAGTTCGACAGGTTCCGGCCCGATCTCAACATCCAGCGAGTCGCCGAGGCTGTGCGCGGTATCGGTGCTCAATACAATTGTCCGCAAGCCCATTTCGCTGCAACGTAAGGCCGTCGCCGCCGAGATACTCGTTTTACCGACACCACCCTTGCCAGTGTGTACGATGATACGCATGTTTGAAATTTCCTTCTTGTTACAGTCTTGATCGTAATCCAAACGGATGAGGTTGCCTACTGTTTGCGAATCGTGGTTCGCCGTGTAATCAATGAGTGTGTTGTTCAATATGTACCATAAGTTATTACGCCGCGTAGGGTGTAAAGTTGCGAATACGCCATTGACCCCGCCCTAAGTCCCTCCCCGCAAGCGAGGAGGGACTTTTCCCGCGTCTGACTCCACTTCCATTGCTTGCGGGGGAAGGGGCTGGGGGATAGGGGTCAAGTTTGGCACGGATGATCGCGATTGGATACAGTGATGCAAAAAGGCAACCCATCAAAACCAGATGAAGACAAAACTAGCGGTATTGGATAGTGGCGAGGGCAACGATCTCCAAACGATTTTGGATGCGTGCAGCACAGGACAGCTTAACGCCATTGTGGTGATTGTCGTCAGCGAGGCGATGGAGTCGCGGGCTCTGGATCGCGCTGAAATCGCCGGGGTCACAGCAATCTATCATCCCCGCGAATGGTATCTGGAAACAGGCCGCAGCCATGACGACTACGACGCTTCACTGGCAGACTTGATCGACCCTTACCAACCAGATTGGATCGTGCTGGCGGATTGGCACGAAACCCCCGGCGCAGCATTTATGGAACGCTACCCTAATCACGTGATCGATCTTCACCTGAACCCCGGCGAGGTTATTGATGTTCTGAGAGACATCGCTCGTTGATTCCGAGAGCAGTTACTTTGGTTCATTTCCCATGAGCAGCGGAAATGGAAGATAAAACTTTCAGGGACACCGCAGCCGCGCAGAAAATCATGGGGTATTTTGCCTTGCGATTTGTACAATGTGTCGATACCAATCGTACTAGGCTCATGATGTATGATGGCATCCAAACCTTTAACGGTTGATAGATCCACATTGGTGAAGAGCGTAGAGGCACAAATTGCTAAATCGAAATTAGTATCCGTTAGCCCAGATCCACTGAGGTTTGCTTGGCTTAGGTTGGCTTCGCCAAGGTTAGCCCCATAAAGATTGGCTCCCGTGAGGTTGGCTCCTATAAAGTATGCTCGACTGAGATCGGCGTTGCTGAAGTTGGCCCCACTGAGATTGGTTTTGTAAAGATTAGCCCCATAAAGATTAGCTCCTGCGAGGTCAGCCTCGCTAAGGTCAGCCCAAGATAGATCGGCTCGGCTAAGGTCAGCCCCATTTAGATGTGCATCATGGAGATGGGTGTACCTTAGGTCAGCATTATGGAGATAAGCATTGCTGAGGTTGGCTTGATAAAGATTGGCTTCTCTAAAGTCAACTTTCCTAAGGTCAGCCAATCTGAGATTAACTGACCTCAGGTCGGCGTGGTTGAGATTAGCTCTTGTGAGATTAGCTTCGCTGAGGTTAGCTCCATAAAGATTGACCTCGCGAAGGTTGGCTTTATATAGGTTGGCTAGCATTAGATTGGCTAACATAAATTTTGCTCCAATGAGTGTTTTGTCTGTAAGCCATCCTTGTTTATCCAACTCTTTTACTGCCTGTAGCGCAGTTTTATTGTCAGTGCTGCCCATCTTTTCAATAAGCGCTTGCTTTTCTTCGTCTTCGGTCATGGATCGCTGTCCTAGCCTCTTTCGTTGCTCAAGTGAATTCACTATAGCCCCAGATTGGTTTAAGTGAAAACTGTACAGCCGCGCTGTTCGAGGCGCTGAATCCAATCGGGCAGCGAACGTAACTTGTTCCACCGCAAATCCAATTTTTCGAGACGCGGCAAATCTCCGATACCCGCCGGGAGCACCACCAAGTTATTTGCACGCAAATCCAGAAAAGTCAGGGCTTGCAGATCGCTCAGTGAGTTGGGCAGATCGGTTAACTGATTATTTCGCAGATCCAGCAGCGTTAGACTGCGCAGAGTACCAAGCGAGTCAGGCAGCGTCGTTAGTCGGTTGTCGTGCAAATGCAACTCTTTGAGGCTTCGCAGATTGCCAATCGACTTCGGCAGCGTGGTCAATTGGTTGTTGTACAACCGAAGTTCGATGAGCTTAGTCAGGTGTCCAATCGATTCCGGCAGCGCGGTCAACTGGTTGTCGGTGGCGTTGAGATAAAGCAGATTTGGCAGAGTCGCCAGAAGTGCCTCTGGCAGAACGGATAATTGGTTATCGCTCAAATACAGGAACGCCAAATTTCGCAGCTTGCCCAGCGCGTCGGGGAGCGTCGCCAACCGCTTGTTGTGACCGAGATCAAGCGTGTGCAGCTTGGTCAACGCGTCGATGCTTTCGGGGAGTGTTGCTAAATTGCTACTGTGGATATACAAGTGCGTCAGGCTGTGGAGCGCTCCGAGTTGTTCTGGGAGTTCGTTCAAGGGGTTATCGCCCAGAAACAAGATTTCGAGATTGGTCAACTGCCAGAACGATTCCGGCAGTGTTGTCAATCGATTGTGCATCACCCGCAGAGATTTTAGCGCGGTCAGCGTGCCCAATGAATCGGGCAACGACGTTAGCTGATTATTATCTACATCCAACTGTTGCAGATTGGTCAACTGTCCGAGCGACTCCGGCAGCAACGTTAAGTTGCAGGATGGCAGGGATAGCGCCAGCACCGTGTTATTTTCGGCATAAGCAAAGCATTGACGCGGATCGCTGGCGTATTCATCTTTGGAGAGAATAGGGAGGGAGTCGCTGGGTTGCAGAGAACCACTATCGCGAAGTAGTTGTTCGATTTCTTGTAAGGCGGCAATTTCGTGGGGTAAAAGCATCGGAAATCTATTTCACCTTTACTTCCAGAAACATTTGACCAACCTCTCCACTTCGTAACTGGGGAGCGGACATAATTTCAGGAAAAACGAAAATTAGGAAAAAAGACGATACCGCAAAAGCGAGAAAAGCCTTCAAGGTGCTGGCATAAGAAATCCAAACCTTCCCGAAAGAGGCTAAGAGAGCGTTCGGGAAGACTCTGAGCACAGCGGATGAGGGGATGACCGCCTTGGGAGTAAATGGCTTGCGAACCAAGGGCGATGGTCCAGCAGTAGGCGACGACGAGGATGCCTAAGAGACGGGTCACATGGTCGGGTTGGCGCACCAAGCTTTCATCCCAGTGCCAACCGCCACTCTTAACCACCCAACACACCCATTCCCGCCAAAACCCCTCCAATGGAAAACCCGTATTCGCCAGAAAGCGCCGTATCCGCCGTGTCGCACTTTCTACTTTTTCTCGTCCCCGCATCTGCCGCGCTATCTTGTGCTGTTGACTGCCTTCCGCTTTTATCACTCCATAGCTCATCAGCGCCACATTCCCCGTTTGCCACGTATTTAAGCTCGGCAAATGCTCCCTGATTTCCTGCTCCCACTGGTACAATATCGTGTTGTTCATTGTTCTCTCTGGTTTGTTCATTACTTCCCAGTTTGAACGATGAACCCCCTTTTGCCAACCCCCTTTTCTAAACATGTCCCCTCCCCAGCCCGCAGGAGAGGGACTTCCAGACTCGTTTTAATTTTCTCTGCGCGGTGAAAAAAAAAAGAATGGCAGTGAGTCACCCTCGTATAGTTATACAAGCCGATAAAAAGTATTGACTCCCCACTCTACGTAGTGGAGAGGGGTTGGGGGTGAGGATAACTTCCTCTTCGTGCGCCTCGATTTGTCAAATCTGACAGGTTGTAGAAACTTTAACCCGCCCTTATCGTTCCAATGTATAGTATTGGCTATAATAGCGATCGTCTAAATTTACCAATTCGTTCTTCCTCAAGCGGGAGATTAAAAAAATCATGAAACGTATCGCCGTAATGACCAGTGGCGGCGACGCACCCGGTATGAACCCCGCGATCCGCAGTGTTGTCAGAAGCGCTATCGCCAAAAATATCGAGGTGTTCGGCATTCGTCAGGCTTACGCGGGGCTGCTAGGTGGCGACTTTGAACGCCTCGCCAACCGTGAAGTCAGCGGAATCTTGCAGCGTGGCGGGACGATCCTGCAAACGGCACGCAACGATGAGTTCAAGACTCCACAGGGGCAGCGCAAAGGGTTGCGCCGTCTCAATGAACAGGAGATCGATGGCCTGATTTGTATCGGCGGGGATGGCAGTTTGCGCGGTGCATTGGAATTACACAAACTTGGCTTCCCAGTCGTTGGTATCCCCGGCAGCATCGACAACGACATCTGGGGAACGAACATGAGCATCGGCGTAGACACAGCGCTCAATACTATTCTGGATGCGCTGGATCGCTTGCGCGATACAGCGTCGAGTCATGGGCGGGCTTTTCTCATTGAAGTCATGGGTCGCAAGTGCGGCTATCTGGCCTTGATGAGTGGCATTCTGGGCGGCGCAGAATTGACCATGATCCCGGAGCGCGATATTGAACTGGATGAAGTCGCATCGAGGTTGGAAGGCGCTTATATGCGCGGCAAGAATCACGCTATTGCGGTAATTGCCGAGGGCGCGAATCACAACATCAATGAGGTTGCCGACTTTCTGAACAGCCATAATGTCGGTTTTGAAGTGCGGATTACGATCTTGGGGCATATCCAGCGTGGCGGCAGCCCCTCCGCTTTTGATCGGCTGCTGGCGACCCGGATGGGAGTCAAAGCTGTCGAATGCTTGTGTGATGGCACTTACGGCGTGATGGTAGGTCTTTCTGGGCGCGATATTTTGCCCGTGCCGCTAGAGGATGTTGCTGGCAAAACGCGCAGCGCCAATCTGGAATACTATGATCTCGCGGAGATTCTTTCGCGCTAAGGCTGTCTCGCTAACTCACCTTGTAAATAGTGAGGGTTTTAGAATGGTGAATGGCCCAACACCTAACGAGACTGATATAGAACAGTTAATCCAGAATCTTTGCAGTAGCGATAGATTCGTTCGCAGCGCAGCAGCTCTAGCGTTGGGACAACGTCGTGCTGTTGAAGGGCTTATCAAGTTGTTGGACGATAAGAAGACCGTGTGGGACGCAGCAGGTGATGCGGCTTGGGCGCTTGGTGAAATTGGAGATCTACGTGCCGTAGAGCCACTCATTGCGGCGCTGGATCATGTGTTTGTTGCAGGACGTGCAATTGAATCATTAGAGATATTACATGACGAACGCACACTTGAGCCGCTGATCCGCTATTTCGAACGCACTATGGATCCCAGTGTAGCGACAGTTTTAGGGAATTGGGGAGATCGGCGTGCAGTAGAATCCTTGATTGCTGCAATGGATAATCCCAATCCACATGTACGATTCTACGCAGCCAGAGCCTTAGGCAAATTAGCTGATGACCGAGCATTATCTGTATTGGAACATGCAATAGTGCATGATACCGAGCCAATCCTAGACACCAATAGTCTACGTGGGAAAAGTGTTGCTTACGTCGCAGCAAAGGCAATCGAACGCATTAAATCATCCTTGGAATAGCGAAGCAAGTCTCAGACTCGCCTCGCGTTTCCGAATGTTAGTCGAAGCCCCGACTCCTAGATAACCTTTTGTCTAGATTAAACATTTCGGCAGGCTAAAAGTGAGCCGCTTACGAGACCCCATTGGGAATTGCCAGCGATCTGTTGAACTGCTATAATGACCCCATTACGCACGATTGACCAGCAAACCACGCGTTCGGTATGCTTGGTGCCTAGTACTTGAAAGGTGAACGCCATGCCACTTGCCAAAGAAGCAAAAGACGAAATTTTTAAGGGCTTTGCCCGCCACGAGGGTGATACTGGTTCCCCGGAAGTTCAGGTTGCGATACTCACCAGCCGCATTACGCAGTTGACTGAACATCTCAAAATCCACAAGCACGATGAGCATTCGCGTCGCGGTTTGCTCAAGTTGGTCGGACAGCGCCTCCGCCATCTTAAATACCTGAACAAAAAGAATCCCGATGGCTACAAGGCACTCATCGAGCGTCTTGGCCTACGCGATTATGTGAAGCGTTAACCAGCGTAACGTCCACTCAATAACGGTAAAGTGATCAGACAAAACTGTCAAATGTATAATATCAGGGGCGGTGCAGGACAGGCCGCCCACCTGATTTAATGGCGCTCAATATGTCAGGAATTGGAGCTTGCGGCAGCTAGAGCTTATCTGCACCAGTCTCCAGTGCCTGACCAATGAGCGCCTTTCGTTTTTATGGGTTCATAGGAGGCATTGATGAGTACATCCACTACTGCTCGGCGTTTTACAGCGCGGCTGGGCAACGAAGACATTATTATCGAAACCGGTAAATATGCAGAACAGGCCGGCGGGGCTGTAACCGTCCGGTTGGGCGATACGCTGCTGCTGGCAACCGCGACCATGAGTAGTACCGTGCGCCCCGGCATCGACTTTTTCCCACTTTCCGTTGAATATGAGGAGCGCCTCTACGCCGCCGGACGCATTCCCGGATCGTTCTTCCGGCGCGAAGGTCGTCCTAGCGAACAAGCGATTTTGACGGCGCGTGTCACGGATCGTCCGCTGCGTCCGCTGTTTGCTGGCGATATGCGAAACGAAGTGCAAGTCATCGTGACCGCCCTCAGTCACGATCAGGAACACCAGACCGATATGCTGTGCATCATCGGGGCTAGTGCTGCCCTAACGGTGTCCAATATTCCTTGGAATGGGCCTATCGGTGGGGTACGCATCGGCCTGATCAACGGCGAACTAGTCGTCAACCCCACGATCCCCAATATGGAAAACAGTACGCTCGATCTGCGGGTTGCCGCCAGCAAAGATGCCATTATCATGGTCGAAGCGGGCGCGGTTGAAGTAGACGAAGCCACGATGGTGCGGGCGCTGCGTCTGGCACAAGAGTCGGTGCAAGACGTGATCCGCATTCAAGAGGAGATGCGGGCCGAACTGGGCAAACCCAAATCGACCTACACCCCCGCTAAAGAAGACGGCGGCTTGCTCGAAAAGATGCGGGCGCGTGTTGCTGGTCAGATGGCGACTATCGTGGCTACCTACACGGATCACGATGAGCGCGAAGTCCAGCTTGACGATCTGCGCGATATTGTGCTGGCAGAATATGCTGCCGATAGCGAGGTTGTCGAAGGTGAGGAACGCATCACCGCCAGCCAGATCAAGACTAGTTATCACGATGTCTACGCCGAAGAAGTGCGCCGTCGTGTCCTTGAGCAGGGTATCCGTCCCGATGGACGCACGCCAACCCAGATCCGCGAACTCTCAGCGGAAGTCTCATTGATCCCCCGCGTTCACGGATCAGGGCTGTTCAAGCGGGGTATGACTCAGGTCTTGAGCGTTGCGACACTTGGTACACCGCGTGACGTGCAGCAGTTGGACGGACTAGATCCCGAAGACACCAAGCGCTATATGCACCACTACAACATGCCGCCTTTTGCGTCGGGCGAAGCTTATCCAATGCGCGGCCCGAAGCGTCGCGAGATTGGTCATGGAGCGCTGGCAGAAACTGCCCTCCGTAACATGATCCCGCCCGAAGATGAGTTCCCCTATACGCTGCGTGTGGTGAGCGAAGTGCTGTCCTCAAATGGTAGTACCTCGATGGCGAGTGTATGTGGCAGCACGTTGGCGCTGATGGATGCAGGGGTGCCGATCAAGCGGCCCGTTGGCGGAATCGCCATGGGCTTGATCAGTGACGGCGACAAATATGTCGTGCTGACCGATATTCAGGGCCTTGAAGACCACATCGGCGATATGGATTTCAAGGTCGCCGGAACAGAAAAAGGTATCACAGCGCTGCAAATGGACATCAAGGTGCTGGGGATCTCGGATGCCATCATGACGCAAGCGCTCAGTCAAGCGCATGATGCGCGTATCCAGATTTTGGAAGTGATGCGTCAGGCGATTGCTGAACCGCGCAGTCACCTCAGCCAATATGCGCCGCGCATGACGACGATCAAGATCGATCCTGAGAAGATCGGGATGATCATTGGCCCCGGCGGGAAGACGATCCGCAGTCTTCAGGATAAATATGGGGTCAAGATCGACATTCAGGAAGATGGTACAGTCTTTGTGTCGGCAGCCGAAGGGGCAGGCGCAGATCGCGCTGTTGAAGCCATCACGGGCATGACCGAAGAAGCCGAGATCGGGCGCATCTATACAGGCAAAGTAACCCGCGTCGAACCATATGGCGCGTTTGTCGAATTTCTGCCGGGACGTGATGGACTGGTGCATATCAGCCAGCTTTCCGATCACCGTATCGAACGCATCGAAGACGAAGTGGCTATCGGTGACGAACTGATGGTCATGGTCACAGATGTTGACCCATCCGGCAAAGTACGCCTGAGCCGTCAAGCTGTGCTAGAAGACTGGACTCCCGAAGAAGCGCGTGAGCGTGACCGGGGCGGCAGACCCAGCGGCGGTGGAGATCGTGGTGGTAATCGCGGTGGTGGGGATCGCGGTGGCAATCGCAGCGGCAGTGGCGGCGGTTATCGTGGTGGCGGCGGCGGAGATCGCGGCGGCAATCGCAACTAGCCTACGGGCTGATTGTAGAAGGCGCAATGCCAAGCAAGATAGTTACGTATAATATTCGGCAAGCTCAGGCTTCTGACCTTGCCGCTATGCAGGATATTGCCGCCCGCACTTGGGGCGGCGATGACTATTTGCCACAAGTGCTAGACAGATGGATTGATGATCCTACGGGCAAGCTGTTCGCCGCCGTCGATAAAGACATACAAATCCGGGGCATGGCGCGGATCGTGCAGTTGGGTGAGGATGAGTGGTGGCTTGAAGGTGTCCGCGTTGATCCTGATGATTATGTTCAGGGGATCGGGCTAGTGCTGCTGCTCTACTGTATACGCGAAGCTGACAAGCTAGGCAGCGGCGTACTGCGGATGGCGACGGTAACTAACAATATCGCTATTCAGGACATCGCTGCTAAAAATGACTTTACGCCAGTGGGCAGCTATGCGTTGTATCGCACCGACAGCGCCAATCCGCAGAAAGCCAATGAGTTCCGCCAGTTAACGCCGAATGATATTCCAGCAATACGGGCGTTCCTCGATCAGTCGCCGTATTACGAGTGGGCTGCCCACAGCATGGAAAACGCCTACCAATGGCGGTTGATCACCGATGCACGGCTGTACACGCTCACCGCTGATTCCCTGATCTATGGTTGGTTCCCGCACACCGATAAATTGGAAGGGATCGTTATCTTTAATCCGCTGCCAAACCCAGCGCATGGACGTGTGCCGATTCTGAGCATTGCCTATTTGGATGCAACAGTCGGTAATCTGGCTTCATTGGCGTTGGCGGTACGCGGCTTGCTGGCTGAACAAGGCCATCGCAGAGCGCGATTATGCTTCGTTGCCCGTCCTGAACGGCTTGTCGCGATGGAACAAGCGGGCTGGCGTTGGCTCAAGCACATCCAGCTCGATCTGTTCAGCCGCCCTATTCAGCGGACAACGCAGGCATTGTCCCTACAAAATACCGTGGCTCATGTTAAGGCAAAGTGCAAAAGGGGGTAAACTGAAGGTAGCGTGAAGG
>JBDTVG010000043.1:0-8758 GCA_040007395.1 Chloroflexota bacterium
GTACAGGTCAATCGGCCCTGGTTGACCGCGCTGACCGCCGTGACTTGAGCCTTTTCGACTTGGCTTTGAGTGGCTTGACCGTTTATTAGACTTATCCGAAGACCCTGTGTTGGACCGTTTGCACATCCGTTCGGATAATGGCAAAGTCTTTGGCTTCCCAGATCGCTTTTGCCAAGGTCAAGTGTCTATACAGTAGAATTCGTGACTCGGGTCGCATTTCATCGAGAAAGGTAGAGTCATGTTTTGCTCCCTGTGGTCAGCTTTCAAATAACGTGGTTTGGCTATTTTGCAACGGGTTCGCGAACAGGTCAGAGCGTGGACCAAACCCGTCGCGCAGACGCGGGGGTCGGGTCGTCCAAGACCTGCTGCGGAGTAAAAGCTGCGCTGGTATTGGAAAATGCCCTCCTGCGCCAGCAATTAACGGTACTGGACCGACAAGTGAAGCGCCCGACCTTCAGTTGGAAAGACCGCTGGTTGATGGGGTTGTAGCTAGCAAGCTGCCCACTTGGCGACAAGCCCTGTTCATTGTGCAGCCAGATACCACTGGCAAACGGCCTAGCCCCGTTTAGCCCGGATGTGCCAATCAGCCAGCACAACCAAATCGGGACATCGCATACTATCGAGTGACTGCTTCTCACGTTAGACAACACACTCTATCTACATGTCTGCTGCTTAAGGGAGTAATGTTCTTCCTTGAATAGACCTTCGTTCAACAGCTCTTTCAGAGTAGGTTAATACCGCCGACGATAGCGACTGTAGCGCTCACAGGTGTAACGACGAGCATGTCCTATCGATGTCCAATGTCTGTGAACTCCTGTGTGCGACGCTTCCCTTGCGCCAACTGTCCATTCCGGAAGCTGCCGCTTTGGTCGTTCAGCATCTCGAAAACCGCATAAGTTCTCGTCAACCCCGCTGCAAAAGGCAGCCTGACCTTTGAATGTGACTTTGTCAAAGTAGTGACGTTTATCCTTGTGTGGCCTTGTGTCACGCAGTGTGGGACAGCGCACAACGCCCGCTATTTAGCCAAGTATCGTCATTCTCACTCGACTTGGCACACCTCCTAGGGAGGAGGCCAACTCTCAAAACAAGGTGTTGTCGATAGTTAATGTATTGAACAGGGAATGAAACTCCTCCCCGACAGATAGGTCAAACTCGACACCCGGACTAAGAACTTCAACCGCATAATGAAGCAAAGCGATCGGATCGGATGCTTCGGGCAATGACAGCTCGCTTTTCAGAAAACTACGGTAGTGCTCAATCTCAGGTTCGTATGCCAACAAATCCTGTTCAAGATAAGGAACAGCCCGTCTCATCTTGGCAATATCACCACCGCCTGAGAAATGCAGTAGACTATTCCAATAGGGAAATGTCACCATGAGCTGAAGTCCTTCCTTAAGTGAAGCCGCGATCACTCCGGCTCCTCCCTCAGAGGTAACATAAAGAAGATACCCAGAAGTACTGAGCAAGAACGCACCCCCAGCCGCTTCGCGCGCTATTGGCAACCAGTCACCCTTGATCTTAAACGAGTTGAGTACACTGCCTTGGGTTTCCAAATCAAAGTAAAACGACTGTGCCAGCAACTTGCAGACGCGTGTATTGTTTCTCAGAGTTTCCGGGCTAATATTTGTCATCATAATGCCTCACTCCACCCAGGCACTCTTTAATTGCTGGTATCTTCTTAGATTTGAATTAGCCTGAGCAGATACGAATAATCTTTCAATCGGATTGACCAGCAATTCCACTAACCTTTCTCCCTCAGTCTTGCTCCAGCGCAGTTTTGTTGGCTAATGGGTACTCCAATACGCATGTACCTTCTTAAACTCTAGTATCCAACAGGCTAGAATGTCTGATGTGTCCCGTTCAAGTTGCTTGGCAAGGTCAAAGAAGCCGGGACCAGGTTGCATATCTCCATCCTTATGTACAACTATCACCGAGAGCATTCCCCTACCAGCCTTATCCTCTTCTATTGAAATCTCTCCAAGCAGGTTAAACAGTCTCCGATCGTGTGCTTCAATAGCAATTGCATGAATATGTTGAACAAGCTCGGAGTATGGGATCATCCCGCGAACCTTGGCACGCTCTATCAATACCTGTTTCGCTTCATTTTTTGCTAAAGTCCATTGTGATTCGGAATAGCCAAACTTATTCATGAGCACGCTCCGGCATAAAAGTACTGACTCAATATACTGGTATACTGGACAAACCAAAGTAGATCGGTTGGCATCGTGTTCACTGCTATCGTGATTATAGAAGTAGTTATATCGCCGGTGAGATGCTAGGTCAACCAGTCTGACTGATCGTCAGCTAATTCAATTTCCAGCCCAAAGGTCATCGCAGCCTCCAGATCATCGCGCAAAAGCATTATGAGCCGCGTGGGTGGGATCAATTAGCTTTGGCAACGGAACGTCCATACCTCACTTCGGTCGATGGTAAGATCTGGATTTCTACCGGACGAACTTTGGCACGCTGGTCTGCGTATCTGATACTTGAGGGAGTGCGACCTTATGCGATCTTACACATGAATGACTAGAATTCGCACAATATGCACAGTGTCATGTCAGAGGACACCTTTGCCTTCACACAATATCTCAAACTGTTAAATGAGCTTATTGGTTGCCTTGCCCGTTTGCTTGAATTGTCTTGTGGAAAACATCGTGCGCTTTGCTGGGTTCCCGACTATACTGATCGCCGTGCCCTATCGGTTCAAGTGAGGGTGCCGTATGACTGACCAGCCCGCGACGACCCATATCTTTGTGTCCCATTCGAGTGCCGATGCGGCTTTTGTGCAGCGCTTAGTCGGCGATCTCCAGCGAGTGGGTGTGCCAATCTGGGTCGATCATCAGAAACTCAAGCCGGGTACGCGCAACTGGGAAAAAGCCATCCGCGAGGCGCTCAAAAATCCCGTGCGCTGATCTATGTCGCGTCGCCAACAGCGGCACAATCCGACTATGTTCAGGATGAACTGAGCATCGCCGAGATGGAGGGCTGCACGTTGCTGGCGATTTGGGCCGTAGGCGAGGATAAGCGCTGGTTGGACTGTACACCACTCGGCTATGGCAAGCTGCAAAACGTTGATATGCGTGGTGAGCAGTACGATAACGGCTTGAAGGAACTCCTCGACGCATTGAGCAATGTTCCAGTGAAAGCTATCAGTCTGCTACCCGTATCTGTGATGGAACCGGAAGCGGTACGCACCAGCCTGATCACTCAACCCTCTGAATCATCGTTGTCAATGGCGCATGAACTTGAGGCCGTGACTACGCCGCGCAACCCGTACAAAGCGTTAGACGCTTTTACTGAGGCCGATGTCCAAGATTTCTTCGGACGCGACGACCTAATCGCGGCACTGCTCAAACGCTTGAGCGACTTCCCTTCATTCCTAGCAGTGATTGGGGCCAGCGGATCGGGCAAATCGAGCGTAGTAATGGCTGGCTTGATTCCGGTTCTACGGAAGCAGCATCCTGATTGGATCATTCTCCCGCCAGTCAAGCCCGGCGCACATCCTGTCGAAGCATTAGCAATCATGCTGCACAACGCCTATTTTTCACAGGGAAGTGTACATGCTGTCCGCGAAGATCTGGACGCAACCGACTCTCGCGGCTTGATTGTGCGGGTCGCATCGATACTTCACCAGCCGAAGGCGCGGATTGTGCTGTTGGTCGATCAATTTGAGGAAGTCTTCACGCAGACGGTCAGCGAACCGGAGCGCGAACAGTTTATCAATCTTCTCACCTCAGCGGCGACTGACCCCCGCAGCCTGGTCACGGTGCTGTTGACGCTGCGGGCAGATTTTTTTGATCGCCCGCTTCGAGATTCTGAACTGGGGAAGCTGATCACGGCACACGGGGACTCCGTGCTGCCGATGTCCATCACGGACCTGAAGCAAACGATTGAAAAACCCGCCGAAGGAGCCGGACTGAGCTTCGATGACGGTCTTGTGTCGGATATGGTGTTCGATGCCCGCGATCAGGTGGGTGGCTTGCCCTTGCTGCAATATACACTTGAGGAGCTTTTTCAGCGCCGTGAAGGGGTGCGCCTAACCCGGCACGCCTATCAAGACATCGGCGGGGTCAAAGGGGCACTCGCCCGCCGTGCCGAGGAAACGTATACCGCACTGGCAACCGATGATGAACATCGCCGCTTGATCCGCGCTTTGTTTCTGCGCCTGATCGAACCGGGCGCGACGGAACAGGATACGACCCGCCGCCGCGCTGCGTTCAGCGAATTGGAGTTGCCCGATGCGGGCCAAACGAAAATCATCCAGCACAGCGCTGAAACGTTTGTCAATGCGCGGTTGCTCACCACCAACGAGATCGCCGGATCACGCACAATCGAGGTGTCGCACGAAGCACTGATTCGAGAATGGGGGCGGCTCGGTGAATGGTTGCGCGAGGCCCGCGACGACATCCGCTTACAACAGACGATCAGTCAAGACGCGGCAGCATGGAAGCGGAATAAGTTCCGCTCCGATGACCTGTACCGGGGGCAAAAACTGCTTGAGGCGCAAAATTGGGCGGTGCGGAATGTCGCTAGCGCGGACGAACAAGGATTCCTGATTATCAGTGATGCCGAAAAACAAGCCCATGAACAAGCGGAACAAGAGCAGGCGGCCCGCGAACTCGAACTGGCGAAGCAAGCGGCGGCGAACGCCCAACGCGCCGAAGCTGCCGAGAAAGATCGGGCGGTGCGTTTTCAACGGGCGGCGCGGATCGCAGCCGGGATCGCCGGAGTTGCCGTCATAGGCATCATTGTCGCCATCATTGCCGCTGTGGGTGCTGCTGGGCAAACTTCCACCGCCAACAACCAGTTAGGAACGGCGACCATTGCACAAGGTCAGGCGTTGGCGACTGGCAATGGGGCCAATACGCTCATTGCGGTGGCGAACGCAACAATAGTGCCGATTCCGGCAACCTTGACCCAAGTTGCGGGCAGCTTACACGATGCGCTTGACCAACAAGCGACCCTTCAATTCAACGCAACGATCAGCGCCTTCGACCAGAGCCGATTGTCCACGCTTGTGCCGCGCATTGCCCAAGTGCCGCCGACTTACGCACCAACACAATCCTGGACGCAAAAACGCACGACGGCAACGGCGATTGCCGCTGCTTCCCAGTGGACACCCGTGCCGACGACGGATGCTCATAGTGCAGTTTTACTACAAGTGCCGCCGGGCTGTTTCCTGATGGGCGATGCAAGTTATAGTAATGCAGTGTCGGTCTCGGAAATCTGCTTTGACAAGCCGTACTGGATCGACAAGCTGGACGTGACCAACAAAGATTACGCCGCGTTTGTGGCAGCAGGCGGCTACAAGGACACGCCGGAAAGCAGCAAGCACTGGACCGACAGTGGCCTGAAATGGCGGAAGGCTGATGGCCACGGCAACCCGCGCACAACGTGGGTGGGCGACCCCAACGCCACCCCACCCTATACGGATTGCACCCAATATTCCAGCGCGGATGACCAACCCGTTATCTGTGTCGCCTGGTACGAAGCCTATGCGTACTGCCAGTGGCGCGGAGCGCGGCTGCCGACTGAGGCCGAGTCGAGCGGCGCAAGGTGCAAGCCTACGCCGGGGCAAGGCCGCTTGAGAGCGACGATCTAAGCCAGCATCTAAAGAGAATTTCACGCGACGATCTCACGGGCAAGCGGGATTATGCGCTCCTGTCGATTGCCCTCACGACGGGCCGCCGCTTATCCGAGTTGGCCTCTCTGCAATGTGGTGATATTCAGTTAACCGATAACGGTACACGGGCCTATGTAAGCTGGCGGCGGCTAAAAGGCGGTAAAAAGTTGCCCGATAAACTAACCGAGACAGTAACCCGCGCTTTGTTGGTGTACCTCAAAGCGGCTTACCCTGCCGAGTTCGGTAGCCTGCCCAGCCACGCCCCGATCTGGATTAGTACGTCACACCGCAACGCTGGGCAGGGGCTTGGTATCCAGACGATTAGCGATATTTGCCAGCGGCGGCTAGGCACCAGCAAAGTACACGCCTTGCGCCATACCTTTGCCCATGCAATGGAAAAGGCCGGGGCAAAGGTGAGCGAAATACAGGCGCGGCTGGGCCATGAATCGCTGGCGACCACTGGGCGCTATCTTGCGTCTCTCAGCAGTGCCGACAATTCTCACGCCGAAACGCTAGCGGGTATGTTCGGCATAGACTGATCGCAAACTCTACACGATTGTGTTGGTGACACACAATATGCAGCGCCCCTATACCTTCTATTTGTACACACCGTTTCAGGGCGAAGTCTTACGGGAAGTGCTCACGAAATTAGAAGCGCAAGCCAAACGCTGACCTTTTAGAATTTGTACTTATGGCCCGATTACGGTGCAAATCGCTAAACAAAACTGGTTGCAATCAGTTTATCAGGCTGGCAAACAAGAGGGTAGTTTGGGCATATTTCGCAGCAGTCCCAATGATTAAGCATCAATTTTGGGCGGGGTAATGCCAGCGCCCCAATAAGGCCCATATGCAGTTAGCTGCAAGGTTTGATGTGCAAAGTCTTCTGGCGAAATCGGCATGTCATTTTCCAACCACCATGTGATCAGCCCAATGATTGATCCCGCTACATATTGCCCCACAATTTCCATCGAAATGCGTGCGCGATTTTCCTCACCGATTACCATTTGAAAACCCTGAAACCGTTGAATTGTCAGGTCAGTTAGATATTTGCGGAGCCGATTGACTAGAAACGGTATCCCCTTTTCACCGAGAACGATCCGATAGAACTTGGCATTCTCAGCGATATATTGATAAACCAGCGTCATTCCTTCTGGCGGGATGTCGGTACGGTAGTTCTCCCCATTCAGTGGTGCGATCTTTGAAGTCAGCTCATCAAAGATCACTTCCACATTTTTGAGTAGTAACTCGTGTTTATCCCGGTAGTGCAGGTAAAAAGTAACTCTGTTGACATTAGCCCGGTCTGCAATGTCTTGAATAGTGATCTCTGAATAGTCCTTTTCTTGGATGAGCGCAATAAACGCATCCCACAACAGTTTGCGGGTCCGTAAGATGCGGCGATCTGTACCGGGAGTCGTAGGAGTTGGCGAAGTCATAATTTACACCTGTAGCATATGCTACATATAGACGTATTTCGTGATTGAGTTAAACAACATAATGTAGTATAACACACGTAACGTAAAACATTATATCAGACGTGGAACTTAAAGTTATCACGAGATGGCTTGCGGTTCTCGCGCTGAGATGAAAACGAAGGAGCAGCACGATGAAACTCGATTTTAGCCAGAAGGCAATGGATATTGGGACATCCTCGTTCAATTTTGTGCGGACCATGATGGTTGCCGGGACAGGCGGTGCTGAACTCAGCGAGTGCCTACTGACCGCCGAGCGGATCAAGGACAATAACGACGAAAGCTGGATCAAAGAATGGGCGCACACTGCGGAACACGTCGCGCAGATCGCCGAACAAGCCATGCAAGCAGGGCAAACAGTAACGGCGCGTCAGGCTTATCTGCGAGCCAGCAACTACTATCGGACGGCGATGTTCTCGCTGCCACATACGGATGCGCGGCTCGATAACTACCTGACACTCAGTCGTGAGTACTTTCAAAAGGCGTCGAAACTTTTATCGCCCCAAGTTGAGACCGTGACAATTCCGCTTGGGGAGGCCCGCCTACCGGGATATTTCCTCTCAGCGGGTCAACCCAAACGACCAACGCTGATCGCGCTGAATGGCGGCGACTCGACCAATGAGGAGTTGGTACATTGGCTTGGCTTTGCGGCAGTTGCCAGAGGCTGGAACTTTCTAACCTTTGAAGGGCCGGGACAGTGGAGCGCCATGCAATTGAATCCCGGTCTGCTGATGCGTCCCGACTACGAAGTGCCCGTCAAGGCTGCGGTGGATTATCTGGTCCAGCGTGACGAGGTAGACGCAGACAAGATCGCACTGTACGGGCCTTCACTAGGGTCAGTCTTGGCAGTACGGGCGGCGGCTTTTGAGGATCGGATTAAAGCCTGTATCGTGAGCGGCCTGATTGTTGATGTATACGAGGGCTGGCACGCGGTTTGGCCTTCGGTGCTGCAAAATGCCCGCCCCAGTACCTTCGATATAGTATTCACCGGGCTAGAAAAAGTAAGTCCACAACTGCACGGGATGGCGAATCATTTCCGATGGATGTTGGGCGTTTCCAAGCCGCACGAGATCATTGATGCGTGGAAACCTTATAACATTAAAGACCTCGCGCCCAAGCTGCACTGCCCACTGTTGTTGATGTATGGCGAGGCTGAAGCTGCCCAAAGCAATGAAAAAGTGGGGTTGAGTGTGCTGCGGTTCGTTAAAGAACTGTCCACCTCGACTACCATGCACCTCTTCACCTTCGACGACGGTTGGGCTGCCAGCCATTGCCAGATCGGGGCACTGGCTCCGTTGCAAGCCCTCGTCTTTGACTGGCTCGACAAGGCGATAAATGGAAATGGACAATTGCCAGCGCAGGATATGGATGCGGTCCTTGACGTGTTCACCAAGTATATGCGCAGCAACGAAGCCAAACATGAAGCAGGCGATCTTGTACAGCGTTTGCGGGCCGAGGCGGTCTAGGAAACTGTTTGCGTTTTATGTCATGATAAACAAAAAGCGGTCAAGGATGATAACTCTTTGACCGCTCATATTTTGCAGAAACAGCAATGTTGGCCTTTAGTGTATAAACCGCCAAAAAGGTCGGTTTTAGATAGGTGTGCTTCAGGCCACCTGGTTGAGATAGCGATAGACACTCGACTTCGACAAGCGATAGTCAGTCA
>JBDTVG010000044.1:0-21235 GCA_040007395.1 Chloroflexota bacterium
GTCAAACAGGCGAACGCTTTGTCGCTGTGCTGATACCTATCCGAAACTTAGGTTAGATTAGAGATTCCAGTATGACTTGAGTATGTTTTTTAGTTTACAGGCGCTCCAATACCCTGCCGAGTTTGTACGTTCACTTAACGACGCTACATTGAGATGGTTATTTGTGGCTTGCCAAACGTATGTTGCCTACGTAACAAGTAATCTGATAAAACCATATTTTGTGAGGATAAGGGGTATTATATCGAGTGAGCAAAGCAACGCAAGAAAAATAGCTTGAAAATCAAAACCTGCTGAATTTACGCACGCCTCGTATATATTAACCTGTTCACAGCACGACAGGTCTGCTATGATCACCCGCTACTTGGCCTCTTTGCGAAATTGGAGAATCATTCGTGACCGAACTTTCGAACTCGCTGGTTCACTATTACAGCGACCACATAAATGATGTTGTCGCGTTGACAACAACCCTTGCTAACTTTGAAACGCCTACCGCCGACAAAGCTCATGTCGATCAGATGGGCAGTTACCTTTCGCAGTATCTCACCGAACTTGGGGCAAAAGTCGAACGTATTCCGCGTCAGGAAGTGGGCGATATTCTGCTGGCAAAGTGGAATGCTGCCGCCCCCGGCAAACCCCTGATGTTCATGATGCACATGGATACCGTTTGGCCTCTAGGGACACTGGCTCAACGTCCAGTTCATGTCGAGGGAGATCGCTTAATCGGCCCCGGTGTCTGGGATATGAAGGTGAGTATCGCGATGGTATTGACGGCGATCAAAGGGTTGCGAGATCGCAGCGAATTCCCAGATCGGCCTATTTGGGCGCTCTTTACCAGCGACGAAGAAACGGGGAGCGTTTACTCGCAAGATACGATTACCAAATATGCCGCACAAGCCGGGTTGTGTTTGGTCATGGAATTTGCCTCGCCCGGTAATGGCGGGGTACGGACATGGCGCAAAGGGGTCGCGCATTATACGGTCAATGTCAAAGGATTGTCCTCACACGCGGGCAATGCGCCTGAAAAAGGCATTAACGCTGTTGTGGAGATCGCCCACCAAACCTTGCGAATCAGCGAACTTAACCGAATGGAACACGGTACATCGGTATCTGTAACGGTCATCAACGGCGGCATTGCTTTTAATGTAATTCCGGCTTCGGCATCAGCACAAGTCGATGTTCGCTTTTTGACCAAAGTTGAGTCCGAGCGTATCGATCAGACATTGCACACATTGAAGCCTGTGCTGCCGGGAGCCGAAGTCACGACGACACTCAACGGTCAGATTCGCCCGCCGATGGAGCGCGACGATATGATGATTCACAACTACGAACAGTTGCGTGATTTGGCGTTGCAGCTAGATTTTGAGCTACTGGAAGATGGTAGTGGCGGTGGCAGCGATGGCAACTTTACCGCTGGGATGGGCATCCCCACATTGGATGGTCTCGGCGCGATGGGCGAAGGCGCACACGCCAACCACGAGCAAGCCGTTATCAGCAGTATCCCGGTGCGAACGGCACTACTCGATTTAATTATTCGGCAATGGGTATTCGTCGATCAGGATTAACGGATCAACGATTGACGAAATGGTCAATACATAATGCGTTGTCGCTTGAACACTCGAAGCGCTAAAATCTCAGGGATCAACCGTGAATCGAATGAGGATCTATGCGCCAACCATTATGGATAATCGTCGCTTTGTTGTTAGTTTCGTGCAGCACAAGTAGCAGTACCTTAACTTATGCTACGCTGCCATCAACGGCTGATGCAGCGGCAGGTCAAATACTCTTTGAGCATGGCACAAAAAATGCTCAAGCGTGCTCGATCTGCCATTCGGTTGACGGTTCCGCTGAGGTGGGACCCTCACTTTTGGGTATCGCGACCCGTGCCGCCAGCCAAGTCGCGGGACAAAGCGCAGACGAATACCTGTTCAATTCGATCGTGCATCCTACTGAGTATGTAGTGCAAGGCTACAGCGGCGGAATAATGCCACTAAACTACGCGCAGGAACTTACCCCACCGCAGATCCGTGACCTGATCGCCTACTTACAGACCTTGCGTTAAGGATTGCGTCGTTTGCGCTAGTTTATGAGTGTTAATCGCGGTAGCGGACTGCCCATCAAGCGGCAAGAGTACACGGAACAAACTACCTTCTCCCAGTGTACTCTCGATCTCGATCTTGCCTCGGTGCATCTCGACCACTTTTTTCACAATTGTCAAACCCAGACCCGTCCCACCTGTCTCAGTTGAACGGGCTTTGTCAGCACGGTAGAAGCGATCAAAGATATGAGGCAGGTCGTCAGCCTGAATCCCCAAGCCCGTATCCTGCACTTCAACTATCATCTGGTTGTTATTCAGGGCGGCCCGCAGCGTGATGTGGCCCTCTGGCGGTGTGAAGCACAAGGCATTGTCAAGCAAGTTGACCAAGGCTTTGTGAAGTTGCAACGCATCAGCATTGAGCCGCGGTAGATTTTCTTGTAGTTCTACAGCAAAGTTGATCTGCTGCTCTTGGGCTTTGACAAGGACAGACTCTCCAATCTCGTGGAGCAGTTGCGTCATATTCACCGAGGTAAAGGTGAATTCTGCTGTGCTATCGAGGCTAGACATCGTTAGAAGCTGATCAACGAGCTTGCTGAGGCGCGAAACTTGTTCTTCCATCGCCCGGATATGGTCTATTTGCTTTTGCGGGTCACTCATATGGCGGAGCAGGTACAAGCTCACGTTCATGACCGACAGTGGTGTACGGAGATCGTGGGACACATCGTGGGCGAAGTTCGCCAGTAGGACAACCTTTTCACGCTCAACTGCCAGTTCGAGGCGCTGCAATTCAACCTGCTTGCGCTCGGTGAGGTCTTGGGCAACGACCATTCCGCCGGAAATAATACCCTTTTCATCACGGACTGGCACAAAATGTAGGTGATAGTAGATGCTGCCAAAACTGCTCTCTAGTATATTATCCTCGCCTTTGAGCGCTGCGAGGTAATAGGGCAGCAGGGATGGACTAATTTCGGGCGAAAGCGCTTCGGACCGGGTTTTGCCTAGCAGCTTATCATGGCTAAAGCCCAACCGTTCGAGCAACGGGCCTTCTACCAGCGTGTAGCGCAGATTCAGATCGAACAAAAGAATGCCAATATCGGGCAGGTTGTAAACCAAAGTACGATACAGGGAATCTTGTTGGCGGATTTGTTCCTCGTTATGTTTGCGGTTGGTAATATCATGCGCCATGCCGAGGATCTGGCGAACCGTGCCGTCTGGGTTTCTGGCGAAAACAACATCGCGGCTGTAGTACCAACGCCAGCTTCCGTCCGGTGCTCTCATGCGATATTCATTGTCAATGACATCACGATCCGTTGCCGTTGCTAACTGCTGATAGTTTTCGATCATCCCCGTAAGGTCATCGGGATGGGCCAACGTTTGGAATAAGGCCATATCCATCACCTTCTGTTCTGGCTCATAACCGAGCACGCGCCCAAGAACCCGATTGGAATAGACCATACGATGCTCAACCACATCGTATACGTAGATCAGATCAGGTGAAGCCTCGGCGACTCGTTGGATAAACCGCTGGCTTTCATGCAGCGCATCTTCAACTTGCTTACGCTTGGTAAACTCGCGGGATGACGCAATAATGCCGATGATACTGCCCGTCTCTGAATCGTGAATAGCGTTGTATATTGTTTCTAGCCATATATAACTGCCATTCTTGCACCGTACTCGGCAACTTATCGTGAGTGGGGCAATTTTTTCCAAGCTAACTTTGTAAGCATTAGCAATGATTGGCAAATCGTCAGGATGAACAAATTCCTCAGCACGCCGCCCGATCAGTTCTTCTGGAGTAAAGCCTACCAAGGTTTGGCAGGCTGGGGATACATAGGTACATAGCATGTCTTCCGAATATTTGCTGATCATATCGGTAGAATTTTCAGCTATTAGACGGTAGCGGGCTTCGCTGCTGCGAAGGTCTGAACTTTCATGTTGCATCCGACGTTTCATTGGGCGAAAAATGAAAAGCGTGGCAATTAGGACGATCCCTTGCGTGGCTAATAGCAGAAACGTATTGCGGCGTTCGATCCCATCCAGCGTCGTTTTATGAGCAACATCATATTGATCGATAATAGAAGTTAGCTTTTCACGTAAAACGGCATTGTGCGCCAGAATGTAACGCAGGTCAGGGTTATCTGGCGTAAGTAATGTATCCTGCTCTTGAGCTAGCTTTTGACCTGCTTGTACGTAATCCCAGAGTTGTGCATCTACTGATAGCACTTCGCCCGAATAGATGATTTGCAGTTCTGGCAACAGATCGCCAGTGTTAGACAATTCGGAAGTCGTATCAACCAGTGATTTATGCTCATTCATTAGCCGAGTACTGGCTTCCAACAGGTTTTGACGCAGTTTACTACGCTCTTCAGGAGTTTGCATTATCGTCAGTTCGGTTGCTAGCAACGCGATCTGTGGAGATAAGAGCGCTTCTTGTTCGGTGGCGGCAATAAGCACTTCGCCCACGTTATGCACTCGAAAGGAGTAGCTCAACGTTAGATAACTAGCAACACTAAGAATAGCAGTGGCTAGCAACGCCAAAGCGTAATAGTGGGAAATGTGACTGAGCCGGGTTTTCTGAGCAGACATGATGTGATGTGCTTTGATAACATAGAATTATAGTGATGTGACGGAAAAGGCATTAAGCCGAATCGTTAACATCGAATGTGTCGTTATCGTAGCATTGGATTGTCTAATCAGATCGCACAGATGTGTCCCAAAAGGCGGAACTAGCGCTGTGCTTGCATCTCTGGTGTACGGGCGGTCAGAAATTCCTGATAATCCCCCTCGAACACCTGAAGATGACCCGTTTCCAGATTCCAAATTTGCGTCGCTAACCGATCCACGAGATAGCGATCATGCGAGACAATCAGGATCGTTCCCTCGAAGTTTTCGAGAACCTCTTGCAACACTTCTTGAGCCGGAATATCCAGATGGTTAGTCGGTTCGTCTAGCAGCAGGAAGTTGGCCCCTTCTAGCGCCAGAATTGCCAGCGCCAATCGTCCGCGCTCACCACCACTCAACATACTGATCTGCTTAAAGACAGTATCTTTGCGGAACAAGAACTGGGCCAGATGCTTTCGAGCATCGGTCATCGGCAGTTCTTTATGACGTAGCAGTTCTTCGAGTACTGTACTTTCGGGGTTCAGCGACTCGTGAGCTTGGGCAAAATAGCCGATCTTCACATTCTGACCGGGATTAACGCTGCCCGAAAGTGGCTCGACTAGCCCCATAATCGTTCGCAAGAAGGTTGTCTTACCCACGCCATTCGAACCGATCAGTGCGGCAACTTCGAGGCGGTGCAGTTCGATCTTGTCTGTCGTGAACAATGGTTTGTCGGGGTAGCCTACCTGTAACCCAGTCGTCCGCAAGACGATACTCTCGCTCTTGTGACCCGACTTCAAGGTCAGGTTGAACTTGGGGAGATCCTCGTCTGGCCCTTTGATGGACCGAACAGCACGCCCTGCTTCCTCGACGGTCATGGAACGCTGCCGACCCAACCCCATCTCTGACCAGCTTTTGTCGCGGAAGCGCATCAGCCCGACCTGCTCAATCGCTACCAAATCGCGAGTAACACGCTTGAGCTTGCCCTGTGCCAGTTCGGGGTTGCGGTTCGAGATATTGACGCGGATATATTCCATCTCGGCTTCGAGCCGCGCCTTTTCTTCTTCATAGATTTTCTGGTGGCGTTCCCAACGCTCCTGACGCTGCTTGATGTAGGCGCTGTAGTTGCCACGATAAGTGACCACTTCGATGCGGTTCATCTCCCAGACAGTATTGACGACTTTATCCAGAAAATAGCGATCATGGCTCACAATCAGCACTGCACCATCCCAAGTGCGTAGCATTTGCTCCAGCCATTCCAGCGCTTCAACGTCCAGATGATTCGTCGGTTCGTCCAGAATCAGTAGATCGGGTTTTTCTAGGATAATACGGGCTAGCAAGGCACGAGTTTGCTGGCCTCCGCTTAGATGTTGCAATGGCGTTTCCCACTGCGACTTATCAAAGCCAAGCCCTTGCAAGACCTGCTTGATGCGGAACTCGTAGTCATAGCCGCCCGCTGCCTCGAACTGTTCCTGAATGGTGCCGTATTCGTCCATGAGTTCGTCGCCCATTTCGCCCTGCGCCATCAGGTCTTCGATCTCATGGAGGCGGACTTCTTGCGCCTGTATGCCCGAAAACGCTGTCATCATTTCGGAGTAGATAGTGTTGCCGTGTTCCAGAAAGGCTTGCATGGCCTCTTGGCGCAAATAGCCGATCCGGGTACGCGGGGCGATCTGCACCTTGCCGGAAGTCGGTTGGGCGAGTCCCGACAGCATCATCAACAGTGTCGTCTTGCCGATCCCGTTTGGCCCGACTAACGCAATCTTGCTGTCACTTTGGATCGTGACCGAAATGTTACGAAAAATATCGACATCGCCGAAGGATTGTCCTGCGTCGGTGGTGGTTACAATTGCCATTTATCAATCTCTCCAACTGAACTTCATACACAAACTTATAGACTGGACGACACATGAAAAGTCCGCAATTAACAGACTATGCCAATTTCGGAAAATAGAAAGTTTAATTTTGTGAAAAACAAACGGTAGTCAGCGTAGAACGAAGGAAACAGCGTTTGGGGTTAATTACCGGATCTCATTGATGCAATAATCTCACTTCTCTCAAAACACAACAACCTACTTTATGCTACATCGCAATAATTGTAAAGAGTCGATTTCGATAAGAGGTGTCTAACCAATTAAATATTGAGTAGAATCTGGATATGGTCTCATCTGTTATAAACGGGTAGCGAGAAAAGATGATTTTCATCGATCAGCACATCCTAGAACAAATTGTACAGCGCGTCAGGGCGGGTGATAAGCTGCTTCATGCCGAAGCGCTCGTTGGTGGCGTATCGGCGCAGGTGGCTTTGCTGGAAGTCCAACATGCCGATGGTGGCACACGAAAATATCTGCTTCGGGTACACGGCGAACGTGATCGCGCTCGCAATTCCGACATTGCACAGCATGAGTTTAGTCTCCTCAAAATCCTACACACCGCTGGATTGCCTGTCCCACAACCACATTATTTAGATATATCGGGTGAGGTTTACCCGATTCCCTATCTCATGCTTGACTATCTCAACGGGGCGACGAACTTTTCGCCGAAAAACTTGACCGACTTTCTCCAGCAAAGCGTTGAACTACTGGCGAAAATCCATCAACTAAAGCAGAACCTTGCGGTGGAAGACTCTTCAACGCTGGATTTCTTGCCGGATCGTGTCGCCCATGTGCTATCGCAGATTGGGCAGATTGAGCAGATTGACTACCAGACCGAGCTACTTGATGCGCTGGGACTAGGCAAACTGCGCGATACGCTGCGAACGTTGTTTCCGCTCAAACAGGTGAACACGCCAACGCTTTTGCATGGCGACTTCTGGGCGGGCAATCTCATTTGGCAGGAAGAAAAACTGGTTGGCATCATTGATTGGGAAAATGCGGAACTCGGTGATCCGTTGTCCGATCTCAGTATCACGAGGTTAGATATGCTATGGGCGTTTGGTAAGGATGCCATGTACGATTTCACACAAGCGTATCAAACGCTTATGCCACATCTCGATTACGGCAATTTGCCGGCTTGGGATTTATTCGCCGCAATACGTCCGGGAAATCAGCTTGGAGAATGGGCGGCAACATGGGCGGGCTATGGGCGTTCAGACGTAACTCTCACCACTATGCGTGAGTCACAGCTATGGTTTGTGAAACAGGCGGTCGAGCAACTAACCCGCTAACCAAAACGGCGAAACGTCGCGCCGCGTAGGGACTCTTGTGACGACAGTTTACAGCCCTGCCACAGCACGCTACACTTCCTCACGCCAACTTGTGCCACCATTCACTAAAGCGATGCCGAACAAAACTACCACACTAACCGATATATCACGCTCGTGGGCATTCGTACTAATTACGGTGCTACTGTTGAGTGCTACCTTTATCCGTGCCTACGATCTAACGGGTACGCCGCCCGGTCTATCCTTTGATGCGACATGGAATCTTGCTGATGGGCTGCGGATTAGCCGGGGGATTCCCTTCCCTGCGGTGTTCGATACGCGCCCAGAACCTGTCTACCGCTGGATCGTCGCCACGAGTTTTGTCCTACTTGGCCCGCACGTCTATTCGGCGCAAGTGTTTCAAGTGTTGCTAGGTACATTAACCGTCGCGCTGACTTATGCTGCGGGGTTAGCCCTGCTGAACGGGCGCGAGTGGCGACGGCTTGGCGCGTTGGTTGCAGCAGGCGCAATGGCGGCGAACGTTGCCCACTTATTTCTGATACGCAACTTGTATCGATCTGCCCTGCTGCCCCCAGTGATCCTATTAATAGTGATCGTTTTGCTTCGAACAGTCCATTCACAACGAGGGAAGCCGCAGAATCGACTGTGGACTCTAGGCGGCTTCTTGGGCGGCTTAGGCTTGCATACTTATCTGGCGGGTATTATGACCGCACCGTTGGTCGCAGGCTTTGCTGTGCATCAGGTGATCTTCCCGCCGCGTGAACGGCGCGCCAATTGGCGAGTGATTCTATGGACGGCACTCGGTCTAATCATCCCGGTGAGCGCTTACCTGATCTTCGCTGCACTAGTTCCCGATCTTTTCTTCCGCATTCATGCCGCTGGCGGCGATACTCCGATCACGCTGGCGCGGGTAGTAAGCAGCTTCGCGGAGTCCATACAGGAATTCTATCTGGTTGGCTACAAGTTGCCTCTGTATAACACGCCGAATAGCCCTTTTCTCAACCCTGTGTTAGCAGTGCTAGCGATGATCGGGTTCGTGCTGGCGGTCTGGCGCTGGCGTGAGGCAGATGGAGCGCTGTTTATCGGGGGGATGCTACTGTTTATCGCACCCGGTGCGCTCTCCGAAGATCCGACTCATCCGGTACGCTTAGTCGGCACAATGCCCTTGCTAGCGTTGCTCTCAGGGTTGGGCAGCGCGTGGGTGATCGCCGTTGTGACTACAGCCAGCAGCCGTTGGCGGGCAGCCGTAAATCCGCTGCGTGCTATTTCTGTCGCGTTAACGTTGATCCTGATCGCTAGTTCTATCGGGGCTACCCATATTGCTTTTCGTGGTATGTTCGCTGATCCTGCCGAATATAATCCGCCCGAATATTGGCTAGGTGTGCCGCATAACTACATTATCGCTTTTGTCGAAGCGTTAGAACTGCTGGAAAAAGTCGATAAGCCGACCTATACCTCGCTCGCCGTGTTGGACAATCCGACGGCGGGTTATATTTTGCAGCGTGAAGCCTATCCGAATGTTACAACGTGGGCACGTCACCCGCTTAAGGAGCTTCCGGCGGGGCAATTTTTCTTCCCGGTACGCGAGTATTACCATGCGCCAACCTCTACCGAAGATCCGCGTATGGTGCTGCTGCTGCCTGCCGAAAAGACGATTGTCATTTTGCCTGTACTGGACAACACCGCCCATCTGATTGAGCCTGTCTCCCCCCAAACACGCGAGATCAACGATTCGCATGGTTGGCTCATCGCCCGGATCACGCCGATGGCAGCACGACCTTTCACCCCGCCTCAGTTTGAGGATCAACCTGTAAGTGCTGGACAAGGGCTAGAACTGGTCGGCAAGGTGACAACAAGCGATTTCCAACCGGGACAAGTCGCGCCAGTGGTGCTCTACTGGCGAGTCACGGCTCCGCAACCCGCCGATATTTTCAGCGTGGCACAACTGCTCGACCTGAATCTGAACCAGCACGGCAACAGCGATCATCATGTGCTGCCCTACTTATATCCCTCGGCACGGTGGCAACCCGGCGACATTATTCCGGATCGCCATACCGTGCCGATTGTGGCAACTCTGCCGCCGGGGGTGTATCGGTGGGCGGCAGGCGTACACGTTCCACCGAAGGTCAAACGGCTGATTGTCAATCCACAGGACAGCGAACTTGATGATCTGTGGCTGTGGGGATCGGTGCGGTTGCCCAAGCCCACTTCGGAGCAACTACCCACTGACGCGATACCGCTCAATGTGCGTTTCGACGATCACATTTTGCTGTCGGGTTATCAGCTAGCGCGGGACAATAATACATGGACAGTCAAGTTGTATTGGCGCGTCACCGCTGCACCACAGGGCGATTACACCATTTTTGTGCACGTTATGGCAGGCGATCAGATGATCGCACAGCAAGATGCCAAACCGCTGGATATTCAGTTAGGTCAGGTGCCAACGTGGGCGTGGACACCCGGCGAAGTTATCACAACGAGTTATACTTTGTCCATTTCAGCAGGAGCGATTCTGCCGGATGCGCTCTATGTGGGCATGTATACCTATCCTTCGCTCGAACGCCTGTCCATCAGTCAGGACGATAAGATCAATCCAGACCGCCGCGCTTTGATATGGTCGGAAAGTCAGCCTAAATAGAATGTTAAAAGAATGTGTATAGCGTTTGCTTGGTTGGTACGGTAAAAGACAGCCGCCGCGCTCCGGTTCTTGATAGTTGAAACAAGGTTGTTGATGAACGTTCCTCAGTTATATCTGCTGGTAGTTTTAGTCGTTCCCCTCAGCTTAGCCGTCACTAATCGTCTGCGGGTCGATGTCGCGGCGCTTAGTATCGCGTTGGCACTGGGTATTTTGCAATTTCTCGGTGTTGGTATCCTCGGTGCGCCCGATACTCCCGGTGATGCGGTAAAGGCTATCTCTGGGTTGTCGCAACCCGTAGTAGTAACGCTGTTCAGCCTGTTTATCGTGACCCGTTGTCTGGATAAAACGGGAGTCACACGCTGGATCGCTCGTCGAGTGCTGGCTATCGGTGGTAAAAGTGAATCGCGGCTGATCCTACTGTTTTCGGCGGCAACGGCCTTACTGTCGCTATTTATGAATAATCTCGCCGCCGGAGCACTGTTACTGCCCAGTGCAATGGATGTGGCGCGGCATACTAAAATTAACCCAAGCAAGCTGCTGATCCCAGTAGCATATGGCAGTTTGTTGGGCGGAGTCGCGACCTACTTCACGACAGCCAACATTATCGCCAGCGATCTCCTGACGACGGCTAACCCACCGCAAGCGCCATTGCATATTTTGGATTTTACGCCGACAGGCGGGTTGATTGCGTTGGCGGGGCTTGCTTTTCTGGCGATATTTGGCGAACGGCTCCTGCCGGATCGCCCGCCGCGTCCTGAACAGTTGATTGCGAGACGTACAGGCAGCGAACTTGAAGAAGCGTATCAAATCGATGAGCGGCTGTGGGAACTGCGAGTATTACGCCGTTCACCAATCGTGGGCAAGTCGCTCTTAGAAACTGGTATTGGCGAAAAACTCGGATTGGCGATTGTAGCGATCTGGCATGGACGGCAAGCGATTTTCGCACCGCCACCCGATCAAATTGTGCGGGCAGGAGATATTCTGCTGGTTGTCGGGCGTGAAGAACGTGTGACACTGCTGGCACAACAAGGGATGCGAGTGGGGCGCGATGACGGCAACGGACACGCCAGCGAACGGGGAGCCAGCTTTATCGAAGTCGTACTCTCGCCGCGTTCAAAGGCCGAAGGGCGCACGCTCAAGGAATTGGAGTTTCGTAAAAAATTTGGTTTTACAGCGGTGGCCTTGCTCCGCAGTGGGCGCAGTTACCGAACCGACGTAGCAGATTTCAAACTTAGTCCGGGCGATTCGCTGCTGGTCGTTGGTTCACGTCAACGCTTGCGAATGTTACAGAGCAATGCTGATTTCGTCGTACTCGAATCGGATTTGAGCGATCAGCCCGTCAACCAGCGTCAAGCCCTGCTAGCCGTTGGCGTGATCGTGGCGGCGATTACTGCCTCGGTGCTCGGAGTGCCCGTCTACCTTGCGATGCTAGCTGCCGCGTTAGTGGTAGTCATCTCTGGCTTGATCAGTATGGAAGAAGCCTATCACAGCATGGAATGGCAAGCGATCTTTCTGATTGCGGGCATGTACTCAGTCAGTCTGGCGATGGTCAGAACCGGGTTAGCCAGCCAAATTGGGGACGGGGTGGTCAATCTCGTTACGCCCTTTGGTCCGCTGGGGCTAGCCGCAGGAATCTATGTGCTCACAAGTCTGCTTACACAGGTGATGGGTGGTCAAGTAACCATCCTTGTCACCGGGCCAATTGCTATCAGCGCGGCACTCAGTTTGCATACTAACCCGCAGGCGATGGTCGTCGCCGCCGCGATTGGCTGTTCGGCTTCCTTTGCTACGCCCATCGCACATCCGGTCAATATTATGATGATCGGCCCCGGCAACTATACTTTCGGCGATTTCTTTCGGGCAGGCTGGGCGCTCACATTGGTATGTTTTGTAGCGCTGCTGATCGGTATGGTGTTGTTCTGGAAGTTGTAGGATCAAATAGATAGTCAATCAATATAGTACGCGCCCGCGGTAGGGGCATTATATCGGATCACCCCTACCACAAAATTTCCAATCGTCAACAGCACCGCATTTGGGCTAATCCTCTGCTGATCTTCTTAGTTTTTGCGACACAGCCCGCGCTGTTAAGCAGATTCCGTGAGCCGCGATTCGCTCGCTGCAAGAGTCTGGCCCCTGAATATATCGGCGTTCCGGCTTGCAAATTCTGCAAAGGTGGTGGGATGAACGCCAAACGCCTCATGAGTGCCCAGATACACCCTCGACTCGGTATACTTGCGACGCTCGCTTAGCAAACCACTCACAACTTCAATGCGCGCTTGAGGAATACCAGCGGATAACCACACCTGCTTTTTTTCCTCCAAAGTGATGTTAACATACCGCACGTTTTTCCCAATAGATTGAGAGAGTCGGGCAGCCACATCTGCCATCGTCAATGCCTCAGGCCCGGTCATATCGTAACGCTTACCCTCGTGTCCTTCATCACGCAGCAATGCGAATGCTACTTTCGCAATATCTTCCACATCTACAGGAGAGAGCTTTGCATTCTCCATGGGCAAAAAGAGCGCACTCTCAGCCATCTCTACTCCGGTGAGTGATTGTGGAAAATAAAACTGCATGAATTGGCTAGGGCGTAAATGTGTCCATGCCAGACCGGATGCTTCCAAGTAGCTTTCGATTTGTTCATGTTCCCACGTGGAGTGGAAGTTATTGGAGTCGAAACCTATACCGGACTCTTTCCCAGAAAACTTGACAATGTGTCGGACACCGAGCTTCTTGCTAATGTCAATAAACTCGCATTGGGTTTCTAGCATCTGCTCACTGGCGGATGAGATCATGAGGACTCTATCTACACCACTCAACACCGTGGAGAGTATCTCAGGCCGACGCATATCGCCTTCTACGATTTCGACGGTGGGGATCGCTTCCATCCAGTGCGCCTTAGCGCGATTCCTAACCAGTGCTTTCACTTGAGTCTTCTGACGAGCAAACTCCCTAATCACGGCCGATCCACTTAGACCTGTTGCGCCTGTCACGAGAATCATGGTATCTCCTTTTGATTGTTGATTTCATATAGTCAACGGTTGGAGATTTAAAAAGGATACGGTGCTGAGGGATTACCATGAACCCTTAAGACAAGAAGCGACAATACGTCGTGTATACTCTAGCTCTCCGTTGAGGTAGAGTGTTGATAGCCTCATTTGGTGTGGGTAGTGTAGAAGGCTGCCAGACACTGCCCATACATTCCCCGCTAATTTCGCTATTCTAATGTCTCTTGCTTACCTTAAGGTTTTGCGGTTGCGTCTGGGGTTGCGATGCTATCGCCAGCGATGGGAGTGGGAGGAATCAAATTGCTGCCCGCGCCGCAAGCCCGCAGCGCATCTTCAAGGCTGGCCCGCATTTTATCATCGCCCGGTTCAACGAGCGTCAAGCCAGTTTGAAATACGCCAACGGCAACATTGCACTGTTGCAAATTGGTAGAAGATAGCCCACTAAGCAGATAATCGTTGGGATCTTTGGAGTCAAGCGCAATGACCTTGTTGATAGTCTCCAAGGCTTGCGGCCAGTTTGCATCACGATAAAACAGAATAGCTAGTAGTCTCAGACATTTGATCTGCTGCGGGTCAAGATCGCGGCACTTTTCGGCATAGGTGCGAGCCTTGTTCGGATCACCTTTAGTAAAGTACACCGACCCAAGCTGATATTGCAGGATCGGATCATCCTGATCGCGCTGAATGGCTGCCACTAGCAGGTCAACGGCTTTGTCAAGCTGGAGCGCATTACGATAGCCCACCGCCAAATATTGTGCAATGTACCCGGCTGGAATGGCTGGATCAGGCGGATCGGATGTGGCAGCACGCCACGCCCGTTCATAGTCGGCGACTGCATCCTGACCGTTTGTGGCAGAGACAATCAGGGCTTTGACATAGTAAGCATGAGACAGTGCTAGCCGATCAATGGGTTGGGCGACTTTGGCAATGGCAATCGCGTCATCGACCATTTTGGTCGCCAGATCACTCTTTTGCAAATCCTGATAGATTTCTGCCATCACCGCCAAAACCATCGGATCTTTGTCGTTAAAGTCCTTCGCCCGCATGGCATAACTCAGGGCTTCCTGCGGTTTACCATCCCAATCCAGCACCAATGCCATTGAGATCCACCCATTCGGCGCTTCTGGGTTGGCGTTAATGGCTTGCTGTGCGGCCTTCACTGCCTCATCTAGCATTGGTTTGTTGGTACCATAGGATCGCAACGTGAGCATCGTCGTGACAAGGCTATGGACACTCACTTCGTTGGGAGCTGCATCGCCGACGGCTCTCAGAATGTCAATGGCTTTATTGACTCGGCCTGCTTGGAAAGCATCCTGAAGTTCCTTGCCGGGATCTTGCATGGGCGTAGGCACGGGGGTTGGCGTACTCAGGGAGATCACTACTTTGTTAACACGATCTCCGACAATCTGACTCAACGAGTCGCGGTAATCCCAGATCAGCACCGCTGGAATAAGGATCAGTGGGGCAAGCAAATACAGCCACAACCAACGAAAGTTAAGGAGCGGACGACGACTGCCTTTGGCTGTGTACCGCTTGGGAGTCTTGAGGTACACGGCGTTACTGGATCGGCTCCGGCGGTTCGGTTGGTGTTGGTACAGGCGTAGGAGTCGTATAGCGCCCCTGATACGCATCAGCACATTTTCGGATGCCGATATTGGTCTTTTCGATGGCGTTCTTGTCGCGAGTCCACGTCAGCAGATCGTTGAAGATTGCGTTAGCTTGATCACACTGCCCCAACAGGAAAAACGCCAGCCCGCGCAGATACCAGCACTCAGAGAATCGATCTTCGGGTTTGAGGGTCGTGTCAGCAAGTTCTTGATCGGCACAGGTCTTGAAGTTGGTGATGGCATCTTCGTAGTTGCGGCGGGTATACAACACCTGCCCCAGCCACTTATAGGCTGTAGTAAAGTTTGGGTCTAACGTGATTGCATTCTCGCAGTTGTCACGGGCGGGATTGGTTTCGCCCATGCGGTAATAGGTTTCGCACAATCGAGTATAGGCTTTGACGCTGCGTTTGTTCATCGACAGTACCCGGTTGTAAGCTGTGATGGCGATCTCATAGCCCGCTGGCGTGCTCAAGCCAATGGCAAAATACGCCAAATTGAAGTATGGAAACTCCAGCTGAGGATTGATGTCAGCGGCTTTTTTATATTCCTCAAGCGCGGCAGTATTGCGACCTTTATAACGCAGTGCCAGCCCCAGATTGGTATGCCCATCGATACTTTTATCGTTAAGCTCAACGGCTTTTTGCGCCGCATCTAGGGATGTGTCATAGCGACCTAATTCAAAGTAGGCACTGGAAAGGTAGGCATACGCTTCGGATTCGTTGGGATTGAGATCAGTGGCACGGATACACGAGCGCACCGCGTCTTCTGTCTTTTCGTCAGTAATCAACGCGAAACACTGGATTGTGTAAGCGCGGGAACTATTGGGATTCGACTCGACGGCTTTGTTCGCCCACTCAACGGCCTCCGCAATGTCTGGAGCATTGCGTCGATCCGCATAGCTACGATAGATCAACATGCGTGCCAACTCATAGAGAATATCAGCGTTGGTTTGCTGCTGTTTGGCGGCTAGCCGATAGTTGGTGATAGCGGTGTCGAGATCGCCGTGCCAATAGGCAAGATCGGCGGCCTGTGCAAAGAAGATCGCGGGCGGAGTAGCGGTAGGAGCCGTGCCAACTAGCGCCAGCACTTGTGGCTGGATCTTGTCAAATTGCCAGATCACCAGTCCCATAAAGCCCATTGCCGCCAGCCACAACATAAGTTTCCAAGGCTGGAGACCTCGCCGCCGCCGTCCAAACATCGCTCCATTAGAGAGCGACGAACGATCCCGGCGAATCCGCATTTCATTAGCCATCGACAATATCCTGACAATCCAACACAACCATAACGATAAACACGAAAAACGATCCACACCGGATCGCACGTTAAATCAACATCCATCACGACATTAATCTGTCAGAGCATACCCAGAAGTCGGGGTAGCGTCAAGGTGAGGAGAAACGGGTCTTGGCAAACGTATCAAAATTATCTTTGCCTGATGGAGCAATGCTGTTCGCGCAATGGCTCTGCGAATTTCACGAGATATGGGCTTGCCAAACACGGCGTGATCTTCGTAGTGAAAAATGTCCATCACTCGAATCGAATTGGACTTTGTAACGCGTATGATTTCAGAACGCACCGCGACCTGTCACCATGATCAGAATCGTGCGAAAGATGATCTGCAAGTCAAGCCACAGCGAATAATTGCGGATATAAAACAGATCATCTTCTGTGTTCAGGTGCATCGGCTTGTTGGCACGGCCTGTCACCTGCCACCATCCCGTCAATCCCTGCGGAACCTCAAAGCGTTTGCGCTGCCAGACTTCGTATTTATCCACGAGCCACGGCATTTCTGGACGTGGCCCTACAAGACTCATCTCGCCATGTAGAATGTTAAAAAATTGGGGCAGCTCGTCTAGGCTTGTACGCCGGATAAAGCGGCCTACCTGCGTAACACGAGGGTCATCGCGTTTCTTATGATTGGTGGGATCAAGCGGTTGTTCCGTGTTTACGGAGGCACTATCCGTCATCGAACGGAATTTCAACATGGTAAACAGCTTGCCATGCTCCCCGATCCGTTGCTGCTTGAAGATCACCGGGCCGGGACTTTCCAATCGAATCGCAATAGCAACCACCAGAAAAATGGGCCAGCCAAAGAAGATAACCAACGCTGCAATCGTGCTATCAAAGATACGTTTGGTAAGCCGCTGAGAAGGCGAAAGCACTGCTTCGCGCAGCCCAATCAATGGGATACCGCCGAAGTTCTCCATTGAAACATGGAAGTAGGCTAGATCCGAGTAGTCGGGCGCAAGCCGAATATTCGTCACCTGATACTGTAGAATGTCGATCAAACGGCTTACATAGGCATAGTCCGGCGACTTCATGGTGATGATCACTTCATTGATGGCGTGCCGTTCCACCAACATCGGCAGATCGTCTACCATACCGAGAACATGCTGCGCGACATCCTCAGATACCGGATCGGCGGGATGATGCTTGACATAGCCAAGTAAATTCAACCCCGTCCAGCCATACATTGAGATCGTTTTGCTGATGCGCTGTGCATTCGCGTCTGTACCGACGACGAGTACAACCCGTTTTTTGCCGGAGGGTCGGCGGGTAATCTTGTTGATGAGGCGCAATACAATGCGGTGCAAGAGCGTCCCGCCCAGCACAAGGCCAATAAAATAGACAGCTTGCAAGCGCGAATAGTCACGGTAGGTCAGATAAAGTACGCCGAAGAATAAAAGCGAAGCCAGCGCATGTCCGAACACAATATGCTGAATTTCGCGCCACAGCCATGCACCAATCGCTGGGGTGTAGACTCCGAGAAGTTGGAAGGCAATCTGCCACAGGCCGCACGCAATGATGTACAGTGGCAGCGGCGTAGCAAACGTCACACTCGCGGCAGATTGTCCGACACTATTGAGGTTTATACGCAGCCACGTAGCATAGGCCAGTGCCGCCAGTACGATCAATGCATCGGATGTGCGAATAAACAGGGTATAGCTCAGGCTAAAGCGACGTAGCATAAAAACCAATCAGGGCTATTTGAAATGGACTATTTTGGATTATACAGGAGGCTCAATTACCCGCAATTTTCGTTATCGAAGTGGAATTGGCAATTGTCGATTGTACATATAGGATAAAATGGCAATTCAGGTGAATCGACAATTGCAGGATAGCTATGAGTTCGATAGACATTTCGATTATCATCGTATCAAATAACCACCAACACTACTTGGAACGCTGTCTGTCTTCCCTCGTTGAGGCCAATAGTTCTTTCCAAATTGAGATCTTTGTGGTTGACAACGCTTCAAGCGACAACACGGTTGCCTTTGTAAAGGAGAAATATCCCCAAGTTACGGTGATTGCCAGTAAAGTAAAGCGTGGTTTTTCTGCCAACAATAATCTTGGCATCCAGCGCAGTGCAGGCCGTTATATCATGCTGTTAAATCCTGATACTGAAGTTAGCCCGAATGCCCTAAGCCAACTTGTCAACTTTATGGACAGCCATCCACAGGTAGGCATCTGTGGGCCACAGCTTCGTTTCCCAGACAATAGCGTTCAACTGTCCTGTCGTGCTTTTCCAACTTGGAAATCTGTGCTTGTCCGGAGAACGCCGCTGCGTGTGTTTCTACGGAACTCCGCGTTTAACAAACAGCATCTTTTAGCGGATCAGGATCACAGCGTGATCCGGGAGGTAGATTGGCTGCTAGGGGCGGCGCTGATGATTCGGCATGAAACACTGGAAGCTATTGGACGGCTCGATGAACGCTATTTCTTGTATGTTGAGGATATTGATTACTGCCGACGCGCTTATCAGCAGGGTTGGCAGGTCTTTTATATGCCCGAAGCCGTTATCATTCATCACCATTTAGCTGTAAGTGATAGAAAATTCCTCAGCAAATATACGTACTATCACTTTATCAGTATGTTCTATTATGCTGTCAAATATAACTTGCCCGGTGGACAATCTGTGTTCCGCCGTCAGGGTGAATTTCTGATCGATTTTTTGAACGGGTTGGTAAGATAACCCATTATCCCGCCGCCATTTGTGCCAAGACCAATGCCCCCACTGCGCCTGATCTATCGCCCAACCCCGGCGGAATAATCACCGTGTCGATATGTTCGGTAATGGCGGACTCTTGGATATAGCCGTTTAGCGAGGCGACCACCTTTTGCCGGATCAGGCTGAATAAATGCTGTTGGTGCATCACACCGCCGCCCAGAATTACTCGCTGCGGTGAAAGCGTAAACATAATGTCGCTGATCGCCTGTGCCAGATAATGCGCCTCAAATTCCCACGCTTGATGCTCAGGTAGAAGTTCGCCAGCAGGTTTACCCCAGCGTGCCGCTAACGCTGGCCCACAGGCCATGCCTTCCAGACAATCTTGATGATAGGGACAATGGCCCGCATAATTATCGTCGGGATGGCGGCGTACTAGAAGATGACCCATCTCTGGGTGCATCAGGCCATGCAGCAACCGTCCTTCAATCACTGCGCCGCCGCCGATGCCTGTTCCTACTGTAATATACACAACGCTATCCGCGCCCTGACCGCCACCATAACGCCATTCGCCCAACGCTGCGCCGTTCACATCGGTATCGAAGCCAATCGGGATATTGAGCATCTGGCGTAGTGGGCCGAGCAGATCGGTATTCGCCCAACCGACCTTTGGAGTTGCGGTGATATAGCCATAAGTTGGTGACTTCGGATGTAGATCCACTGGGCCAAATGATGCAACCCCCAACCCTTTGAGATCGTGGCGGCTAAAGAATTCGACAGTTTTGGCAATCGTTTCAGACGGGGTAGTAGTCGAAATAACCAACGTGTCCACTGGATCGTCGGCAGGGTGAGCAGCTACCGCACAAATAAATTTGGTGCCGCCGGCCTCAACTGCTCCATAAAGCTGCATAATTCCCTCGACTTGTGATGAAGCGCAAAGTACATTTTGACTTGCATATTGACTTATTGTCTAGCAGGGCTGAGAATCGCGCAACAATTTATTGCCGAACGGCTTGTATTAATACGTTTATGCTTAGTATTACGCTTTACCGCTAGCACAAGATAAAATTACCTCTCGGTAGTAAGTAAAATTGGGCAGGGACAAACTTTTATGATTGCGGAGACACGAACCGTGTTCTGGGAAAATGGGCAGGTATGCATGATCGATCAGCGGATCTTGCCCGCCACGTTCCAGATCAATCGGTATGATACGTATCAACAGGTTGCCGAGTCCATCAAAACAATGGTCGTGCGCGGCGCACCTGCCATTGGTGCAGCGGCAGGCTTTGGGATGGCACTAGCCGCCCAAAATAGCATGGCAAAAAATACGGATGCGCTATTGCAAGAATTGAAAGCCAACGGCCAGATTCTGGCGCAGTCACGCCCCACTGCCGTTAACCTATTCTGGGCTATCGAGCGAATGCTGCATTGCGCCGAGAAATCACGCCTAGAGAGCATCAAGGCGCTCCGGCAACGACTCCTGAACGAAGCACAATTGATCGCAGACGAAGATATTGAAACAAACAAACGGATGGGCGTTTATGGCGCGGAACTCGTCCCACAAACAGCGACAATCATCCATCATTGCAATACGGGCAGCTTGGCAACAGTTGGTTGGGGAACGGCGCTTGGTGTGGTGCGTTCGGCATTTTCACAGGGTAAGAAACTGCATGTGCTGGTTGATGAGACGCGCCCACGTCTGCAAGGCGCACGCCTGACCAGTTGGGAACTCAAAAATCTGGGGATAGATCACCGCATTATCGCAGACGGTGCATCAGGCCACTATATGCGGCGAGAAGGAGTCGATCTATGTCTGGTTGGCGCGGATCGCATCGCCGCCAATGGGGATACTGCTAACAAGATCGGAACCTATAATCTGGCAGTGGTCGCCCATGAAAATGGGGTGCCGTTTTACGTCGTTGCGCCGTTGTCCACAATTGATCTGTCTATACCACATGGCGATCTGATCGAGATCGAGGAGCGCGATTCCGACGAAGTAACCTCGATTGCGGGGCAGCGCATTGCGCCAGAAGGGGTCAAGGCAGGCAATCCTGCCTTCGATGTGACTCCTAACCAGTATATCACGGCGATTGTCACTGAGTACGGCGTGATTCGCCCGCCATTCGTCGTTAACCTCCGCAAGTTGGCTGACCACAGCTTGCAAGCGGAACCGCTTAAATAGGGGATTAAGAACGATGGCAGTGGTTGTCTTTGGCAGCATCAATATGGATCTCGTG
>JBDTVG010000045.1:0-13488 GCA_040007395.1 Chloroflexota bacterium
AGCGGCCAAATCTTTGGTGGAGATATCGAAGGCGCGTGAGGTGTAGGCCTTCTTGATTGAGATATCGATACTGCCCAACCAAGCTCCGTCCATCCTAATGTGAGCCACCAAATTCAGTCCGCCATCCGCTACCGCGATATTCATGGGTTGGCCGATTTCGGCGGCTTTCTCGTGTTGGTTCGCATCTGCCAGCGCTTCACGATAGATGCACAGCAGTTCCATCAGATTCGCCTCGTCAACGTGATCAACGGGCAGCACCTTGACGGTTGCGCCTTGTGCCAGCCGACGCTTGATCGCAGCCTCATCGAAGTCGAGTTCAGGCCGCAGTCGGATATAGACCGTGCCGCCTGTCATGCCAGAGCAGATCCAAGGGCCGGGATCGCCCATGACGATGACGCGACCCGCCGTCATATACTCGAAGGCGTAGCCCTTGAGGTTGGCGCGAGAAGCCAAAAAGCCTTGATCGTCTTGAATTTTCTCGGTGATCTCGCCGCCAATGATGAGATCAGCGCCAGAGAGTCGTACCCCGGCGCGACTGTCCGCATCGCCTTGAATGATGAACTGGCCTTTTTGTGCGCCATAGGCAAAGCTCTTGCCCACCGACCCGCCGACCAGCAAGCCTTTGTGATTCATGCCTTTCATGACGACCACACGCCCACCGATAGCGCATTTCGCCATGCCATCCTGTGCGCCGCCTTCCACGACGATATTCACATCGCCACCATGAAACGCTGCCAGCCCATTGCCGGGGATCGCGGCGCTGTTGAAGTTCAGCTTGATCGTTTGGGGGCGCGGTTGGTCTTGGTGGAAGCCGCCGCTTGATCCAAGCGCTAGCCCATTCTCGAAACCGTAGTGGCGTACCATCGCGCCAACCAAATGCGTCGCTAGCGCCCGATCCATACTATTGGTTTCGCTGTCTTCGTAAGTGATCACCTTTTCGTCGTGGTTGATAGCGTCCATCACCATATCGCTGATAATCTCGGTTAGGTGATTGCGCGGACGGCGCAACGCCCGCCCGACGGTTTGTTGGCTGCTTGGACGCTCTGGGCGAGGGGCGACACGCAGCAGCGGAGTCATATCGAGTTCCTCGCACAGCCGCACTTGTTCCAGCAGATCAGCACGTCCGACCAAATCTTGCAGTCGCGTCGCTCCCAATCGAGCAGTCACATCGCGGGCTTCGTCAGCAACCGCGCTGAAAAGCTGGTAAAGCTGGTCTACCGCATCATCGTAGATTTGCGGCTCGAAGGCTTTCATGCCGTGTGCGATGGCCTGCTCTTTGGTTTCGACCTGAGTGGCGATCCCAACGTGGCAGGTATCGGTCTGGCACTTGCGGCAGATGGTGCAGCCGATAGCCACCATCGACATCGTGCCGAAGCCCACCCGATTCGCACCGAGCAAGATCATCTTGACCACATCCGTACCGGATTTCATGCCGCCGTCGCACCAGATTTCAACTTGATCGCGTAGACCAGATTTGAGTAACGCCGCGTGCGCCTCGACGACACCGATCTCGGCGGGCAGGCCGACATACTTGAGCGAATGCTGACGCGCCGCGCCTGTGCCGCCATCGTAGCCCGTAATCTCGATAATATCGGCGTTGGCTTTTGCCACGCCCACTGCGATCACGCCGATACCGGGGACAACGGGCAGCTTGACCGCCACTTTGACACGCGGGTTACACGTCTTGAGTTCTTCGATAAACTGTGCCAAGTCTTCAATCGAGTAAATGTCGTGGTTGTTCGAGGGCGAAATCAGGTCTACGCCGACAGAAGCGTTACGCGCTTTGGCAACTTTCGCGGTAACTTTCTTGCCCGGTAAGTGACCGCCTTCGCCCGGTTTCGCACCTTGCCCGACCTTGATTTCGAGCAGGTACGACGAATTGAGCAGTTCGGCGTTCACACCAAAGCGCCCCGATGCGATCTGCTGGCCTCGGTGATATGGGTATTTGCCGAGCATATCCTTGATCTCGCCGCCCTCACCGTTCAAGCTGTACATATTCAAGCGATAGGCGGCTTCGGCGTAGGCGCGGAAGGCCACTTCGCCTTGTGAGCCAAACGACATCGAGGAGATCAAGAAGGGCAGGCTGTGAATGCCCACGCTCAGATCAACATCGGCGGGGTCAACGCTGGTAGTCTGGTCTGCACGAAAGTCGAGCGTATGGCGCAGCGCTACCGGAGTCGCCCGCTCGATCTCGGACAGGCGCTCCATCACCCCGGTGTAATCGACTTCGCCTTGCGCGACTTGTGCCGCTAGTTTGTAGATGTGTGGATAGATGCGCGTTTCTTTGGGTAGGCGGGCAGGTTGGTTAAACAAAATTGCCCGCGACTCGGACTCTTTGAACAGGTCGTCCCAGTCCAGACCGCGTAACGCGCTGCCTGCAAAGTTCAGACAGCCCATCACTTCGGCAACCGAATCAGTTAGACCGATGCTGGCGAAAGTTTTACCATAGCCGCGCAGTTCATGTACGCCCATCGTGGACGTAACCTTTTGCAAGCCTTTTTCGAGGGCGCTCATCAGCTTGACCACTCGTTCGGCGCGATCTTCCGGCGTACCTGCCCGCCCGACAGCGGTTTCAATTAGCAGGTACGGATTCACCGCATCTGCACCCAGCCCTACTGCCAGAATGACATCATGCAGATTGCGGATGCCAGCCGAACGTGCGACTACACTGCATAGGCGGCGATAGTTTTGACCGTTGGCATCGAATTGGAGGCGCAGCGCCCGATCTACCGCTGCCAGCGACAGATGATGATCAAGCCAGTTACAGCCGTTGATGAACGCTTCGGCATCGTCTAGCACGATCAGCCGTGCGCCCTGCCGGACTGCCGCAATCGCATCTTCGGTCAGCCGTTCCAGCGCCGTAATAACGGTTTCGCCCGGTTGAATGACGGCACTCAGCCGCAGCGCACTTCTGCCGAAGATAGCGAGTACATCTTCGATCATCAGCGTTCCGGCGCGACCTGCTGCTTTGGTATAGTCCTCAAAACTGAGCAGCGGATCGCCAGCAAACTGCCCACCGACCAAGACAGGCAAACGGATCGCCAGCGGGGGCAGTGTCCCTTCGGGGTCGTTCTCATGCAAGGTCGGGCGCGGCCCAATGATCGCCTCGGTGCTAAAGTGTTCGGTTTCGCGTTCACGGTCAATGGCAGGATTGGTGACAACGGCAACCGCTTCCTTGAAGAACTCCGCCAGATTACGCGGGCCATCCTGTGATAGAACCGCCAGCGGGCCATCATAGCCGAGTGAGCCAATCGGATCTGCGCCCTTATCGGACATCTCGACAGCAATGTCGCGATCCCCGCGATACCAGCCTGTCGCGGCCCGCCACGTTTCCAGATTACCGGGCGCTGCCGGGGCGATCCATGTCGGCGTATGCTCGGAAATTTTCGGCTGACCAACAGGCTTGAGGACACGGGCGCGGCGCAGGACTTCCTGCCGCAGTTCACGATCTCCGAGGACTCGCACCGTTGAGCCGCGATAGACGTTCAGGACAATCTTTTCGCCGGGGCCAAGCGGACGCGGATCGCGGATATTCTGTTCAAGTGGCACAACGCCTTGCTCTGAGGAGAAGTAGTAGTCTTTTTCGGTTTCGCCTGTCCACAATGGACGCAAGCCCATCGCATCGACGCTGAACACGCACTCGTCGCCGTAGCGCGTGACGAGTCCGGCTGGCCCTTGGGCAAACGGCCCCCAGCCCATGCGATAGCGATAATACAGCGGTTGTTGTTCGGCGGTAAGCGCCGCCGCTTCGGAAGGAACAGGCGGCAGCACAATCTCCATCGCTTCGAGCAGCGTAAACCCGTAGGTGTGAATTAATGTCTCGATCAGGCGGTTGAGGTCTTGCGAGTCGGAGCTAGTATGACCCACCTGTGCGCCCAGCATCCGGGCTTCTTGACGGAGCCGCGCAATGGTGTTGATCTCGCCGTTGTGGCCTAGCAGCGAAAAGGGTTGCACCCGTTCAAAGGCGGTTTCGGTATTCGTGCTGTAGCGGGAGTGACCAATCGTAATGGCGGATTCAAATTCGGGGTCGCGCAAGTCAGGATAATACTTGTACAGTGTGTCGGCATGACCGCGTACTTTATAGACAACCGTATGCGTGCTACAGCTTACGACGTGAATCGGCAGTTCATGTTCGATCTGCTTCTGGAATTCAAAGAGTCGTGCGTTCGCGTCGCGTGTCTCCCGCCCCGGCGCATAGCCTGCAATCTGCCAGAAAACAGGCTCCTGAGCGCGCGCCAACGGGCCAAGCATCTCCGGGCGCGTTTGTCCGGCGGCGCTGTACAGGATTTGCAATACGGAAAGCTGCGCCTGTTCAGTAATTTGCTCAACAATCGCGCCGGTATTCGTTCGGGGAAGGAACAGGTGCATGACAAAGAAGTGCGGATCGTTGGCGAGTTCGCCGCGCTGCTGAATATCGTTGAGCGTCCGCGCCCAGATAGTACGTGGAATATCGGTGAGCAGGCCACATCCGTCACCTTCGCCAGAAACTTCGCCCGTCCGATGACCCATACGGCCTAACGCCGCTAACGTGCGTTTGACGTTGCCATGTGTCGGGCGGCCTGCCTTACGCACATTCGCGATCAAGGCACACGAATCATGCTCATCAAGGTACGGGCGCTCATTCTCCTCAGAGGGGGGAAAGATAGACATATAGATGCTCTCCTGCTACCAACGCCCGCGTGGGCGAAATTGTTACCAAATTTATTGTTTGGGCTGGTCTGACCTTAAATGATTAGGGGCGACCAACAGAGATGATCGGATCATTCACCGTGATCATGGCTGGTATCATCTAAGTTTTATAAATTTATTTTTGACCAACAAAGGGAATAGTATAAGTGCAGAATATCACTAACTGGCTAAACTGTCTTTAGGCAGGGTAGACAACGTTTTACAACTTTTTTTGTTTACTTTGTCTAGATTTTTTCGTGCAACTTTTGAGTATTTTGGTGAAGTGTGCAGTCTGACGAAAGAATTTGCTGTGTTGCAGGCGCTCGAAAAGCTGCGCGTTGCTCAGAGCGCTCCCGGTGTGAGATACCAACGCACTTAACAGGCTATCTCCTCCCTTGGTGAAGTGACCATGTATATCGGTTTCAACCGCTAGCACGCCGTACAGTTAGTCGAAATGGAGTACAAGCACGGCTAACTCAGATAGTGGGGAACGAAATTATTTGGTCACCAATTTTGCAATGGCTACCGCCCAGAAGCAAGCTAAGGCTCACACGCCGTCCACGCCAAATATTCTGGTGCCACAGAATTGTCGATCACTGCCAAAGGTTTCCCCTCAGCCGTATATAGCTCGACTTGCCATTTCCCACCGATGTTAACCATCACCGCTACTTTTGAGCTATCGGGCGACCATAACATGTGTCTTCCATCAAAGGTAAAGAGATTCGCATGATAGATCTGCTGTGAAAACTTCCCATCACTCGAAACGATAAAAGCCAATTGATTATCGTCCGTATTGGAACCCGTTATCACCGCATATCGATGGTCTGGTGACCAGATCGGCACAATATCCGATGGAAAATACGCGAAGTTTATCCCCCTTATTTCTGAAGGGCCTAGAAATCGATAAAATCGATTCCCAGTCAACGGGTCGTAACTGTCCCAACCGAAACTGCCAGCAGGCAACGACCACGCTAACGAGATGACTCCTTTATCCAACCAACTCCGTACAACGTTAGCGCTGTGTAAATCAGTCAAGACCAGTTGAGCTTGCTGCGTCTCTATATCGATAATAAAAACATCAACTTTTCCAGCGGTATAGACAACAGCGACCAATTTCACCGTTCCCGGAACCACATACAATTCCAGCACATTATCCAGATTGCTCATCAGCGAGACGAGACGTTTATGTTGAAGGTCAAGTTTGACGATAGCATTCTTAGTCCCTTGTTTCTGAGCAAAAATAATGCCTTGCTTATCCGACGTGAGTAACGCTTTTAGTACAATACCTCTGCTCATAAAATTAGTTGCAAGGGTCTCATATTTACCAGTATCCGCATGGTAGGCTATCAATTCTTTCTGATCGGTCACAAAAATGAAGCTTTCTGTATCCATCAGCCAATTGGCAGAGAGGCTCGTGTCGTCCCCACCAGCAGCGGCAATATGGGTGGTCGAACCATCTTGTCCAAAAACATCAATGAGGCTGTCGTCCCAGCCAACCACCGCGATATAGCGCATATCCGGCGACCACAAGATACGGCCTTCCCACCAATAGCTCCCAGTGGGTTGGGCAAATTTCAATTGGCTGCCCGTATCGGGGTTAAGGATATTTAACTGATCTGCCAAATTCATTGTGGTGCTAAATAGATACCCTAACTGATGCCCTTGAGGGGACCACTGTACAGCATCAACACGGGAAGGACTGAACATCTGGATCTGGTTATCAGAAGCCCGAACGAGCGCTTGAGAAAAATAATCACCGATAACGAGATATAGATTATCCGGTGACCACTCGAAGTAAACTGCACCGATCATCGAAGGTAATGGAAAGACGTGGCTGAAGCTGCCATCGGCATTTGCCATCACCAGAAACGACGCTTTATTCTCATCTTGAGAGTAGTAGGCAAGCTGCTTGCCATCGGATGACCAACGCACTTCATTGTCGGTAATGGCTTTGGGGAGTTTACTTTGTGTCCCTGCGCTGCTGTTTTCAACCACTGTCGAAGAGACAATAGGCCACCCATAGCGAAAATGATAGTGTGTCACGATTTTATGATCGCCATTCACGGACACAGGTTTAACAAAGTCAAAAATGGAAATATTACCGAGCTTTATGGACATATTCGCGTCTGTATCTAATAGATTGCGATACAAAACCCCATAATTTTCAGAACTCATGAACTGCAAACACACCGCCGCTTGTGACGATGTATTTGTTCTCCACAAAATAATGCCGCTAATTAAGCACGAAAAAACGAGGCACAGCCCAATTACAGGGATGAAGACGCGCTTCATCGCTCAGATGACATCGGCAAAGGTGGTTTCCATGCGTCGGAAGTACAGCGCACCGCTAATCAACAGCAGAAACACGACCAGCGTCGAGACCAGAATAATCGGGCCGGGAGCGCTGCTTGTCTGCTGCACAGCGGCATGGAAACCGCTGTTCGTGAGCAAGTCGAACGGATTGAGGATCTGAATGTTGGTTGTCCCCAACAGCGCCCAGCGGAAGCCCTCGACCACGCCGACCATTGGATTGATCCCGTACAGTGTCCGCAGCACATTGTTCTGGATCAGTGAACTGGAATAGGCTATCGGCGTAGCAAACAGCCAGAATTGAATCAGGAAGGGGATCACATAGCGCACATCGCGAAAGTACACATTGAGCGCAGACAGCCACAAGCCCACTGCTAAGGCTGTCGCCAGCGCCAGCAGGATAAAGGCAGGCAGCCAAATGATGTTAATGGTTGGGATGCGCCCGTAAAACAGCATCAAGGCCAACAGCACGACAAACGCCAAGATGAAATCGACGATGCCCGCACCCACCGCCGCCGCCGGAATGATAAGCCGGGGGAAGTACACCTTCGTGATCAGGTTGGCACTGCCGACCAGACTATCGCTCGAATTTTGCAGGCCGTTGGCAAAGAATGTCCAAGGAACGAGTGCGGCGTAGGCAAACAGCGGATACGGAATGCCATCCGACGGCACTTTCGCCAACTGCCCAAAAAAGATACTGAACACGACCATCGTGAAAAATGGTTGGATGATCGCCCACGCCGCGCCTAGAATCGTTTGCTTGTAGCGCACACTGATGTCGCGCCATGTCAGGAAAAACAGCAGTTCGCGATATTTCCAGAGTTCGCCCAAGCGCAGCGATACCCACCCATGACTCGGTTGAAGTCTGGTTCGGATGGGGATATAGGGAGTCTCGTCAAGGGACTTGGAGTCTGAAATAGTCAATTGGACTCTCGCGAGGATGGTTGCCGTTGCCGAGCCATTCTAGCATAACCCAGCGGATGTAACCAATTTGACCATTTGACCCCAGCCTATGTCCTCTACCCTAAATCCCTCTCTACGGAGCGGAGAGGGACTTCCAAACGCTGCTTGATTCCCCTCGCTACAAGGTGGAGAGGGGCTTGGGGTGAGGATTACCAGCCGCTACTTACTGGCGAACGTCGATCAGGATCTTGCTGAATTGACCCGGCGCACTGTCCCAGTCATGGAAGGCTTGGGGTGCTTGGTCAAATGGGTAGATCTGTGTGACGAGATCTAGAAACGGGAAGGTCTTTTCTTCCATCATTTTTATCACGGCGGGGAACACCCGCAACGCATTGCGCGAACCGAGAATATCGAGTTCCTTCCGCACAAAATCCTGCGTGTTATAGGCGACATCTTGCTTGGTGTAGCCGATATAAACGACTCGTCCAGCAAAGGCCGCTGCCTCGACTGCCAACCGGAACGTTGCGGGCAAGCCAATCGCTTCAATGGCAACACTCACGCCTTCACCGTTAGTCAACTGGTGAACTACCGAGAGGACATCTTCTTTGGTTGAGTTTATGGTGTGCTTGGCTCCGAATTTGCGGGCGGTTGCCAATTTGGTGTCGTCAATGTCCGTCGCGATAACCGTTGCGCCCTTGCGTGCCGCCGCACTAATCGCGCCGATGCCTACCGCGCCAGAACCCATCACCAGTACAGTATCTATCTCGGACACACGACCACGATTGGCGGCATGGTAGCCCACGCTCATCGGCTCGACCAACGCCAATTCTTGTAGGGAGAGGATTTTGCTAGTGTAGATTTTGCTGTAATGGATGGCAAAATGCGGAGTCATAGCTCCGTCACGCTGCACACCCAATGTTTGATTGAACTGGCAGCAGTTGGGGCGACCCGCACGGCACGCCGGACACAGCCCGCACTCCGAATAGGGCGAAACCATGACCTGTGCGCCCTCTTGCAGCGCCGCCGGGACGCGATCCCCTTTGGCGATGATTGTGGCGCTGATCTCATGTCCGGGGATGCGTGGGTATGACACTAACGGGAAGGAGCCGCGATACACGTTCAGGTCGGTGCCACACAGGCCGACAAACTGCACCGCTATCAATACATCTTCGGCATTCAAGCGCGGTTCGGCAATCGAAATGATGTCGATTTTCTTGGGTTCGGGAAAGGAAATAGCGTTCAAAGTGTTACCTCATTGCCTCACACAGACAGTGCAATCCAGTGAAAAGTTGACTGACATGATCAGGTATTTGACCACGTTTCGTTATGGACAGGGGCTAAAATAGCTAGCGCTTCAGTTAACAACTGCTCATCTAGCGGAGTATCCAACCACCGCACATTTTTGGCGACGATTTCCGCGTCAGCAAGACCCACGACAGTCGTCGCCACATCGGGGTTCGCCAGACTGAACTGAAAGGCAACTTGGGCAAGATCCACCCCTTTGTGCTCACAAAAAGCCCGTGCGGCGGCGGCGGCCTGTTTAATGGCATCGGACGCAGGATGCCAACTCGGCGGCCCCTGCATCGTCAGCAGTCCCATCGAAAACGGCGACGCATTGACTATACCAACCTGCTTCGATTGCAGGTATGGGATAATGCGCTCCAAGCTGGTATCGTTCAGGCAGTAATGGCAAAAGCTCAGAATCAAATCAACGGCAGTCCGATCTAGAATTACGGGGAAATTCGTCAGCAGTAAGCCAGTAATCCCGACGAAACGCACCTTGCCCTGCTTTTGGATCTCGCGCAGGGCGGGCAGCGTTTCATCGACAATTTGATCGGGGGAACTGAACTCTATATCATGGCACTGAATAATATCCAGATAATCGACCTGTAAGCGGCTCAGGCTTTCATCAACGCTGGACTTGACTCGTGCCGCTGAATAGTCGAAATTGCCGGAGCCATAGCGCCCGACTTTGGTTGCCAAAATATAGCTATCGCGCTGGATACCCTTCAACGCAGTGCCCAGCACGGTTTCGGCTTTGGTTGCTCCATAGTAGGGCGCAACATCAAAATAGTTAATGCCAAGCTCAAGCGCGGTATGGACGGCGCGAGTTGCCTGATCTTGTTGAACTTCACCAAAGACACCGCCCAAAGGCGATGCACCATAACCTATGATAGATGTTTTTAACCCAGTATTACCAAGTTCTCGATAACGCATCAAATGATTCTCATTTCACCTAGTTGTTAAAATAACAATATTATTTGCCGCACTAACTGGGGTGTGTGGTACGCATACCAGATAAAATTCTATGCCCAAAATGGGTGCATGTCAAATCGGTTTTCGCTAGGCGTGGGTGCTATTCGGACTAATCGCTCGACAGGATTGGCGGATGATCAGTTCAGTCGGCAGGATGATGTCGCGGTTATCGGATAGCTGCTCGCCATTGATTTTCGCGAGCAGCAGTTCTGTCGCCTGATAGCCCATGTCGTAGGCTGGCTGAACCGCCACCGTCAGAAAAGGATCGATGACCAGCATGAGCGGGAGATCGTCAAAGCACACGACAGAGATCGAGTCAGGGACATGGATTCCCGCCTCGTGCAATGCCTTCAGGACTCCAATAGCGATAAAATTGTTGCCGGCAAAAATCGCGGTTGGCCTTGCCGACATCTCCAGAATCTGCTGAGTCATGTCGAAGCCGCTGTCTTGCCTGAACTCGCCAAAAATAATCAGCGAAGGATCGATCTCAACCCCAAAGGTGGAGCACGCCTGCTTGTAACCGCGAACACGTTCCGTACTACTCGATAGATGTTCTGGGCCAGTCAGCATGGCGATCCGCCGGTGGCCTAAGCTAATCAGGTAATCTATCAGTTGATAGGCTCCGCCCACCGAATCGCCCCGGACGACATCGACCTGTACATCTGGAACGCGACGATCCAAGAGCACCAGCGGCACACCCTGACTCTGAATAGCTTCAATCGTCTCTGGGCTGGAATAAGCAGGGACTAGCAAAAAGCCATCGGTCTGCCGCTCCAACAACAAGCGCACATAATTATTCTGTTTGGCGCGGTTCTCATCCGTGTTGCACAGCATCACGCTGTAATTGTATTTGCTGGCAGCGTCTTCCACGCCCCGCGTGACTGTTGTCCAGAACGGGTTAGTAATGTCGGAGACAACCAACGCTAGCGTGCTGGTTTTCTTGAAGCGCAGGCTTTGCGCGAGTTTGTTGGGAATATATTGCAGTTCAGCAATGGCGGCTTCGACCCGGTGGCGGGTTTCGGCGCTCACGTACCCTGCATTATTAATAACCCGTGAGACGGTAATTGGGGCAACCCCGGCCTTGTTAGCGACATCGCGTATACTTGTCATGATCCCTCGTTATCCAGCTGTGGCGAGACCTAAAAAAGTAAGTCGCACCTTGATAGCCAATCATCTTAATAACTCACGTTACGCAGAAGGTGTTTTTAGGCAAAACAGCCCTCACCCTAAATCTCTCTCCCATAGGCGAGGGACTTTCCACCAGACTGATCTTGCTCCCCTCGCCTGCGGGAGAGGGCCGGGGGTGAGGACCATCTAGCATAAAATAGTCGTGCGTAAGGTGAATTAATCATCCTAATATCCTACCAGAGCATTGGCAAAGCCGCTTATCATCAGAGCAGTGCATCAAAATCGTCCTCACCCTAAATTCCTCTCCACTACGTAGCCGAGGGCTATGGGCACTTTCAAGGGTAAGTTTTGGCTGATTTCGAAAAAGCGATTGGCTTCTGTTAGGCTTAGGTTACGAGCAAAAGTCCACAGAAACCAATCGAGGAAATAATGGCGTACAGTGGCGAATTAATCAATGGAATGTTGCTACTCTTGGAGGCGCACCGCGGGATATTGAGCGGGTGTATTGGCGGGCCATGGGACTGGTGTTGGGCGAAATCTTCGCGTTTAAGCCGCATCGGGTGACGGATTTACTGAGGGCGCTGGGTTTGGTGGAAGAAGACTGGGGAGCAAGGTATCGGCGGTTTCAGCATCTGCCACGCTGCATGGCGGAGCGGGCTGGGTAGGTAATGGTCCAGCAGACGCTGGCACACGTGGGGGGCGGCGGTGTATATCATCGGTGGGGATTGCACCCAAGTACCGTGCGATAGTCAGAAATTGGAAGGCAGCGCGTGGCTGAAATATCCGCGTAATCCGCCGTGGAAGGTAGGCATCCATCGGGTGCAACGTTTTTTTAACGGGAGTTGGCTATTGCTGACTTGGGCTTGGCAATGCTGGGAACTCGAAGTCGCACATCGCGAGGTTAAGTTTCTCTTGGGCTTGGGCGATAAACAATGTCACCCGCCCTTGGCAGGCGACTCGGCTCGTCGCGACAAAGACGGCGACATCTGGATCATCGGGCGCATCGATGACGTGATCAAGGTCAGTGGCTATCGGCTTGGCAAGGCAGAGGTGGAAAGCGGCTTGGTCAGCCATCCAGCAGTTGCCGAAGCCGCCGCGATTGGCCTGCCCCACGAACTGCGCGGCAATATCATCTATGCCTACTGCATCCTGCGAAACGGCTTTGAACCGTCGCCACAGCTTGAGGAAACGCTCAAGGATCACATTCGCCACGAGATCGGCCCGATTGCCGTTCCCTCTAAGATCGAGTTTGTGACGGCGCTACCCAAGACTCGCAGCGGTAAGATCATGCGGCGGGTGTTGAAGGCACGTGCTACAGGCCAGCCCGAAGGCGACATCAGCACGCTGGAAGAATAGACGTTAAGAGCACCCTCGTCCAAAGTCCCTCTCCCAAAAGAGAGGGACTGACAAACCCGCCATTTCTCTCTTTCTCTTGGGAGAGACAAAGCGATTTAGCAAATACTTGTTAGAAGCCAAATAGAGGTATGAAAGAGATTCAAGGCGAAATTTATTGTGGCACTCAATGCAATTGGTAAATGTGGCTTTTCTATACCGCTGTCGCTCTTGGCTTCAATAGCCTGAATCAGTTCGTAGATTGTCAGATAAACGAAGTCTCCTTACACCTCCAATCTATCTTGGATAATATTGGCAAGCAATGTCCACAGATCTTCAGTGTACTTCTGCACCTGCGGGTCTCTCAAGTATTGTGACTCCATAGGAGGCAAATTTTCCTCGCCAGCATCTAGCCTAAGCGATATATCCCAATCTGAGGGGTATTTTCTGGCCCAATATTCATAACGTCTAGCGCCAATAGAATTGGCAATCGCACCACTTGCTAGATCAATGCATACTTGAGGTTCATGTTGATGACGTATTGCACTTTTGACTAAAGCTAAGGCTTCTATGAAACCATTTGAACCCGGACTAGGAAAGCCTTCGCCATATACTGGAAAAGAAGCTGGTCGCTCGATAACTTGACCGCTTTCCATTAAGTTGAGCAGTTCGCGCGACCACGTAACTTCTGGGTGATAGTACTCAAATGTTGGCAAATAGGCTTTTACTTGCTCCAATGCGACTTTGATAGCATCGGGTATCTTCATTTGCTCAAGTAATGCTTCAAGTATGCCTTCGCATCTGGCCCAATCGTGTTCCATGATATTTTGGAGCAAGCTAGTGGTCAGATCAGATAGGAGTTAAAGGAAACGGCTATACTAAAAGCAAGGG
>JBDTVG010000046.1:0-32432 GCA_040007395.1 Chloroflexota bacterium
TTCACTCTGGACGCTTGCCATGGCATGCATGCTCCTGCGCAGCGCCACGCGGGCGCATTGAATTGTGGAGCTTCATTTTACCTTACCAGCGCGACACAGCGCTTCGTCACATGCTTAGTTGGGCAGCGCATCTGTTTTACTGGGTGTACCCCGGCGTGATGGTCGCGTTCATGGGCATCCTATTGACTTATATCGCAGGCGTGTTCGGTATTGCGCTGACCACCCCAGCCCAGATTGTGATCTGTATCGTCTTCGCGGCGTTGGTCGGCGCGATTGCATGGCGCGGCATTAGCGGCTCCACGAATGTGGCGATTGCCATTAACGTTATACAGTTGGTCGCGCTGGTGATCTTCAGTATCCTGTGCATCCTCTTCCGCCTTAACAATCCGCTTGGCATTGCCTCGAATGAATGGTTCCATTCCGTACCGAGTTCGATTGTCCTGCCGCACAACTTCGCTGGACTGCTGTTCCAATCTACGATTGCTATCCTGATTTTGGTGGGCTTTGAGTCTTCGACTGCTCTCGCCGCCGAAGCGAAAAACCCAACCAAAGATATTCCGCGTGGCGTAATCCTGTCGCTGGTTATTCAGGGTATCTTCGCCTACTTGTTTGAATACTTCGCCGCCAACTATGCGCTCAGCAGCAAACTGACCTTTACCGCCACTGATGGTACTGTCCTGACAGGGATTTCGGCGGCTGGTGCATCCGGGGCACCTATCGGTGATCTGGCTGTGCAAGTCGGTAATGCCATGTTGGGTGGCAACGGTCAAGCCTTGATGATTATTCTGGCAATCACCGTTGCAATTGCTATTCTCGGAACAACGCTGGCAGCCATGAATACGGGTGTCCGCATCAGCTTTGCCATGGCGCAAGATCGTGAAATGCCCGACATCATGGGGCTGCTGCATGGCAAATATGCTACGCCACACATGGGCATCGTGATCATGGTTATTGTCTCCGCGATTATCGGTGCGATTGGTGTGGTCAACGTAGTAGCCCTTACAGGGATCACGCTGGCTTCCAATCTCGGTACGTTCGTGTTATATGGGATGATCTGCGCCATTACGATTGTCGCTTTCGTAGGGACAAATGCCTTTAATTTCATGACCCATGCGATCATTCCTATCTTGGGATTGATCGGCAATATCATTATGGTCGGCGCGATCTTCATCATCGGCTTGACAACGGGTGGTACAACGACGCAAGCAACAGTGCTGGCTTTGGCGATTTCTGGACTTTGGTTAGTGGTCGCGGTAGTATATTTCGTCATCAATAGTCGTCAGACTGGGATGCCAATTATTCCTTCGGCGAGGGCAATGGGCGGTACAGATTAACATTCAAACGTTCGACAACTAACCGTATATCGCAGGGAGGGGAAAGTTATTTCTCCTTCCTGTTCGTATTTATAGGTGAGGGCCATATGACAACCGATGCTCCAAGGATTGACAGCTACGCACTGAGCCATGTAGGGAAAGTTCGTGAGGATAATCAGGACGCAGTGCGGGCGTGCAAACCCGATGACACACTCAACGAGATCTGTGGGCAGTTGTATGCGATTGCCGACGGTATGGGCGGTTATTCTCACGGTGGTGTGGCTAGTACACTTGCGCTCGAAACCTTCTTCAATACGGTTCATAGCACCAAACCCGGTCAGATCCCGCAAGCTATGCGTCGCGGGGTACAGGATGCCAACCTGAGTATCTATCAGGAAGCGCAGCGCTTAAATGTTCACCGGATGGGGACCACGCTGACCGCTGTTAGTCTGATGGGCAACCAGTTGCATATTGCTCATGTGGGTGACAGTCGTGCCTACCTGATCCGCAATGGGAAGGCGACTTGCTTGACCAACGATCATACGACTGTTGGTGAACTGGTGCGGATGCATGTTCTTTCCCCCGATAAAGTGCGGACTCACGCGCAACGATCATCACTGGAACGAGCGCTTGGCATTGGCCTGTTTATCCAACCAGACATCGCTACCGTTCCGTTGAAGCAAGGTGATATTCTTATCCTGTGTACTGACGGCGTTTGGGCAATGATCGAAGATGATGAATTTGCACAAATGGCTTCGGCTGCCTCTAGTCTCGATTCGTTGAGTCAGCAGTTGGTGGATTTGGCGATGGATCGTGACAGCGACGATAACGTTTCGGTGCTGACGGTTTACGCTGAACAGCTTGCCGAAGCCCCAACGGCAGCGCCTGCGCGTGTTTGGGGGCTTCCCCAACGACTTCGCAGTCGATTTTCCGATAGATCTTGACCAAAATCACGATTGCGCAGTACAGCACCGCAGTTTATAATCCACCACTATGATGTTACAAATCGGCGATCAGTTCGACCACTTCCAAATTCGGATGCACATGGCTCAAGGTGGCATGAGCGATATTTATCGCGCCTACGACTTGCTACATGGGCGTGAAGTTGCACTCAAGATTCCTAACAAGTATATGATCGGCGATATGGCCCAGTACGAACGCTTCCAGCGCGAATTGGAAGTGATGCGAACTCTCAAGCACCCAGCTATTCAGGCGGGGCTTGAATCAGGTCAGTTTAACCGCACGCCGTACCTTGTCACCGAACTGGTGGAAGGCCAGTCGATGCGGGATCTGATAGATTCCAAAGCGCCCTTGCCCATTGACGAGGCGCTAACCTTGATCCGCAAGATTGCGGATGGCATGATGTACTGCCATCAGAACGGGGTTATCCACCGCGATTTAAAGCCAGAGAATATTCTGATCAGATCAGACGGTCAGCCAGTTATCCTTGATTTTGGCTTGGCCTTGACCAAAGATTCGCGGCGCGTGACTTATGCCAACCTCTCTAATACGGGCGGGACTCCCGATTATATGGCTCCTGAACAGATCGAGGGGCAGCGCGGTGATGAACGCACCGACCAATATGCTATTGGTACGATGCTCTATGAACTGCTCACCGGAAAGACCCCTTTCACCGGGGATAACAATCTCGCGGTGATGGCGCAGCACTTGCAAGGCGCGATTCCCCGCTTGGATCAAGAACGTCCTGAGGTTTCGCCGCAGCTTGCAGCCATCGTTGCCAAAACCCTACAGCGTAACCCGGAAGATCGTTACTCTAATCTGGCGGCCTTCATTGATGCGCTCGATCACCCAGATCGGGTTGATATTTCCATTTTGGAAAAAGCAACCGGGCCTGTTACTGTAGTTCCCTTTTGGCGCAGCAGCACTGCCAAACTTATCGCCTCTATCATTCTCGTGATGGTGATCATTGTGATTATTGGGTTAGCGGCACAAACACTGGGGAGACCGCTGAACTAATGCCTGACAAACACGAACTTCTTGAACGTGTTGAAACCCTCCACATAAAATTTATCGATCTACAATTTACCGATGTGGTGGGTATGGTCAAAAATGTGACTATCCCTTCCACGCAGCTTTCAGCAGCATTGGAACATGGAATCTGGTTCGACGGCTCATCCGTCGAAGGCTTTGCCCGAATCGCTGAAAGCGATATGTATCTCACGCCGGATCTCTCGACTTTTGCCGTGCTGCCTTGGCTTTCTGGTGAGGAAGCCACCGCCCGCCTCATTTGCGACGTTTATACCCCTAATGGACAGCCCTTTCTCGGTGATCCGCGTTATGTCTTGAAGCGGGCGCTCGAAGAAGCTGACCACATGGGTCTTGTGTATCAGACTGGACCAGAACTGGAATTTTTCTTGCTTAGGCTGAACGATAACGGGGGAATTCTTCCACCGCTGCCACAGGATAGCGCAGGTTATTTTGATGTGCCGACCGATCTGGCAGCGGGGCTACGCCGCAAAATGGTTGGCAACCTTGCGGCCTTCGGTATTGAAGTGGAAGCAATGCACCACGAAGTCGCGACAGGTCAACACGAGATCGATTTCCGCTATGGTGAGGCATTATGCACAGCCGATCAGGCAGTGACATTCCGCACTGTAATGAAGATCATCGCCCAACAGAATAACCTGTATGCAACTTTTATTCCCAAACCAATACGCGGTACCAGTGGCAGCGGAATGCACGTCCATCAGAGTCTGCTCTACAAGGCCAGCGGGACAAATGCCTTTGCCGACCCCGGCGATCCACACGGGCTGTCACAGATTGCCAAACATTTTATCGCGGGACAGTTGGCTCATGCACGCGGAATGTGTGCCGTACTCGCGCCGTTGGTCAACTCCTACAAGCGGTTGGTAGCAGGCTATGAAGCGCCTGTTTTTGTCAGTTGGGCGCGTATTAACCGTTCAGCAATGATTCGGGTGCCGCGTGCTCACGAAGAACAATCGACCCGTATTGAACTGCGCTGCCCCGATCCAAGCTGCAATCCATATTTGGCTTTTGCGGTGATGTTGGCGGCGGGTCTGGATGGCATCCGGCGGGAACTGCCAGTGCCAGACGCTACTGACGAAAACCTTTATTTGATGGATGACGAACGGCGCAGCAGTCTCAGCAATTTGCCTGAATCACTACAGGAAGCGCTCGAAGCATTGGATGCCGATCCAGTTATCCGTGATGCCCTTGGCCCACACACCTATGAGCGATTTGTTAGCGCCAAGCGGCAAGAGTGGGACGATTACCGCCTCGAAGTCACGGGCTGGGAACTTAGCAAATACCTGCCCACTTATTAGCTTACTCGTTGGGCTAAGTCACTGCTAGTGTTGATAGCAACAGACCTGATCAGCCACTTGGATAGCTATCAGGTCTGTGGGACTGCACTCACTTTAGGGAATGCAGATGACTAGCTTTAGGGTGAGACACTGCTGAATTAGTGGCAAGAGCAGCCGCCGCCAGCATGAGCATCCTCAGTACTGCCTTCACTGCTGGTCTTGAACGAGTGACCGCAGCCGCAAGACGATACCGCGTTAGGATTGTCGATGCGAAACCCGCCACCCATCAGACTATCAACAAAGTCAATCGTTGCGCCGCCAACATACATAGCGCTGGTCGGGTCGATCAGCAGGCGCACGCCATCGGTTTCAATTAGTGTGTCAAATTCCTGCGGGCGTTCCTCGAAGGCCATGCCATATTGCAGGCCAGAACAACCACCACCCGCCACGAAAACGCGCAGGGCATGGTTAGGAATATCGCGGGCTTGCAACAATTCCTTGATCTTGGCAGCGGCTCCGGGAGTCACGGACATCACCGGGGTATCAATGACATCGCTGTCTACTTGTTCGATCTGGTCAATGGTTATGTCTGCCATGATTTTCTGTGCAATCCTCTCTAGGTATATTCAATTTATTCACACTTTAACCGAGTTTAGCATAAACGCAAAGTATCGTCAATAAAACAGATGAGCATTAGAAAAAATATTCGCGATAAGCTTAATATCTACTCATTTACCATTGCTCGCTTGATCGGAATCAAGTAAGCGCAGCTTTCGTCGTGTTCCACTATCCGCCCCAGACGACGCGGAATAACCCCAGTTAACCCGGTGATCAACCGTGAGTCTAGCCCGCATAGCTCTTCGTGGTCACTTGCCAGATTGCGATAGGGACAATTGCGTGTGCGTAGAATATAACCTTCGGGACAAGCTTCCCACTGCGCGTCGTAACCTTGCTTGTTCAGATACTCAACGACATGATCCATTCGTACATCGAAGGACAGGTTGTGCAGACCAGCGTTGGCAACCATGCTATCTGCAATCTGCTCGATAATCACGTTGACCTGCGGCGGTGTCAACGTTGCTTTGATCTGATTGAGTAGATTTTCGGCAAGATTTTGATAGTTGTTTGGGAAATGTTCCATCGCTTTTTCGGTGAGGGCAAAGACATGCTGTGGGCGACCCGGCGTACTACGCCGACGAATTATCGGAGCCGTGATCAGGTCTTCACTTCGGAGTACATCCAGATGGTGACGCACGGTGACAGCGGTAATATCGTGGTTGGTACGTGCCGCAAGCGCCTTGACCAACAACTCGACAGTCGCTTCACCCTGCTCGTGCAGCACCTCAAGGATCAATTGCCGTGTTTGTTGCATAACCCCATCACCAATACAATACGATTCTTAGCTTTCAATCTAATTATCGTCTATGCGGTCAAGGTCGTCAAACCTTACCCCTCAGCAGGGCCATCGCATCAAAATAGGAAAGGGGAAATAATAGTGGTTTGGCCTAAGGAAGCAATCACGATGGAAAACGCGACACACGAGAGTTTAGAGGTGTATTTTAGGGATATACCCGACCCGTGCGTAGAAGGACGCTGTGAGCATCTGTGGATAGAAGTAATTATCATTGCGATTTGTGCCATCATCACCGGGGCAGAATCGTGGGTAGAAGTGGAAACGTTTGGCACGTTGAAAGAAGAGTGGCTGAAAAGCTTTCTCAGGTTGCCGGGCGGAATTCCTTCGCATGACACCTTTGGGCGTATTTTTTCGGCATTGGATGCCGAAGCGTTTCAAATGGGGTTTGCCCGTTGGGTCGAAGGGGTATTTCGGGTAACGGAGGGACAAGTGGTGGCTATAGATGGCAAAACTGTCCGTCGCAGCCACGCCAAAACGCTTGGGAAAGCGCATTTTGGCTGATAGGGCCAACGCTGGTCAAGGCCATGAGCAGGCCCACCGTTAGCTGAAATCAAAGCGCTTGTAATGCGACCGCGCTGGGGAGATTGGTTGCCAACCTACCCAGCGTTATTTAAAGGTGATCAAGGATGATTGACGATTGTTGCCAAGGCGCGTTATAGTTTGTGGATAGTATCGTAAAGTCAACAGGAGCGTAGCGTATGTTTGGAGCGCGTAAGACACAAACAACCCAAGCGGTGTCATCGACACCAACCAATAACCAGCAATCCTCTGGCAGCTCGACAACTCCACCGCGCCAGCCAGTTGGCTTCGAGACGGTACTAGGGATAAATTCCAGCCTCAAAGGTGAATTTAGGAGTCAGGCCAATGTCCGACTCGATGGCACTTTTGAGGGTACTTTGGAGATCGAAGGCAATGTCCTGATCGGTGAGGCTGCGCGGATTACAGCGGATGTGGTGGCGAAAAACGTCTCGATCGCCGGGGCGGTTCGGGGCAATGTCCATGGGAACAAAGTTCAATTGCTCCGCACGGGTCGGGTGTGGGGCGACATCTCAGCCAGCGCAATCACGACAGAAGATGGCGCATTTATTGACGGCAAGATTACGATGGTCGGTCATCCAGCGAGTTTGGCGGGATTTGAGCCTGCTGGCTCACTGCCGGCCCCCGAAGTCAGCGTGCTACACCCCATTGCTGAAGATGCCGAAAGCGGCGAACCTGTCGAGGCCGAACTGATGGACGACGACAAAGTTCCCCGCAACGACAAATCTGAATAAGCCGTGTTGGAAGTTCCTAGCCCGGTAGGTTAAGCACCGGGCAGCGCGTTATCACGGATCACCCGCTGGTAAAAGTGGAAGCTATCCTTCGGAGTACGTTGTTGTGTTGCAAAATCGATATACACAATTCCGAAACGTCGATCATAGCCCCAGTTCCATTCGAAGTTATCCATAAACGACCAGACAAAATAGCCTTTTAACGAAACCCCATCTTTGAGCGCACGATGAGCCGCTTCGAAATGGCTGCGCAAGTAGTTAACCCGCTGTTCATCGTGTACTTTGCCAGCTTTATCTAGCTCATCAGCCGATGCACAGCCGTTTTCTGTGATATAGATCGCCGCTGGATGGTAATCCCGCTGGACACGCACGAGCAGTTCATATAGGCCGTCGGGGTAGACTTCCCACCCCATCGTTGTATATTCGGCTGGCTCAATATGAACGTTGCGGGTCTTTATAATTCCCGGATCGTCGGGCGCATCAGCAATGACGTTGCGAGTGTAATAGTTCAGCCCTAGCATATCAATTGGTGTGGAGATAATCTCCATATCACCGGGTTCGATCTTGGGACCACACTCCCCGAACAAGGCCAACATATCGGTGGGATATTCTCCCTTGAAGATTGGATCGGCAAACCAACGATTGCTCAAGCCGTCCGCACGGTAGGCAGCCGCAACATCCGCCGCCGAGTTAGTTGCCGGGTGGATAGGTGACATATTCAGCACGATCCCTATTTGACAGGTTGGGCCGCTGTTGGCACGGAGAACCGGGATCGCCTTGCCGTGTGCCAGATATACATGATGGTTAACCTGAGTCGCTTCGCCGAAAGTGCTATCCTTGTGTCCGGGGGCGTGTTCGCCAGAAACGTGGCCTAGAATGGCAACGCACAGCGGCTCATTAAAGGTCATCCAGTGATGAACTCTGTCGCCAAGCCGTCGGGAGATCACATCGGCATAGTAGGCAAAATAATCGGCAGTGGTACGGTTTAGCCAGCCACCTTCTTCGTACAATGCCTGTGGCAAATCCCAATGGTAGAGTGTGGCAAATGGCTCAATACCTTCGCTTAACAGTGAATTTACGAGACGATCATAGAAATCCAAACCGGCTTGGTTAACTTCCCCTTTACCATCGGGGATCACTCTCGACCACGCGATAGAAAAGCGGTACGCCAGAACCCCTAACTCCCCCATGAGCTTTACATCATCGCGATAAAGATGGTAATGATTGCAGGCGATGTCGCCTGTATCACCATTGAGAACTTTGCCCGGTGTGTGCGAGAAGCGATCCCAAATCGACTCGCCGCGTCCGCCTTCGGTAGCAGCCCCTTCGATCTGATAGGATGAGGTGGCAACCCCCCACGAAAAATCTTCAGGAAACGTTTTAGACATGTATTGTCCCTTAATTCAAATAGGCCGCATATCGCAGGTATAATAACATTTTTAGTTTGTGAGAGCGTTTTCAGTTTTCGTGAATCGGCCTTAAACTATAGGAATTCATAGTTGATATGAAATTTTTTACCGTGCGACTCATTCCCCGTTTGTTTTTTAAGCACCGAGGATCGTTATGAATCTGGAAGAGATTGCCCAACTCGCGGGCGTTTCGCGGGCTACCGTCTCACGTGTGATCAATAAACACCCTTACGTGAGTGAGGCGGTACGTCAGCGGGTGTTGGAAATTATCGAACGGGAAGGCTTTCACCCGAACGCGGCCGCACGGATGTTAGCGCGGCAACGCACCGAGGTCATTGGCGTGATTGCGCCAGAAGGGTTAGAGCCGATCTTTTTGGGAGGTTATTTTCCGGTGCTGCTCGGCGGAATTTCGAGCGCGATTAGTCACTCTGATTACGTGATGTCCCTGTGGGCGGGGTCTACTGCCGAAGAAGCGCAGCGGATGTATAAACGCATTCTTGGCTACAAACTGATGGATGGCGCGGTGTTGATCTCCTCAATCCAAGACGATACGCTGCCCCGTAGTTTGTACGAGCGCCGGATGCCGTTGGTTATGATCGGGCCAACAATCATGAGCGAAGTTTCGACGGTGGATATTGATAATCTGGCAGCGGCGCGTGTTGCTACCGACCATCTCATTCGGCTGGGTCGTCGCCGGATAGCGCATATCACAGGGCGACATGACATTATCGCGGTACGTCAACGCTTTGATGGCTATCGGACTGCCTTAGAGGCTAGTCAGATTCCGTTTGATCCTGCGCTAGTCGATCAAGGAGATTTCACTGAAAACTCAGGTTATTTTGCCGCACGGAAATTTATCCCATTGGGAATAGATGCCATTTTTGCTAGTAATGACCTGATGGCAATCGGAGCGATGCGTGGGCTTGCCGAGCAAGGGTTGAATGTGCCAGACGATGTGGCAGTGGTCGGATTCGACGATATGCACACGGCCTCGACCTTGCATCCTGCCCTCACGACCATGCGTCAGCCAATCCGCGAACTGGGGTCAATTGCCACACACATGCTAATCGACATTATTCAAGGCAAGGTCACGCCGCCGCATCGGATTGTACTCCCTACCGAATTAGTGATCCGCGAAACGTGTGGTGCAATTCCTCGCAGTGGTTGATAAGCTACCAATGCTCATCCACAGCACGCCTCAGTTGACGCTGCTGTTGGTGCTGCTGTCGCACTAGCCAGATGCAGCGGATCGGGCAGCCGCAAATACTTGGCGCGGATCGCCGCCGTTTTCGTGTAATCGCCCGGCGACATAGCCTGCCACAAATCGACCACTGTGGCAATCTTGCCAGCCTGCCCAGTGCGATAGGTTCGCAACCACTGGAAAAACGCCTCATCGCCAATCGACTCGCGGATCTCCTGAAGCATCAACGCCCCGCGCAGATATACCGCGTTGATGTACAGCCGTAGATTCTGAAAATCGTACACACCAGAATCGACATAGCCTTGTGGTACATAGGACTTGACACGAAAGTTCCACCACCACGGCACAAGAGTTGGATACTGCGCCTGCATATAAACGACTTCGCTGTATAACGCCAAGCCCTCATCCAGAAACGGCGCAGCCCCTTGATCGCTGCCAACCAGTGAATACCACCATTGGTGCAAAATTTCGTGCGCCGTAATTAGGGTCAGCCACGCATCAGGACTCCCCGTGTATAGCGAAAACCAGTGTTGGCTAACAAAGACCATCCCGCTGAACTCCATGCCGTCGGGAAAGTCACCTTCGATGATAACCAATCGCTTGTAGGGCAATGGGCCATAGATCGGCGTAAAGGTATTCAAGGCAGTACGGGCAGTTTCGAGCGCGTGTTTTGCACCGACAGGTACAACAGGCGTACCAGCGCTTTTATCAAGCGTGAAGTAGTAAAATTCAATATTAACCCCCACGTCGCTGTGAGCATCCAAACGAGTCAGGGCGGCGCTGATACTCAAGGTGAACGTGCGAGCGCTAGACATCTTGAAATGCCATGTGTCCGCATGGGGATGTTCGACCTCACCCGGCCCTACTACATCGAACTTGGCAGCGTCTTTGCCAATAACTTTGACCGTCGCCGTAAAATCGGACAGGGCAGATACGGTATATTCGCCAATTGCCCAGACTTTGGGCGTTTGCCATACTCCTTTGATTAACGGTGCAAATTCTGGCAGCCATTCGCCCAGATTGAACTGTCGTTCCGTGTAGCCAAAATAGCCCGTATTGCCAATGTATGACTGCGTGATCTGGCTTGGATGCAGGGTAAAAGCCAGCGTAAAAGTTGCCTCACAGCCAACCGGGAGTGGTGTTTTCAGGTTGATTTCGAGACGCGGCCCATTCAAGGTGTAGCGTTGGATGGCGGCAGTGCTATCTACATGAGTCAGCATGAAAACATCGGGCTTGCGATTCGGTTCGATATTGAACACAATCTGCGGTAAGGGCTGATCCGTTTCGTTGCGATAGGTCGCCTTGAGGATTGTGATCAGGCTGTGCGTATCCATATTCACATCGGTATCGAGATCGTAGCGCACCGCTGCTAGTAGTGGTTGTTCTGCACAGGCCGTTGCTGTAGAAGTAGTAACTAGCCCAATCGGAGTCACCGTCACAATTGGCGCGAAAGTTGGCCCGCCGGGGTTTTCGGTGGGAGTGGGTATTGGCGGCGCAGAACTGCTAAGATCACAAGCAGTGACCGCGATAAACAGCAAGATTAGCGGTAAAATGAAGATCCGTTGCGACATAAAATCACTTTTACTGAACTTCGATTGATATGAACATCATCAACGGTATTGATCAAACGACATTCGATCTGACAGGCAACCATTATGATATAGGAGTGGCGATTGGGCGAGGCAGTCCCGATTTTACTCTGCCTGCATGGTGGCCTGAACCCCCGACTCTATTATTTGCCGAAGCCTGTTCCCGCGAGATCGCTGCGCTGCACCCCGGTTTGTTGGATGAGATTCAGGGACACGCAGACGGACAGAGTCTTGCCTATGATGACTTGCTGCGCGTGATCTGTCGCCAGCGGCTTGGCGGGCGGAATGTGCTTGCACCTGTTGCACCCGAAGGCGGCGGTTGTACCAGTGTGGCATGGCGTACCCCAAACGGCCATGTTGTGGTGGGGCGCAACTACGATTTTCACGAAGTACAGCGTACCCGCCAACGGATTCGGCTGCGCCCCGATAGATCGCGGCCTACAGTTGGGATGCGTGGGAGCGTCCCGGCAGGCCGCTACGATGGCGTAAACGATGCGGGCTTGTTCGTCTGCCTGCATATCGTCCTCTCCGACCAGTCGCAGATGGTCCGACCCGGTATCCCATTTCATCTAATCCCGCGTATTCTGTTAGAAACGTGCAGCACCCTTCGCGAAGCACTGGACACGATCACCATGATGCCACATCTGCACAGTTTTAACTATCTGATCGCCGACCCCGGTGGTTTTGCGGTGGTTGAGTGTCATGCAGATCGTTTGCGGATTCTCTATCCTGAAAATGACATACTCGCCTGCGGCAATTTCTATCGTCACCCGGATATGGCACCGTTGACACGGCGGCGACAACAGCTTGTGTCGCGGCAGCGAGTCGCCTATCTGGAGTCATCGATATGGCGCGAGTTGGAGTCCGAGCCTTTGGACACGATGCAAGCCACGATGCGCGATCATGGCGCGGCGGTGTGCGGACATAGGGGCGGTCATACAACCTTGTGGTCGGCTGTCGCAGACCTGACTAGCCGCCGTGTCGCCTATACGATGGGTGCGCCGTGCTGCACCGACTATCGCGAAATCCGCTGGCCTATATGATCACGGTTGCTCGTGGTTCGCGCTATAATTGTCATTCTTACCCTATAGACAACTGCATTGGCCTCAAGTAGATGCTGATAGCGTAACTAAAAGGATCGGATAGTGGCAGGAAGCGAACGTCTCATTGTAGTCATCATTGGGTTAGCTGTGGTCGTGATCCTTGCCAATCTGGCGGAAACGCGCAAGTCGCTGCATGGGCCGCTGTATGCTATCCTGCTGCTAATTAACGTCGTGTTTTTAGTAACCTATGCCACTGCCTCCAACCAGATCGATGTACCGAAAGAAGCCTCGACATTGGCTAGCGTGGTAGCGTTAGTTTTTACAGGACTGGCGACGCTGCTGCTATTCGGTCAATTTCGGCGGTTGATTGCGCCGATATTCCCTCGTCACGAGACGAACGCCGAGACGGGCGTGGTCACTGGCTTCGACCCTAATTCGATGACTCAGATGACGGGCTTGATCTTCAGTCTCTATCTGCTTGCCAATACGATTCTGGAATTTATTTTGGCGGGCGGATTAGCAGGATTGGCGCAAAACTTTTCCGGGGTGACGACCCGCAGTTTATGGACACAAGCCGGGATCTTCGTCTTGTTCGCGGCAATAGGCGTAGGACTCGGTGTGCGCCGCCGTCTGGGGGCAACACTCCAGCGGCTTGGACTGCGTGCGCCGACCTTGACCGAACTACTGATGGGCGCGGCGATGGCTTTTTTCCTGTATGGTTTAGCCTTCTTCATCGGCGGGGTATGGCAAGCCATCACTCCCAAAGATGTTTTTGAGCAGCAGACCGTTCTCTCCGAGGAGATCGGCGGCAGTGTGAACACGCTCATGCTGGGCTTTGTGCTGGCGGCGACGGCGGCGATTGGTGAGGAGATCGCGTTTCGCGGGGCGTTGCAGCCCGTGTTTGGCCTGTGGCCTACGGCGCTGTTATTCGCGCTGATCCACAGCCAATACGTGCTAACCCCAGCGAGTCTGTTGATCTTTGCGGTTGGGTTGGGCTTTGGGTGGCTGCGGCGCAGATACAACACTACAACGGCGATTGTGGCACACTTCCTATACGACTTCGTACTCGTCGCGCTGGCAATTATCGTGCGCTATGCCCAAGCGATGGGAGTTGCCAGATGAGCGATCTGCGTACCCGATTGCGCAGCTTACGGGCTGCCACTCGACCTGTGGTTCGTCCGGCGGAGCTTCCGCCCACGCCCGAAGGCTCACGCACCTTAGATGAAGGCGATCTGCACGAAACACCGCTAGGCGCTAGCTACTTTCTACGCACATTGCACCCGCCCGATACGACTCACGGTGAGGGTATACTCGACCAATGGCTGACGCAAAATCTGGCGGCGGCGGCGGTTTTTACCCGCGATCCACGCTTGGCGACGGTTGATCCGCGTCGCTGTTTGTTCCTCGACACCGAAACAACAGGGTTAAACGCTGGGGCGGGAACACTAGTATTTCTGGTCGGTGTTGGCCTATTCACCGATGACGGCTTCGAGGTGCGCCAATATTTCCTGCGCGATCCTGCCGAAGAACCTGCCATGCTCCACGCGATCCGTGACCTGATGGAACACTATGAGGCGCTAGTCACGTTCAACGGGCGATCCTTCGATGTGCCTTTGCTCTCGATGCGCTACACGTTAAATCGTCAGCGCTTGAACGGGGAGCGTTGGCCTAACCTTGATCTCCTGTTTCCAGCGCGGCGACTGTGGAAGCGGCGGCTTGAATCGTGCCGTCTTTCTTCGCTGGAACGTGCGATTTTAGGAGTGCAGCGTACCGGGCAAGATGTCCCCGGCTGGCTGATTCCGCAGTTATATCAAGAATATCTGCAAACCGGGGATGCACGTCAGATGCGCCGTGTGATGTATCACAATTTGCTGGATGTGCTGTCAATGGTCACATTGGCAACCACATTATGTGATACCTTCACGCGCTCCGATATGGCCTTGCCGCACGACGATCTATTGAGCCTTGCCCGCTGGTACGAACAATTGAATATGACTGAGCAAGCCGAGAATACTTTTTGGGCGGCCCTCAAAGCTGCCCGCCACGATGCCCAACATATCGCTTGTCTGGAAGGGCTAGCGGCGATGCTCAAGCGTCAAGATCGCCATTCTGATGCAGAGCCACTGTGGGAAGCGCTGGCGACACTCTCGCCGCTTGACTCGGCTCCCCGGATCGAACTGGCAAAGTATCATGAGTGGACAACAGGCGATTTTTCGCTGGCGATTTCATGGACGGAAGCCGCAGTGCAAGCCAACGCTGCCCGTCCGCGCTCATTTGAACAGCAAGGCGTACAGATCGAGTTAAACAAACGGCTGGAGCGCTTACAACGAAAATATCATAAACGGCTTGACCAATCAGGATCACACCCAAACCACCACGATGAACAATAAAAAAATTCGGCTTGTTTTGCTCACATTGACGATGGGATTGCTAACAGGCTGCTTTGGGCGTGTGACCATTGTGGTCACTGCCACACCCTCGTTAGCGCCGTCGCCTAGCCCCATCCCGACAGAAGTGCCACTCTCAACGACTCCCACTCCGCCGCTTGCTGAACCAACGAACGCAACGGAAGCGCTGGCAGCAACCCTATCATCGACTGCTAGCGCCAATACGATCAAGTTATGGCTTTCGCCGGACGTGCCGCCTGAATACCAAGAAGCGCTCGATCCACTGGTTGCCAGTGGGCGCTATGCGTGGTCATCAGCGTCGGCGGCGCAGGTGAAGTTAGTCAGTGCGCCGCCATCTGGTGGACTCGTTACACAGCGAATTTACGCACCTGTCGTCCCCTTTCCAACGGCTACCGACGATGTAAAATGGGCTGATATTCAACGTTATTGGCAGGGCGAAATAGGTGCGCTCTCCTCATTGAGCGAAAGCGGTCAACCGCCCGAATTTGTTACTACCTCAGCGATTCAAGCATGGCTGGTGCAGCAGTTTGGCCCCCCTTCACCACTGGTGCGGATCGATGTTGTGCCGCCGGATGCGATTGTCACGACGTTATGGTTGCATCGTGCAGCGGCGTGGGCGCTTGCACCCTTCGACAAACTTGATCCGGCGATGAAGGTGCTAACCCTTGACGGTGCAAGTGTCTTTGACCGCCAATTGGATCTAAACAAATATCCGCTAATCCAAACGTTTGCCTTTAGCGGCGACCCTCAGCTTGTCGTAGCGGTTGAAAATGAAGTCAAGCAAAATGGGAAGTGGATTACCACGAACCGCGATCTCTCACGAATGACCATTTTCGTGATGACGGGGGTAACGGCGCTGGGGCGTGCCACCGCCTACCAGATGGAACTGAAGGGGATTACCCTGCCTGCCCGCGATATTCTGCCGTTCATGCAGGATGCGGATCTGGTTCACACCAGTAACGAAGTTGCCTTTGCCAAAGACTGTCCTTATCCCGATCCATCGTACACCAACACGACCCAGATCCGCTTTTGCTCGAAGGAAAGTTACTTCGATCTGCTCAAAACGATTCACCTTAGCATTGTTGAGTTAACCGGGAATCATGTCAACGATTGGGGGACTCCCGCGTTCTCTAATTCACTAGATCTGTATGATGCCAACAAAGTTGGGTACTTCGGCGGCGGACGTAACGAAGAAGATGCCCGCAAAGCGCTAATCGTGACCAACAACGGCAATACGATTGCACTGATAGGCTGCAACCCGGTAGGGCCTGCGCCCGCGTGGGCCAAGACAGATCGCCCCGGCGCAGCACGCTGTAATGATGATTTTCTGGCGCAGGAGATTCCACGCCTCAAGACGGTAGCGAACGTCGTCATTATGACGATTCAGTATCAGGAATTTTACCAGTACAATCCGACACTGGATCAAGTCGCCTATTTCCAGAAGTTCGCGACCCTTGGTGCAGATCTGGTCATGGGATCACAAGCGCATGTCCCACAAGGTTTTAACTTCACGGGCAATGCGTTTATCCACTACGGGATTGGCAACTTGTTCTTCGACCAAATGGATTCTCTCCAGACGCGCCAGATGTTTGCTGATAAGCTGATCATCTACAAGGGCAAGCATATCAGTACGGTGCTGTTCACAGGTTTGTTAGAAGATTATTCGCGCCCGCGCCGGATGACCGCCGATGAGCGTAAAGCGTTTTTGAAAGACATCTTCAAGGCGAGTGGCTGGTAAGCGATATGCAAGGGTAATGATTCATGAAATTCGATGCGACCATTGCCCCTGCCAGCCTCAAGCATGTGCCTGCTATCGTACAAGCCGCCGAGTCGCTTGGCTTTGACGGCTTGTGGACAAGCGAGACAGCGCATAACCCTTTCCTGCCGCTGACGTTGGCGGCTGAACATAGCAGTCGCCTCCAACTTGGGACGGCTATTGCCATCGCTTTTCCGCGAAGTCCCATGATCACGGCGCAACTCGCGTGGGATCTGGCGGAACAATCCGATGGGCGATTTATGCTAGGCTTAGGCACTCAGGTCAAGGCGCATATCACACGACGGTTTAGCAGCGTGTGGGATAGCCCCGGCCCGCGTTTGCGCGAATATATCCAAGCGTTACGGGCGATCTGGGATACGTTCCAGTACAACGTGCCACTCAAGTTCGATGGTCAATTCTACAAATTTAGCCTGATGACTCCGTTTTTTACGCCGGGGTCAATCCGCACGCCTGATATTCCGATCTACATTGCCGGGGTAAATCCCTATTTGTGCAAATTAGCCGGAGAATTGTGTCAGGGTTTTCACGTTCACCCGTTCCATACCGTGCGTTATCTCCACGAGTTGATTTTTCCCAATATCACACAGGGTGCAGTCAGCGTGGGGCGCACTCGTGCGGATGTCCAGCTTACCTGTGCGATCTTCGTGGTCACAGGCGCAACCGATCAAGAGATCGAAGCCAACAAGGGGTTAATCAAAGCGCAGATCGCGTTTTATGGCAGCACCCCAACTTATCAACCTGTGCTTGAACTACACGGCTGGCAAGCCATCGGCGCACAGCTTAATACCTTATCGCGCCAGAATCGCTGGTCTGAGATGTCAGACCTTATCACCGATGATATGCTGCACGAATTCGCGGTGGTTGCCCCGCATGAGCAACTTGCCCAGCGCGTCTATGAACGCTATACAGGCTTACTGGATCGCGTTGGCTACTACTTTCCCTTTGAGCCGGGTATCAACGAAGCATTATGGCGTGATGCTGTCGCAACACTCGCCACGAAAGATCGCTAACACAGCTTGCTCTATGGTTAGCACTCAACGTAATCCCCACAGTTGCCTGTTATATACCATGATCACCGCAGTCAGCAGCAACCCGATAATGCCCCACACGGCAATCGCTTGAACAGTGCCAATACGCTGTGCAACCGCACCGATGGCTAGACCACCAAACGGGCTAAACCCAAAGAAGGTGAGCGTATATAGACTCAATACACGGCCTCGGAATACATCGGGCACTTGCATCTGTAGCAGTGTATTCGTCAGCGTAAATTGTCCGATCAGGCAAAATCCGGTGGCAGCTGCAAAGACAGCCGGCAGCAGATAGCCGTTGCTCAGCGCGAACAGCAACATAAATAGAAACCCAAAAAAGGCAAAGAGCGTCAGGGCTTTGCCGCCCTTGCTACCATTCGAAATCCGGGCAACGGCAACGACTGCCAGTACCGCGCCAAGCCCTTGTGCAGTGGAGAGTGCCGCCGTGCCGCCGCTGGTATCGTGGAGCACCAGATCCGCATATGAAGGAATGAGTACTGCAAAAGTTAAACCAAAGACACTGCCCATAAGACTCAATAGTAATAGTGGGCGGATTGCCGGGTGAGTTCGAGCAAACTGTACCCCTTCGAGCATAGGCTTGAGAAAGCCCATTCGTCCGGGAGGAACCGCTACTCGTGGAACGGTCATCACGATTAGACTGATGATTACGGCAACGAAGCTTAGGCCGTTCAGAAAGAAGCACCACGCTGGCCCAAAGGCCTTGAGAGTCAACCCACCTAACGCGGGGCCAACGATACGCGCCGAATTGAACACAATCGAATTGAGGACGATCCCGCTGGTTAGGTTTTCGCGTCCGACCATCTCGACTACAAAAACTTGACGGGCAGGCGCATCTAGTGCGTTAGCCGCCCCGATCCCCAGTGACAGCAAAACGATATGCCAGATCTGGGTGGTATGAGTAAATTGCAGCGCTGCAAAGATAAAGGCTAGTAACATCATTGCGGACTGTGTGCCTACCAGAATTTGGCGGCGCGGAAAGCGCTCAACAACGATCCCCGCAAATGGTGTCAAGAGCAGTGCGGGAATGCCCTGAGCACAGGCGACCAACCCAAGCGCTAGTTCCGATTTGGTCAGGTCATAGATGACGACCTGCTGCGCGATAGCCTGCATCCACGTTCCAGACACAGAGACTAATTGACCCGCGAAGTACAGCCGAAACGACGGCGACTTGAGCGCCGCCATCGTGCTTGTCTGACGAATCGATTCTTTTTGTACAGCACTGGGCATAAGCGGAGTATCCCCCAAAATGTGCGGCATCTGCCGCCCACATAAGCCAGCCAACACACTATCAGAAGCGCATTGGATGAGCGGAAATGCTGCCTCAGTTTATTCAATAGCGCAAAATCTCGGAGCGGATTGGGTTGGATTGAAGGAGGTTCTCTGAAAGCGTAGGATTTACCGTGTGGGTTTTTGAAGCCTGTTTTTATTGTCTACTGCCCAATGACATTTTGCGCTGCGATCCAGCCAAAAACGCAGCGCTACACGTCGGTAGGACGAGGGGAGGTGATGCGAGATGTGTAATTCAGCCTTTTAGAGCGCCGAGTCAAACTTGCCTGTCGTCTGTGGTGGTTCCTTCGCGCCATTCGGTGTTCCCGAAGCATCAGTATTGTCGGCAGGGACACTACTTTCTACGGGCGCGTTCTGGAAATAGACGTGCATGACCATCTGCCCGAAACGAATTTCGTCCCCATCATGGATCTTGTAAGGACGGTTAGCATTCAGGCGTGTACCATTCAGGAAACTACCATTGCTACTGCCGAGATCCCATAACTCAAGGCTATCATCGACTTCGTTTTGCTTGATCAGTGAATGTCGGCGGCTCACGCCCATGCGATAGCCAGCAAAGGGAGTCAGGTCAACATCGGGCATTGAGCCTGTAGCCGGGTCGCGCCGCCCAAAGACCGTTTCCTGCTTGGGCTTCAGCAGCACAGGTTCTGCGCCTTCGATCTCAAGGCGTAACACTTTGCCTTTGCCAAAGACATCCGACCCCGCCGAGGCAACGATCTCCTCAATCTCCGGGGATGTGCCGGGACCGCCAAAGCTCTTGGTGCTAAGTGGCGAATCACCGATGAGGCTTGCGCCACAGTTATCGCAGAATACAACGCCCGGTCGATTGTGGTGTGAGCAATTTGGACAAATTTGCATTCTAGTCCCCCCTTCGTGAACCGCTCAAGACTCATTGGAATCCTGTACTGTGGTTTGACGAAGCTTTCTTTCTGATTATACAGTCAGCACTTGACTATTGTACCTATAGAATCTTAATTGTAACCTAGTTTATTCAAAACTGTGAAGCATTGCGAATCCTATTTGTGCAAGTTAGTTTTCCAAGTGTTGATCGCGTTTTGCCCAATCGCTTCGTAGGCTGCATCGCCGGACGGCGGATGCGAGAATCCGGCCTGCGAGTCGCGAAAATAGCGTTCCAATGGCAGATCGTGGGTAATGCTACTGCCCCCGGCAATCCGCAGTGCTTTCATGGTCGCTTGTTCGGCAGTTTCCGTCGCTAGCGTTTTGGCAGCAACAATGCGGGCATAATTCTGCTTGCGATCTTCTGTGTCCCCTGTCCAGCCCGCACACGCCTCAAGAAGCAGTGTTTGTGCGGCTTGCAATGCAAGATCGATCTCACCGATCTGGCGCTGGATTTTGGGAAGAGTGGCGATGGGTTTACCGAGCGCCGTTGGCACACGTTCTAATGCGAACTGGATCACGGCGTTGCGGGCAGCAATGGCGGCTCCGAGGTACACGCTCGTGACAGACATGGCAAACCAAGCATTGGGCGGTTCGGGCTTGCGTAACACACGCTCTACCAGATTGCCCAACGGAACTGTTACGTTATTGAAATAAACATCATGGCTATCGCTAGCCCGCAGACTGAGTACATCGCGCCACGTCTCTACCCACTCGATCCCCGCCGCATCGCCGGGAATCAGCATCATACCGGAGTCGTCGCCAATATTGAGCTTGACCAGTATATGCGTAAGAAATTTGCCGCCGGTTGCCCAGTTCTTATGACCGTTGATCACCCAACCGTCATCGGTCAAATTGGCATAAGTTTGGAATGCGCCGCCTCGCGACGGACTACCCATCAAGGGTTCGCTAGCAATGACATTGAACAGTGCTCCATCTTGTACCGAAGCCCGACAAAACTTCTCAAAGAGTGCTTCAGGCCAATAGCGTTGTTCGCTGGCGGTACCAAATACCTGCATCTGCATGGCGGCAACCATCGCTGTCGAGGCACTACCCTGCGCTAATTCCAACTGAGCCGCGGCACAATCGCGCATTGGCAATCCATAACCGCCGTACTCGCGGGGGATGCTCAAGAGCGTATAACCCGACTCCTTGAGCGCCTGAACATCCTCGGCGGGAAGTTTACCAGTCCTATCAGCACTGTCGGCACGGGTCGCCACCTCTTGTGACAAGCCGTGCGCCATATCCAGTATGTTTTCTCTCTCTACCGTTTTCACTTCAAAGCCTCCCACTCTAACAGTACACCTCGTGCGCCGTCGATCTTCTGTTTCGGCAATTATAACGAGCGCAATCTCACTGGGGTTATGTCAGTGTGGCTAAAATTACTTAGATGCCATCATAGGAGTCGGTTCTAAATGAAATAGTGAGGCTGAGTCGGGTGGTAATACACAATCCCATTTGAGGCTATTTTGACTTGACTCCAAACTCCAATAACAAAGTGAGTAACCGTCTCGATCTATGTAAGTAACATAACCAATAAAAAACGTATCCTCGGTTGTTTTATAGACCCAACCCCACAAAGTCGTGGGTTCGTGCAGATTGGCGATATATTGCGGCACCAGTTCTTTGAGCGTTTTGGGATATGTCTTGTACACGCTGTGGTATTGAACCAGCGCTTGGGCAATTGTTCTGGCATCTTGTTCAATTATTGCATCAGGGCTGAAAGTAGATCCTACTTCGATACTGAGCCAAATCGATATTGGGATAGTCAGGACAATTACCCCGGCAAATAGCTTTCGTTTTCCCGGCAGAAAGACAAGAAGTATCAATGCTGCACTTAAGGCCATGATGGGAACTACGGAAATAGCAACTAGGAAAGCTATCAAATCATCCGAAACTGCTATAGCGGTAATGCAACCAAAGAGTCCAAGCAGCGATAGAAATCCCAAAAGAATCAGATACCAAGTTATTTTTGCTGTGTGAGCGCCTAGCCAAAATAGAAGCGCTGCTGCGCCTATTATCAAGATGAATGGAATAAATTGTCCCAAGTTGTGAACCTGCTTTCAGCATTTCTTTTGGGTTCAGTATGCCAAGAGACTCTTGGTAATGTTGGCGAATCTGCCTTCTACAAGCTACCCTATCTCGCCATTGTTTCGATCACAGAACAGGATCTGATGAAAATCTCACGTAGATGGTTAATGGCGGCAGGCATAGTCCTGTTGATTCTTGTTGTTGGTCTTGGCCTCAAACTGATGATAGATCGCAGCCGTGTTCACGACGCAAGCTGGTTTAGCAAAGCGATCATCTATCAGGTTTTTCCCCGTAGCTTTCGTGATTCAAATGGCGATGGGATTGGCGACATTCAAGGCATCATCGATGGCTTGGATTATATACAGAGTCTTGGCGCAAATACACTGTGGTTAAATCCCGTCTTTAAGACTTCCTCGAATCATGGCTACGACGTAGCCGATTACTACACCGTCAATCCCGACTTTGGCACGAACGCGGATCTAATTCGCCTGATCCGTGAAGTTCACCGACGCGGGATGCACATTCTGCTGGATTACGTGGCGAATCACACTTCAAACATTCACCCGTTTTTTCTGGACGCTTACAAAAATCTGGCGAGCGAATATAGTGACTTCTATATTTGGACAAATGCCGAACACAGCACCTACGAACACTTTGGCTCCGAGCTAACCATGCCGCGCCTTAACTACAATAACCCCGCTGTGCGTAAGTATATGACTGAGGTAGCGACTTACTGGCTCGATCCGAACAACGATGGCAATCTAGACGATGGCGCAGATGGCTATCGCTGTGATGTGGCAGGCGGACCGCCACATGAGTTCTGGCAGCAAGTCCGCGAGGCAATGAACGCCAAGAATCCACAGGCAGTGTTGCTCGGTGAGTTCTGGATAGATCGCGACAAAATACCGGACTATCTCAATAATAAGGAATTCGACGCGGCGTTCGATTTTCCAACCTACATGGCGCTCACGGCACTGCACGAAACGAACGACGATGGCCCATTCGCAGGCCGCCAACCGATCTCATTTGTCTCGGATATGCTGCGTAAGGAAAAAACATTGATCGCGCCGAATAGCTATCTAGTACGGTTTCTCAACAATCATGACACCAATCGTGTCATGAGCGATTTGGGCGACGATATGCAGCGGGCGCGGGCAGCGGCGGTCTGGCTGGCGACTGCTCCCGGCCCGATTGAGATGTATCAAGGTGAAGAGATCGGGATGCAGGGCAGTGTCACAGATACTCCCCAATATATGCTTGAAAATCTACGCAGCCCGTTGATCTGGTATGCGTCCGGCACAGGGCCGGGACAAACGACATGGTATAGAAGCCCTAAAAACCTACCTAACACCGACATCAGTATTCAGGAGCAAGATGGGCACAATGATTCGCTGCTGACACTTTACCGAACGATGCTAGCTTTGCGTCAGCGGGAGCCAGCGTTATGGAGTGGCGAGTATGACCTTCCGTGGCAGTCAAAAAATCTCTATGTAATGCGGCGGTGGAGTGGCAACACCATGTTCACGATTGCCATCAATTTTGATCGGGACTTTATCACATGGGATGCGCCCGCCGGAATGTTGACAGGTGGTCAAAACGTGATCAGTATGGGAGCCTATGACCCCAACAACGGCAAGATCAAGTTCAACCCCGGCGGCTATGCCGTCTACAAGAGTCCACTGTACTAAAGGTGGCAAAAACTAGCCAAAAGTTGCTGACATTTTGCCCCCAAAATTTGAGGGGAAAATAAGCATTACGAGTTTTATTGAATCTCTGGGTTGCTCTACTTGAAGTTCTATGCTAGCATGTTCATCCCACCCTGTACCTAGTATCGGTGGATAGTAGGGTCGTCAATAATAATAGAAGGAGTACGTTCATGGCTACAAGTATCGAATTTTATGATGTCAAGCTGAAGCAGAAGGTCTCTGTCCCCGAAAAAGACGTGACCAAGACCAAGTTTGAGGCCAAAAATGGTCGTGTGACCTACGGTCTACGCGGCAAAACCGAAGATGGTCGCAAACTGACCAAGTTCATCGGCAAGGCTGACTGGGAAAAAATGAAGGTTCCCGAAGAGAAGAAAGCCCCCGAAGAGAAAAGCAAATAACTGCTGCTCTCGGTCAATGTTTCAGATCGTGAGATAAAATCATTCGCGGGTCAAGTTGTCTTGACCCGCGTACTTTTTTCTGACCAGTCACACTCAAAGATCAATTAATTGGGTAATCACGGCAAATGGAAGATATGGAATCTCGCTTCATTATCTCGGTGAATTTTAGAGAGACCGAGGTAATGGCGCGGAATCAGGACGATATAATTTGGCGCGGCGTAATCAGGCGTGGCGGCGTTGATTGGGAATTTCAGCTAAAAGAGTATCTACGAACAAAACACAATCTCCTTGTGGGAAGACAGTATCTGAAAAAGCTAATTCTTGACATTGGTTCATTAAGTGAACCTGGAACACTAGTTGTTAGAGGTCGAAACTTGACCACTGATTTACTCGCTGCACAGGAAATTACCTGCTTTCAGGTGAGCGAAGCACTCGATTTAGAGATACAGTCGCTAATAAGTGACTTGACTACTATTTTTGCGGGAAGGCTGGCACAAGCTGATGGCATGATAAGCTATGCAGTACCGATTCCACCAGAACTGAAACCTGCCCTTGCCTATCACCCTATTATCCTAACTGGAGAGTTTTCAAAATTAAGAGGGCTTGACCAGATGCTACAAAATGGACTATCAGTGAACATTGTCTCTGAAACTACAAATGGCTAAAGCAATTGCTCTTTTGATAATTTAACATCGCCCAATTTGATTTTTAGCAATTCGAAGTAAATATTCGCGAAACCTCTAACTATGCTTATTATTGACCCTGCAACCTCTCCCGAAACCGTGATCGACATCCTCACCGAAGCCTCTCTTTGGCTGCAATCCCGCGATCTGCCGAGTTGGACTCCAGCAACACTTGCGCCTGTGATCAACGCAGCCATCGCCCGCGGCGAAGTCTATATAGCGCGGATCGATAACCAGCCTGTAGGTACCATTAGCGTACAGTGGGCAGATCCGGCGTTTTGGGGCGAACGGCCTGATGATGCAGGGTACGTTCATAAACTGGCGATTGTGCGGTCAGCGGCAGGTCAACATACTGGCGGGCAACTGCTTGACTGGGCTGAACATCTGATAGCGGCACAAGGGCGACGTTATGCGCGGCTCGATTGTCACGCCGAGAATCCGACGATCAATCGCTTTTATCAGGGCGCAGGCTATCAGGTGCGCGGCACACTTATGATTCAGAATGTCCCCTTTAACCTCTACGAGAAACCATTGGCCTGACTTCACCTTTATCCTCGAATTGATCGCTCAAAGGGTTTGTCACAAGTATTCTCCAAAGGCGTGCCGACAATCGCAATCGCGTTAAAATCCTCATCGGCTTATAGAAATTGCCTATAGAAAATCCTACAGAGGAGACTGTTTTCATGTCTAATTTTCGTACCGAGAAAGACTCACTCGGTGAACTTCAAGTTCCCGCTGATGCCTATTACGGCGTGCAGACTCAACGTGCGGTGCTGAACTTTCCGATCAGCGGGTTAAAGCCTTACCCCGCATTCATCTGGTCAATGGCAGCGATCAAGCGTGCTGCCGCCAAAGTCAACAACGATCTCGGTTTGCTGGATAAAAAACTCGCTGACGCGATCATTCAAGCGGCGACTGAGGTTATGGACGGCAAATGGAACGCACAGTTTGTGGTTGATCCGTTTCAGGCGGGCGCGGGAACTAGCCACAATATGAACGCTAACGAAGTGATCGCCAGCCGTGCTAGTGAGATCCTTGGTTTTGCGCTGGATGCGAAAGACAAACCCGTGCGCTCCAATGATCATGTCAATATGGCGCAGAGTACCAACGACACCATTCCTACAGCGATCCGTGTCGGAACGCTGTGGCGGCTCAATGAACTCATTGATACGTTGCAAAAACTAGTCGATGCCCTGAACGCCAAAGCGGTTGAATTTGACGGGGTGGTCAAGAGTGGTCGCACTCATTTGCAGGATGCAGTGCCAGTGCGCTTGGGTCAGGAATTCGGTGGCTATGCGAAAGCGGTTGCCCGCAACATCGAGAAAATCCAAGCCGCCGCCGAAGGCATGAAACGGCTCGGTATCGGTGGCACAGCAACGGGAACCGGACTCAATGCCCATCCTGAATACCACGCCCGTATGGTCAAGGAACTTGGTTCCTACTTGAATATGACTCTCAGCGAAAGTGATAACCTGTTCGAGTCGATGAACAGTATGCAAGACCCGGTATTTTTCTCTGGCGCAATCCGTTCGTTGGCGCAAGACCTGATCCGCATCGCCAACGATTTTCGCCTGTTGAGCAGTGGCCCCTCAACGGGCTTAGATGAGATTCGCCTGCCTGCCGTGCAGCCCGGATCGTCGATTATGCCCGGAAAAGTGAACCCTGTGCTTGCCGAAATGCTGGATATGGCGATGTTCTATGTCCTCGGCAACGACACAACCATCACCTATGCTGCACAGGCAGGCCAGCTTGAACTCAATGTTATGATGCCGATCATTGCTTACTGCCTGTTTCAAGAGATCGACGTGACAATTGGCGCGGTCAAGGCGTTTACCGAGAAGTGTGTCATGGGCTTAACGGCAAATCGCGAAAAAGCTGAAGGGTGGCTGGCGAAAAATGCGATTATCGCGACAGCGCTCAACCCTGTGATTGGCTATGAAAAGGGCGCAACCGTCGTTAAAAAGGCCATCGCGGAAAATCGAAGCATTCGTGAAATCGTGACCGAACTAGGCTATATGACCGATGAAGCCGCCGCCAAAGCCCTTGATGCGCGTGCCATGACCGAAGGTGGCATTACCGATACACCTGCTGGAGGGTGATCAAAGTAAAGTTATTGTTAGCGTAAATGCTCTGCACGATAGCGTTGATAGTCTTCCAGCAGCGGATCGAGAGGAGTCCATAGCTGCCCATCTCGCAGTAGACATGCCGACAGCGGAAGTCGATAGCGATAGGCTCGCAGCGTGTTTCTGTGCAGATCGCGGGCTAGCAGAATCGTTAACAGGCTACTGTCGGGGTCAAGATAGTACAACTGTGGTTCAGTGGTGAGGATGGCCTTTTCCAGTTCACGCACCGAGAACGATCCGCTGCCAGCGTCAAATTCGTGGCGCGGCACTGGCAGTGGATCGTAGGGCGAAATCGGCGCTTCGAGATGGCGTTCCTGATAGCGTAGCTGCCCCAGAAACCACAAGTCGAACACGCCTATACTGCGATATAGCCGATGGCGTTCCAGCCAGCGTGACGTGCTGTTATTGGCCTGCTGAAATTCGAGGGCATAGCGCAACTTGTCTTGAGTCTGGATGAACACATCGGCTCGCTGATCGGTAGCTGGCAAATGCTGTTCCAACGTGGCAGCAAGCGCTTCCTGCCGGAAGGTGTTATACAGCAGTAGTTTACCTTGCCGATGGCTATCACTTTCCGGTTCGTGGTCGAAGGCGTTGCAATCGGCAAGGCTGGTGTGTGCGAAATGGTGGACTCGCACGGTACCAGCCTTGAGCATCAGCAGACCGTTGCACTGCGGACAGCGCAACAACTGGCGATCCGAAAGCGCCCGTAGGCTCTCAAGGGGTAAGTCGCTGATCGTCACTCGTTCGCCTGTGTCGGTTCGCAGTGCGACCAGCGTCGTTTCGCTCATGGTTAATAGAAGCCGAATAGATTATTAGGTTAGCCGCCCAATTCCTTGAGCCGTGCTTCCCACTTCTCGGTCATCTTCTTGTATAAGTCTTCGGTGATTTCACCATTTGCCAGTTTCATATCCAGATTATCTAGCAGCATTTTGACCTGCTCTTTGGTCTGCGGTTGGGCAGGACCCGCTTGAGCGTTCTGGTTATTTTGGTTGTTATTTTGACCAGCCTGATTTTGCATCATTTGCATCATCATCTGCTGCATCATCAACTGCTGCTGTTGTAACTGCTGTTGCATGGCCTCAGCGTTCGGGTTTAGCTGGTTGCCGAGCGCTTGCCCGATGCCCAAACCGAGTCCTGCCCCTGCTAGCCCGCCTGCCATACCGGGATTGCCCGCTGCTGTCTCTGCCACATCCAGCCGCTTGGCGCGTTCATAGGTGCTGATGTCGCCACCATATTTCACGATGTCTTCAGGAGTCAAATCTTTTGCTTGGAACGGGTTAGCGTTGAACGCCTTGATCCGCATCCCCAGTGCCGTAAACTCACTGTTGAGCATCGTCAATGCGCCCGATTCGAGATCCTTCAGCATAGCGTTTGCCGCTTGAATACCAGTGATCTGCTGTGCCGAGAGCAGTTTGGCAAGCTGACCGAGCAGCATGGTCTGGATGCGGTCACGCAGATCCGACAGACGCATCGAAGGTTTGCCGATACCGTACTGTTTGACAAAGCGCACCGGATCTTCGACCCCAATATCAACGACACCATGCGTAATCAATAGGGCAAAACCGGGACTGCGACCCGGCGTATCCATCTGGATGGGTGGGTTTGTCCCCCAGCCAACTTGCGGCTGATCCTTCAGGTTTACAAAATAGATTTCGGCGGTGAAGGGCGTTTTTCCATCGGTGATCATGCCGATGAGTCCGGCAAGCACCGGAATGTTCCCTACCGAGAGGGTATGGGAGCCGGGACCAAGCATATCTAGCGCTTGCCCAGACCGCACGAAGATCGCCGCCTGACTCTCCTGAACGATCAACTGTGACCCCATGCGGAAGTCACCGTTACCTTCTTGTGGCTCACGCCAAACAAGCTCATCATCCATTACGTTTGGATGTGAAACAACATCAATAATCCGCGCCATGAAAAGATCTCCTATTTATTCCGTATTCGTGTGATTCAGTGCGAAATGAGTTCAGCTAATCCCGGTCAGAACGTTGTCACGTAAAGCATAAGCCGAATTGGCTTCTGTACCCAACGCTTCCAGCGCAGAAATAGCGCCCGGTAAGGCAGCACTCTCTCCGGCAGCGGTTTCTAATGCATCAATCGCCGCTTTGAATTTATCGGTATAAGCCAGCAATGCTGTATCGAACTTATACAGCATATCCAATTCTTCTTCGCCAATCTTCTTGGCATCGAAAAAGCCCGCATAGCCGGGAGTTGCCGTATTCACCCGATCAATAAAAGTCTGGAATTTCAGCTTGGCCTCGTGGGTTTTGCTGGCTTGCGAGAGTCCCCCGGCGGTCAAAATCTTTTTCTCAACATCTACCAAATGATTCATCTGTTCCTTGAGCAGCTTGACAATATGATCGCGCATCATACGATCCGCAGCCCGTCGATCCATTGCCTCTTTGTAACCCCGGTAGCCGGGGACTTTCAACATCAGGTTCTCAAACGAACTGCGCTGACCTACAATACGATTGTATAGATCCGTCATGTGGGTTTGCCCTTTCAGAAATATAGACATCTCAAGGATACACTGAAAGTGGATTAGCATACAAACTGCTTTTGAGGGTGACAGTGGAGGAATAACAGTTTATGGGAGCAGCCGAACAAGGAGCCGATCAGACCAGCGGGCGCTGGCTGACCGTGCCACGCACATTGTGTTTTATCACACATGGCAACGATCTTTTGCTCATGAAACGCGGGGAGCAGCGCCGCGTTTTTCCGGGGCGCTATAATGGGGTCGGTGGGCATCTGGAACGCGACGAAGATCCGCTAACGGGCGCACTCCGCGAGATTCAAGAAGAAACGGGTCTATCGGTTACGGAATTAAGTTTGCGTGGGATCTCGAATATCGATGCGGGTCACGAGTCGGGGATACTCTTGTTTGTGTTCACGGCTACGGCACACTCGCGTGAAGTAACTAAATGCGACGAAGGATCGCTGCACTGGATAGCCATGAATGAGGTATACAACTTGCCGCTGGTCGAGGATCTCGCACTGCTGCTGCCACGTCTTTTTGGTAAGGAAAAATCGGATGCGTTGTTCTTCGCTCATGTCTACTACGATGAGCATGATCAACTGGTGATGACTTTCGCATAAACGGAATGTTTCATCAAGGCTTCCACACTAGCTAAAAATTTCACAATTGTGTCAATTTATCGTATACTATCCTAAAGTGTTTAGGACGTTTTCCGATACTTTAATAGTCAATGGGTCGTACAGAAGCACATCATGCAGCATTGTTCGAACGGTTAAAGACTTTTCAAAGGGAATCGACGTGACCAATATGAGTTACAACGATTTAGATGCTAAGCTGGATCAAGCCGAGCAACTTATTAATGACCAAAAGCTAGCCCAAGCAAAGCCGATTATTGTACAAGCCATCCAACAGGACTCACTCAGTATTCGTGCTTATTTTTATCTGAGCGATGTTGATATAAAAAATCGAAGTAAAACACTCAAACATATCAAGTTGCTCACGCCGCGAAGCCCAACGGAACAACGCTTCAAGCAGTGGGCGCAGGAGCGCATCCAGTTAGATATAGTCGATAGCTTTAGGAAAGCGAATCAGCTTGATCAGGCTTATGAACGCCTTGAGCAAGTACTCAAGATGGTTCCTGATAGCATCCGAGGCTTGTATTACCAAAGTAAACTAAGCTACACGACGGAGGAACAGCGCGAGTCACTCCAAAAAGCGCAAGCGCTGAAACCAAGAACAGCCGAAGAACAAATATTCAAGACCCGCGCCGTCCAGCGCCTGAAACAGCTTTCGGCAATGCCTACGCCCAAGAAAAAGAAAAATGATCAGTTCAATAGCGATTTTGACAATGAGTATATTGATGAGTTTCCCTCGCCTCCTGAGAAACCCAAACGCGGTGCTCTGCCAGGTCAACCAGTCCCAGTTTCAAGTGGAATGTTGACCCAAGACGAGTTTCAAAAAGCGCTAGCAAATACAAGAAGTTTTACGGGGTCGGCAGTTCTTACCCTCTTCATGTACTGGTTTTTCTGGCTGCCGGGACTCGTTGTTAATATCCTGTTTTTACGCGAAGCCCGACAGGTTAGTCGGCAAATTGGGAGAGATCCTTCTGGTACAGGTTGCCTGTACTTCTTGCTCATTGTGAATCTCATTCCGATTCTCGGTGGCTTCATGATGTTTGCATCCATGATCGGTCTAGGAAGGCCTGCTATGGTGCCATTTGGATCGCCCCAGGTTCCTATTTTTACGCAACCCCAGACATACCATGATGCTAGGTTTGATATTCGCTATCCGGGTGGCTGGGTAATGGGTCCAACAGGCGGCTATCAATATTCATATGTTACGATGGGCACCTTACCGCGAACGAATTCTATGTATAATGAGATTTATCCAACCTTACAATCAGGCGAAGTCATTGTTAAAATTTTCGCCTATTCAAAAAAAGAATATTTGCCAGAGGCAAAAACACCGTGGGGTACACCACCGATTGATTTTTATACCACATACATAAAGCAGATACCCCCAATAAATTCAAGCTCCCCACAATCATTTCAACTGGGCAATATATCTGGGGCGAGGGGCGACCTGTCTCCGCGTGGTGCTCAAGGTCAGCTACTAATCTTTTATAAGGACGACCATCTATTCCTTATTTCTATCTTGACTGCGCCCAACGAAATGAGTAAATACCGTACAACATTTGAAACTATGATTCAGAGTATCACACCCAACTCAGGAGTGACTATTTCGCCCTCTGCTAGAGAATCCACTCCCACTCAGGCAACGCAAACTACAGCAGCCAAAGACCCTCGGCTGACACTCATACCAACGGCTCACTAAACTGATTTTGCCGTAAATCGAATCCCTTCCCTATTCGGCGAAAGCATCAAATGACAAACGTCGCTTAACCGGGCGTAGCATTAGGATGGGTTTCATCCTTGTCGAAAGTGAGATCCTTGCGTACCGGGCGCGAGGGCAATGTTACTTCCGAGGGATCTATTTCGTCGGGGCGAATTGCTTTCGTTTCCTGCGTCGCCGCCAGCGAGTCGTCCTCTGGGTGCAGTAGTTCGGATAGACTTGTAACCACTGGCATTGAGATTTGTGTGACTTTCGAGGCCGGGAAGGCTTCTTGCCAACCGGGCAGGAGCCGCCAGTAACGATCCCCTTCGGTGTGTGGATGCAGTTCACAGTGTGGATTCTCGACGACGCGGCTGGTCAGGTGGGTTGTGCGTCCCTGATCAGATTTCATGTAGTAATACAACCGGAAAATCTGTGAGCCGTCGGTCAGAGCGAAACCGGGTTCTTGATTATGATTGCGGACATACGCGCCAGCACTGATAATGAGCGCTTCATCAAGGTAGGCGGCATTCTTTGCCAACGCTTCGGTAGGAAAGAGATACCCACGCGGCTTGCCTTCATCGGTGAGTTCGATGCGCGAACGGTAGACGGGCAGAATACGACCCTTGCGAACCAAGGGCAGTGTCTTGGTTAGAAAGGAGTTAGGAATTAGTGCTACGTCAGTGCTCTCATCACGTCGCCACTGCCGCGCCTTTGCATACCCCCCACTTCCTACTTCGGTCAC
>JBDTVG010000047.1:0-40783 GCA_040007395.1 Chloroflexota bacterium
AACGTTTCAACGACTTGCTCTGTTATGCCACCTGATGTGTAAAGTCCAGCTAAGTTGCACATTTTCATGATTTTCATAAGAGCGTATTTTGAAATTAAGGCGGAGCAAGGCGATTAAGCAAACGGCGGCTGGAAGCCAGATAGACCATGCCTTGGCAGTTTTCAGTGAGCTTCTCGTAATCCTTGCTCAGACGGCGAGAGCGGCCTAACCAAGCAAAGGTACGTTCGACAACCCAACGTATAGGGACGACGACGAAGCCGTTATGGTGGGGCGGGCGGAGGAAAATCTCAAATTGCACCTCAAAAGTCTGCTCAACCAACGCTTGAAAATCAGCGCCATGATAGCCACCCACTACCCGTTAACACTGTTTTGCCGGGAGCAAAGGCCACACTTGATATATAGCCTGTATGACCACTCAAAGGTATGCAGCCGTTTCCTGCTTGCTACATCCCACAACCGTGCGGTCTGGTCAATACTGCCCGTAAGAACTGTTTTACCATCGGGCACGAAGGCCACACTTTGTACTACATCTGTATGCCCACGAAAAAGTTGGAGTGTGACGTTGCTACGGTCCAATGCCTTCGCTAGCGCTTCATCGGCCTCCGCCGTATAAGCTGTTTTCAGGGCGCGAATACTAAGTAAAGCAGCCGTTTCCACATTAAAATTTGTATTACCAAGAAGGCCATTGGCCTGTTCTGCAAGCCGTATAGATTCCTTCTCGGCGCTGCTAAATTGCGGTGTGGCCTGCACCGTTTCTGTACCGCTCATATTTGCCCCAGCAGTGACCGTTAGGTTCCAAGTGCTTGTAAGTATCGCCAACAAACCCACAGTAATTATGACCGCAAATGCCGCAAGGAAACGACGGACAAAGATATTATTTTCGCGTGGATATAAGATGAACATATCGGTCATTTAAAACGCCTCTCGATGACGACCATCCATATCCATCTAACTATACAGTTTGTTATGAAGAAAAGAACTCGGCAATTAAGGCGTTTTGCCTACGCTGACTGTGTATTGGAACGGCGCTGGCTCAACGGTGAATTCGGTCACGCCCGACACCGAGATCACCAGCTTGGTCACGTCGTCGCCGACTTTCACATCCCAGCCGCCGGTGATACCATCGGCGGGGCCAAGCAGTCGGAAGGTACGCGGAGTCGGGCTGTACTCCGCCATCTGGACAATATATTGCTGTGGCAGCGCGTTCTCGATGCGTACCCATCCCTCGGCTTGCCAGCCGCCATCGTCGCTTTCAGCATCGGTACTGTAGTTGATCTCCGGCACGCGGATATCATCGACCAACAGACCGCGCTCCGTAATCGCATCGTCGGTTAGGTATTCAAAACGCACTAGAATCTTCTGCCCCGCGTAGGGAGTCAGATCGGCGCTTTCCTGTCGCCATGTCGCGCTTTGCAGGTCAGAGCCGCCACTGTAGCCCCCATAAGCTGGCCCATAGGGATTGTTATGTCCATCGGCAGGCAGGCTGTCCTGCGTAGCAAGCGCTTTCCATGTCGCGCCGTTATCGGTGGAAACCAGCACATAGCCGTAATCCCAATCCTTTTCGGTGGCGTACCATAGCCAGAAAGAGAGCGTCGCTTTCTGCACAGTGGTCAGATCGAAGGCATGAGTTAGGCGGGTATCGCTGCGATCAAAACTGGTGCTCCACCACATTTTTTTGCCGCTGTGGGGATCTGTCGGGACGACTTTCACGGTGGGCTGACCTTCAAAGGTCAGATGATAGTCACCCGGTTGGGTAATCTGTAGATAAGTCGTTCCCCACTGCGAGGTACTCACCGACTGTGGCTGACCGTTGATCACCGTATCCTCTATCGTCGGGGGTGAAGGCCGTGACTTGAAGCGTGTGTAAGCGAAACGTCCATCGCCCACTGCCTTATCATTGAGCAGATTCGTCGTCGTCCAATCTGCAAATAGAGCTTCAACCGTGATCGGCTTGCCCGTCTGCGAATCGACGGCATTGATCTTGGTAAGCGTGCTGCGTATTCCTTCGAGTCCGTTATCCTGATTTGCCACGAGTTTCTTCAGGCCATCTTCACCGAAGCGTTGCAGAAAGTAGGTCATGAACGCATATGACGCACCATAATGTGGTGCGCTCGATCCGATCTGTGTCCATGTATCCAGCTGTGTAATTGGCGCGTCCATGAAAGTCGGGATGAAGCCTAGATCGTTGTATCCGTTCAGCGAACTCGATAGTTCCGCCAATCCTTCATCGACCCAGCCCTGTTCATTACTGTCGATATTAACATGAACCATGTGTTGGAACTCGTGAGCTAACACCCCTTCGTAACTTGGCGTACCGATCAGGTTCGCCACCGCATCAAGATTCATAAAGAACATCTGGTGCTCATTGCTACCCGGCACAATCCCTTTGGGGTATTGACTGCGTGAGTCGAAGTATCCGGCAATGCCACCGCCTAAGCCTCTGGCGTGCAAAATATATAAGTGGACATCGTTATCCACCCCCGGTGAGTCTTCACTGCCAAAATATTCGTGTACTGTGGGATAGATATGCTGCTCGAAGTTATCGGCGCTGCGCTTTACTGCGTCCACGTCCGGTTTATAACCTGTCTCGAACCACATATAGATATGTGGAGTCTTGTACCACAGTTGCGCGGTCAGGGTGAAATCGCGATTCCGATCCGCATCAATCGCGCTGAATTGTTCCTGATCGCCCACCTCATAATTTTTCGGTGTAGCCGGAGTCAGCGGCACACTTTGGATACCTAACAACCGTCGCGCCAAATCCACCGGATCGCGGGCGGGAATGTCAGTCTTTAGCAATACATTGAGCGTTTCGCTGCCGGGGGCAGCCGCCCAAACATTGGACGTTCCGCCGATGCACAACGACACCGCCAGCCCCAACAGACTCAAGGCGCGATACGGACTCCGAAACGTTTTCAAGTGCCGTGCCTCATTTCTCATTCGTATCTAAATCGTACCGCCCATTACTTTGGGTCGCCGCCGGGATGCTCGCTGCCCATTGACCGATATGACCCATAGCGGGGTGTTGATGCTTCTCCCGAATCAGTATTACCGCTTTTGTCGCCAATGATGTTCTGTTTGGCGGCTCTGGCTTCTTCTTGAGCAGCCCATGCCCGCCGCAAGCGTATTGGTATAACAAGGCGTGGACGAGTTTCGCGCATCGCCTCTGGCGTTTCCGGTTGATCAGTGCTTGGTAATTGCAGCGTAAACGTCGATCCTTGACCGACGTTGCTTTCTGCCCAGATCCGCCCCTGATGTGCCTCCGCAATCCAACTTGCGATAGATAGGCCAAGTCCAGTGCCGCCCATCTGGCGGGAACGCGCTTTATCTACGCGGTAAAAGCGATCAAAGATGTGATCGAGATCTTCTGGGGGAATGCCGATCCCCGTATCGCTTACAGAGAGAAAAGCGTAGCCTGCTTTGTGTATCAGATTGATAGTGACTTTGCCGCCCGCAGGCGTGTACTTGATAGCGTTTGTTACCAGATTTAGCAAAAGCTGTCTGAGCCGATCTTCGTCGCCGCGTACATGCACTGGTTCGATCATCCCCAACCGCAGGTCAATATCTTGAGCTAGCACCCGCGCTTGCTTGAACACTTCGAGCGCCAATGTATCTAGTTCGACAGTCGTCATGTCCAGCGGTAGCCGTCCACCGTCTGCCTGAGCCAACAAAAGCAGATCGCCCACTAAACGTGTCATCCGTTTTACTTCGCTGTCGATAGCTTCCATCGAGGTTGGATCATCGCCGTAGCGTTTCAGCAGATCCAGATTGCCCTGAATAGTCGTTAGCGGCGTGCGTAACTCGTGCGAGACATCGGCAACAAACCGCCGCTGTGTCAGGAATAAGCGTTCGAGTCGCCCAAGTGTGGCATTAAAGGTTTCCGTAAGCTGGCCCAGTTCGTCGGGTGGACCGTAATAGGGTATGCGTTTGCTTAAGTCGCCCGCTGCTGTGATCTGCTTAGCCGCCTGCGAGATTGTATCAATTGGTTGGAGCGCTTGTCCAGCGATAACCGAACCGACCATAAAGGCTAGTAATAGAGCGACTGTGCCTACTCCTAGCATAATCTTGAAAAGGCGTTCCAATGCAGCATCGACAGTGGTTAGCGTGGAGAGTACTTGAACCGTCCCGACAATTGTCCCTTTCGAGGAAGGAATCGGTGCAGTCAGAACGTAGACGTGCGTTTTCCCCAGATAGAGATCGTGCGTGACCCATTCCTTGCTGGTCAATGTATCGGGATCGAACGGATCAGTAAAAGTCCGCAGATTACTGGAAGCCCTGACGAGTGTGCCATCGGCTTGCCGCACCTGAATCCCAAACGGGTAGGTGGAGATCAGGTAATCCAGCACTTCAGGAGTCTGGACTTCGATCCGGCCCGTGCTCAGATCGATATTGATATTTTCGGCGGTCTGCTGTGCCACATAGATCATGTTCTCTTTGACTAGGCTGCGCCATGTCCAGTTGAGAATGCTGAACAGCGAGATCCCAAAGACAACGATAACCGTTGCCAAAAGGCTCGAATACCAAAGCGTTAAACGAGTACGAATAGTCATAACAGGCAGGTTGCCAAGTAGATGAGGCGAGTCTATCGATTCTTTGTTATTCATGGTAGCCACACAAAATAAGTAGCCGATGAGAGTGTGTTAAGCAAACAACCCATTTCACATTGTGTTTACCCATATTTGCGAATTACAATAAAATTCTAAATTCTAAATTTATGCACACTCGGCCTCTGGTAAGGACTTTACGGTTATTGACGCAAGCAGAGGCTTTGTGCTACATTGACGGTGCGAATCTATAATTCTGGTTAGAATTGAGGTGAAACGAATGAATCGCCGCATCGTTCTTCCATTAGCGGTTGTTGGCATCGTGTTATGTTTTTCGATCATGGCCTTACCCGTTGCCCACGCTGGGTCGTCGTCTTTGTTGCAGGCCACCGAACAGGTTGATCCTTGCAATTTCAAACCAGCCGTACCCGGTACGGTACTCACCACACTCCCTATTGTAAACGAACCTAACAATATTGGGCGACCGCTAATCAAAGTCTTTCAAGGGGATGTTATCGAGGTATTGGGTAAAAACAAGACCGGCTTCTGGGTTCTCGTCAAGACAAATTGGGGTGTCGTTGGGTGGGCACCTTCACCACAGGTACTTGTGGCTCCCAAGCTCTGGGGCGATCCCAAAATGGTGCCTGTAGTTGCCGATGAACTTCCTGCTCCCGAAGCAACTGCTGAAGCGACCGAAGCGGTTACCGAGACTGTCTCGACAGACTGCACTGCCGAAGGTATTGTCGCTGTGACAAGCTTCGCCTTGCAAATCAAACCCCTCAGCAGAAGTGGAGACACCGGTGCGACTGTCAAGGGTGGCGATAGGTTACTTGTTTTGGCACTGAATCCTTCTGGTTCATGGTTTAAGGTTCAAACCGACAGCGGCGAAGTCGGCTGGATTGTCTCTTCTTCGGTGGCAACTGCCCCCGGTAAACTTGCCAAAGTTCCCAAAGACTTCGGTTCAGTAGAAGCGACTCTCACTCCTAAGCCCTAAGTGGGGCTATTCTTGATGACCTCAGTGAAGTCCCCGGTTAAACCGGGGACTTTTGTTTCCTAGTGGCTGATGCTGGCTCCATTGACTCTATTGATTGACGCTATTGTTCGCGCAATACGTAACCGACTCCGCGAACCGTATGCAACAGGCGCGACTCGCCTTCCGATTCGGTTTTCTGGCGCAAGTAACGCACATAGACTTCGATGATGTTGCTCTCGCCGCCAAAGTCATAATTCCATACGCGGTCAAAGATCAGATCGCGGGTGAGAACCTGCCGAGGGTTACGCATGAACAGTTCCAGCAATTCATATTCTTTCGCGGTCAAGTCGATAGACCGTTCGCGACGTGTAGCCCGGTGCGTCCCTGTATCCAACTTGAGATCGTCGAAGTGCAGCACTTCGGGTTTGGAAGACGGCAGCGCACGCCGGAACAAGGCTCGAACCCGTGCCAGCAGTTCATCAAAGGAAAACGGCTTAACAAGGTAATCGTCTGCGCCAGCATCCAACCCAGTCACACGGTCTGCGACTTCATCCTTGGCGGTAAGCATCAGTATTGGTACGCCGCTGGCACTACGCAGCCGCTTACAGACCTCCAAGCCATCCAGCCCCGGCAGCATCCAATCAAGGATTACCAGATCGGGCGGATTATCACGAGCCGCTGCTAGCCCACTCCGCCCGTCATAGGCCACCTCGACCCGGTAGCCTTCAAAAATCAAGCCGCGTTCGATAAACTGTGTGATCCGTTGCTCATCTTCAACAACCAGTATGCGTTCCGACATTTTAGGGACTCCAATACAATGATGATACGTCGTTGCCATCCTGAATTCTGACTTTTTGTCCGGTTTGCAGATCCAGAATGACGAGTTGGTTTATTTTGCCCAGACGCTGCAATCCGGCAGCAAATCGCCCACCAGATGAGATCTGAGCATGAGACAGTATAGCGGGTTTGCTGCGGACTGCCGCTTGGGGCAATTTATCGGTTCCGTCAGGGGTGACTGCATAAGCCATGACCACATCTGGACCCGACTGCCAGCCGATATTACGTAAGAATAGGACAGAGCCATCCTTCATAGGATGTACATTAGGGATAATCCAACTAGCCTCCGCCAACGGCTGAATACTGTCTGCTGCGGCTCGGATCGCCACTAATCCTGTCCCAGAAACGGGCTTCGAGAGCAGTACGTCGTTGACTCCCCAGCTTGCCAATTGCGAACATAACGCGATCTGGCGGGGCTGCTTGGTCAGCATATCGACAATGACAGTATGACAATCAGCGTTCTGTCCCATTTCGTTCAGCGTTAGATAGCGTCCATCGCGACTAAAGCGGGGATACTGATAACTTCCTACGAAGTTTTCGTTATCAAGTTGCAGCGCGATAGGTCGAACGTCGCTGTGTGCCGAAATATTGTCGGTATCCATCGGCTCCGTATGTGGTGGTGCGGGTAAGATATACACGCCGCCATCAATATAGGCAATCCGTAGGCCGTCGGAGCGCCAATCAAGCTGTGACTCTGTACCCGATTGAGCGAATTTATTGTGCAGCGAAACCAGCCGTCGCATCTTGGTAGGTTCTGCAAACGAAGCGATGCTCAAATTGCCCGAACTGACAATCACAAACTGCGACTTATCGGGGCTGATGGCATAGTCTTCGACGGGCTTCGCCTCACGGGTGATCTGTCGGATGGGTTCACCCCGTGAGAGCCGCCACAACTGAGTGATTCCATTTTTGTCTGGAGCCAAAAAGTAGAGATCCGCATCCACTGACGCAGTAATCGTAGTTTTGGGTGGGGGTGGGAACCATGCCAACCGCGTGACATCCTTGATCGGCAGCATATCTTCTGCCCCTGTGCCACGATCCACCAGTATCGGCGTGCCGCTGACAATGTAGACCATCATCTGACCGTCTGGCCCCCAGCGTACCCGCGAGTCGATCTTGGAGTCGCCCAGCGGCGTGACTTTGCCAGCGGCGCTGATTGCCACCGCTGAACCGATGGTATCGTCGGGATCGGGGTGAATGGCGAATACTTGCCCCGCTGAAGTCACAATCAACTTGATAAAGTGGTCATCAGGTATTGTCCAGACGGGAGCGCTATCGTTGCCATTCAACCGCAGCACACCACCAGACAACGGCGCAATAATTAAACTCGTGTTGTCCAGCCAAACTAACTCCGCCGATTGCTCAATCGTGCGGGTACGTTGCAACGCGTGATCGCTGCTGTTGACCTGAAACACGCTCCAACTGCCATCATCAGATTGCGCGGCAAGCTGTGATCCATCCGGCGAAAATCGCAGATCCGTGAACGGGCGATCCGTTTTATCGACATATGGAGGGAGATTCACGTTCGCGAGTGGCGGGAACGCGACACGAAATCCGCCGGCGATGAGATAGGCAATCGCTAATCCATCTGGCGACCACGCAAGAGTCGTCGCCAGCGGATCGAGTTCAGCAGACGGCGCGGCATTCGCATCAATTATCAAGCTAGCAGCACTAGTATTGATCGCCGTAACAATAACACTACTATCGATCCGATAAACTAACCACTCTCCATCGGGCGAAATGCCATAATCAACGACGTGCTGACCGTCAGGGGTAAGCGTTTGCGCCGCTGCGGTTTGCGCGTCATAACATACGACTTGAGCATTCACCAACGCACATAACGGCGCTGGTAGTTCAGGGTCATCGGCATGGCTTGGCGACCGAGTAACCAACAGCGCCAGTATCAGGATCACCTGAACCGGAATAAAAACGGCCTGCTTAGGCAGACCGCTAATAACCTTTGCCGCACCCATTGTTGAATGACTGGACACTCGATCCTGCGCTCCTATGGTCTACGGCGGGCTACTGCGTAAGACGACTCTGTTGCAACTCAGGTGTTCCAGGGTTTATCCCGGTCATCGTCAAGCGAGTCGTCATCATCGTTATCTTCTTCTTCTTCGTCGATGTCCTCGGCATAATCAAGTTCCCAAGGGCTATCGTCTACGATTTCCAGAGGGGTTCCACACTCTGGGCAAGTAATCCGCATCCATAGTTCAGGATCAGGCGGTAGTGTAATATTCGATTGACAATCTGGGCAAACCGCTACAGGGCGTGTTTTATCTGTCATCTTCCGGCCTCACCATCTTGCGAGTTTGAAATAGCTATCCGGCGGCGCAAACCGCCAGACCAGCGGCATTGTACCACCAATTATGTACTTTTTGTGCAGTAATCCATCACCTCAGCTATACTTTGCGCGGTTTCTCGGACATTCTCTCGATGGCGAGTTTAATGACAAATAACGATCCTATCCGTAATCCTTACGATCCACAGCGCCCAACCTCCGATCCTGCGATGTTCTTCGGACGCGAGGATGTTTTTGCTTTCATTCGGCAGCAGTTAGTAGCAGGTCGCCGTCCGCAGGGAATGGCAATTATCGGGCAGCGGGGCATTGGCAAAACGTCGGTGCTGTTACAGGTCGCCCATCAGATCGAACCACGCTATATCACCGCCTATATCGATCTTGCCGATGTGCGTTTTGAGGAAGTGGGCGGTCTGTATGCAGCGATGGCAGACGCGGCACGCTTGGCACTTGAAACCGCTGGATTGAGTACCTATCGCCTGCCACCGATCCCTGAAGATCCCGCTGTCGATCTGTTGGCGTGGTTTTCTGAGTCGTATCTCGATGTGACGCTTTCGGCGTTGCGGAACAATCGCCGCCTGATCTTTCTGTTTGATGAGACTTCAAAACTGCTTGATGCTATTGATCGGCGCGATGTCCCTGAAGACTTCGACAACACCCTCAGTTCGCTGATCGCCCGCGATGAACGGATGGCGATCATCTTTGCGGTGGATGCCGATGAAGAACATCGCCTTGAGGGCTTCGGGCCACTCAACGATCCATTGTTGCACACGCGATTAGGAATGCTTGACGATACCGCCGCCGAAGCCTTGATCCGTATTCCCTCTGCACCGTATTACGAAGTCTATCTGGATGCGATTGAAGGCATTCTCGCAATGACCGGGGGGCACCCGTATCTGCTGCATGTGCTCAATGGTTTGCTATGGGAACGTGCCGTCGCACAGGAACAATCTGGTCCGGTGACATTAAGTGATGTGAGTGCGGTACTGCGTCAGGCGGTTGACGAGGCCGATCCAGTCTTGCGGTTGATGTGGAGCCGCTCGACTCCTAATGAACGGCAGGCGCTTTCAGCTTTGACCGTATTGACTGCCGCTAGCAATGGTTCCCCGATCCGCGCCGAGGATGTTCGACAATGGCTGCTACGCGAAAGCGATCATCCATTGGACGAAACCGCACTCGCAGCGGCGCTGCGTCGCCTTGAATATCGCGAGATCTTGCGTGCGCCAACGAAGGGTACGTATACCTTCACTACGGGGTTACAACACCAATGGCTGGTGCTGAACGGCGACGCACCACCGCCCACACCCATCGCCGTACATGCTCGTCCCGCCATACGTCGCTTTGTGATCCCTGTCGCCCTGTTGTTAATTTTGGCAGTCGCCGCAGCATTGATTTTGGGGCGGTTAGCAACTACACCGCCTGACGCAGGGGTGGTTGTTTCGCCCACTGTGACGCTCGATCAAAATATTGTGGCGACGCAGCAATCCATTGTGGCAACACAAACACACATCGCGGCGATTACCGCTACGTTTACCCCGTCGGCAACATTAAGAAATACTGCCGTGCCGACAGTTCAAGGTCAGAATCTAACGATTAGCCCGACCAGTGTGATGATCACCCTAACCTTTACGCCGACTGCCACTTACACTAGCAGCGCCACTTTTACACCAACCGCGACTTTTACGATTACCAATACACCGTTCCCATCGGAAACGCCGACAGCGATTCTTTCGATAACGCCGCCACCGTTCCCGACAGGTCAGATGCGGGCGACTTCTACGCTCAGTCCATAAGGAGTTAGCCGACGAGTTTTTCCAGACGATCCACCAATGAACTTAGTACAGCAAAGGTCTGCTCAACAGGTTCGGGCGTGGTTAGGTCTACGCCTGCGCCCTTGAGTACGTCTAGCGGATAAACTGAACCACCGGATTTCAGAAAGTTGAGATAGTTCTCAACGCTGTTCGGTTTGCCCGTGAGAATACCGTTCGCCAGTGAATGCGCCGCCGAAATTCCCGTCGCGTACTGAAATACATAGAAGTTCGCGTACAGGTGCGGAAACTGCGACCATGTAATGCCTACCCGGTCATGGTCCACGACCATCTCATTGCCATATGCTTCGGTGAACAGATCCGCCATGAGGGTGTTCAGGTCATCGGCAGCGGGGGCTTCGCCACGCTCTACGCGCTCATGGAACTCTAACTCAAAGCGAGCCAGAGTCGGCATGATAAAGAAATAGCGATGGAAGTTGCTCATGGCCTCTTCGATCACTGCGATCTGGAAAGCTGGCTCAGGCTTCTGCTCCAGCATATACGCTCGTACCATCGCCTGATTGAAATTCGAGGCGACCTCTGCCACAAAGATCGAATAGTCAGAGGACACGGCAGGTTGATTTTGCCACGTCAAGTAAGAGTGCATCGAGTGTCCGAGTTCATGGGCTAGTGTACTCATGCTTTCGAGACTTTCGGTAAAGCTCATCAGAATGAACGGATGAGTTCCCTTCCAACCGCTTGAAAATGCACCGGATCGTTTGCCCTGATTGGGGTAAATATCCACCCAGCGATCTTGTAAGCATCCGCGTCGCAGTATCTCGACATACTCCTTGCCGAGTGGTGCTAACCCTTCCGAGATCCAATCAACGGCTTGCGGGTAACTGACCTTCGGATCGTCCTGCGTAAGCGGTGCCCAGATGTCATACGGATACAGTTTGTCATAACCCAATGCTTTGCGGCGGATCGCCCAATAGCGATGCCAAGTTGGCAAATTGCGTTTAAAAACGTCGATCAGGTTGCGGAATACTGCCACAGGGATGTTGTTCTGGAACAATGCCGACTCCAACGCCGAGGGATAGCGGCGGGCGCGAGCGCGGAATACATCCTGTTTGACTGCCGATGAGAGGGTACTCGCCAATGTATTTTTGTGGGCGAGATACATATCCGCGTAATTTTCCCACGCAGTACGGCGACTTTCGCGATCTGGATTGCCTAGTAGACTGTCGATGCTGCCCTGAAATAAGGGCATTTCGTCACCAGCAGTGGACTTTGCCGGACGGAAAGTCATATCGGCGTTGGTCAGCATCATCCAGATATTTTCGGCAGAGGCAAACGGATCGATGACCATCCCTAGCACTTCTTCGACCTCGGCTGAACGCACATGCTGTTGCAACCGGAATAGATTGTCGATGTAATGCCCATAGATGGTAAGGCGCGGTTCTTGGGCTAACCATTGGCGCAATGTGTCCTCACCAATTGCTAACAATTCTGGATCGGTGAAGGAAGCCGCTGCGAACAGCCGACTATACAGAGCATACGCACGGCTCTCCATGCTTGCGGCAGTCTGATTGTTCGTATCGACACTGGCAGACATACTGGCGTAAACAAGCACTTTGCCAACCCGCACGAGCAAGTTATCCCGTGTTTCCAGTGCATCTGCCAACGTCTGGGCGCTTTCGCTCAGGTGTCCCTTAAATTTTTCGAGGGTAGTCAATGCGTCACCAATGTTTTTGTATTCGGTGTCCCATGCTGCGTCTGAGGCAAAAACACTTGGTGCATTCCACGTAAATTCCGCCGGAATCTCCTGACGGGTTTTGGCTTTTACAGCTAACTGTGCCATCTTACACTCCTGACCATAAAAAATAGTATTGAGAATTGTACTGTACGTCTGATGTGGAATCGACTTTTACCGCATGAATAGATAGTTCGCGAATCGCGTTAAACGGACAATTACAAAACCGGATCAAGCTATAGTGCGGATGGTCAAATTGAATTCACATCAGACGTACTGTATAAACCCATTGGCAAACAAGCGTTCTACTGAATATTAAGTCTATTGTTTACAGTATGCCAAGAAAATAAGCAGATAGTTTTGCTCCCTGTTCTCAATCTTGCGTTTTCACATGATCTACAGTATTGTCGCTCTACTCACTCAAATAATTCTAAAAGCAGGACTTATAATGCCTGAACAACAATCCGATAATCCTACAAATTCGGTTTCATGGCCTGACAATCAAAATGACTTGGTTATTCGATAGGCTCAATATGGGTTTCAGGGAGCTACGAGCAAAGAGAGTAAAGCGTGCAGAAGCGCTTTGCCCCGCCGTCTAATATTGTGAGTAAATTCGAAAAATGAGAGGTAAAGCGGTAACTGTTCTTGGGAGATGCCACGATGGGGACGAAGCCAAGAACGCAGGAGCGACCAAAAGCGCTCCATTGTGTTGACATGGACTTCATGAAAGCCATCGCCATCGTCATCACGAGCATATTCAGCTAGACTATGATTAACGGTATGATGGTCATATCCCCACTGCTCCAATCGGTCATAGATCGTGTATTCATCGGTATAAAACGTACTTCCTTTGACGACGACGCGGGTAATAATGGGGTGGATGGTTTTCTGTTGCACATTCTCTAGCAGGTGAATGACGACCTCCCCACCCCGTTGAATAAGACCGAACACGGGTGGTTTTTCAGTTTCCAATGGGCCGCGTCCACGTGCCCCTTTCCAGCGTCGTCGGCGTCCTGTGCGTCCCTGCTGCCGTGCGATTTCGGGATGGCCTTTGTGACCCGCCACGATATACACTTCATCCGCTTCAACCTCGCCGCTCAGTTGAATCGGCTTTTTTTCGCCACAATCCCTGCTCGCAGTTGGGTAGTCATCGCCTGGACATTATCTTTATTCAATTCCAGTTCTGCCGCAATCTGCTGATTCGATAGATTCAAGCCCATGAAATACAAGCACAGAACCCATACTCGCAACGGCTGGTGATGCCCTTCAAAAATCGTCCTGGTTAAATCATCAAACGGGTGGTGACACGCTCCGCACTCATACCGTTGACGATCTGTTTGCCGTTCATCGCGCCCCCGCTTGCTTATTTCCACCGAACCGCAATGCGGACACTTTACCCCGTCAGGCCAGCGCATAGCCCGCACCGTTTCGTAACATTTGGCATCATCAATCAAGCTCTGGATGTTGATCTTGCTTCTCTTTCCTTGGAACTTTGTTCCTCTTTATTTTAACATCCTCTCACCTCCCTGAAATCCATATTGAGCCAGGTGACAAAATGATAGCAATGATGCGAAGGGTAAGACAAACCCATCAACCGAGGGCGGCATCACGGAATAATTGAAAAGCATCCTTAAAGATGATACGCTATGGCATAATGACTGTCGATTCTGGCGTAAATCACATGATCTCAGCGGATGGTATATTAGGGGACAAATAGTTTGGCACAAAGTTCAACAGACAACGGTCCGAACCCACTCATTATCTTTGTCCTTCTCTCTGTCGTGATCGTCGTGTTGGGGATGGTCGGGTTTATCGTGCTGATCGTCGCGAGTACGTCTTCAGCAGGTGGGTCGCAGTTATTAGGCGATGGGGGGCCGTATAACCTTGCTCAACGGATTGTCCCAGATGACGATACACCACCGAAAGTGCTTTTACCAACACAGATCGGCACCTTCAAACGTGACATACTGTATGGCGACCTGCAAGATTTCAAAATGACTTATACCAGTGGTGATTACAAGATCAATCTGGAAGGTTCACAAGAGGTAAATATCTCGGCGGCACAGGCTGCGGTTGCCGATGTATCACGAGTAGTTGGGTTAGGCGCAGCAATCAAGCGCCAATTAAATCAAGATCCCAGCTACTTTTTGGTCAATAAAGACGGGACAATCCGCTTTTCATGGAGTCATGGACGCTGGTTCTACGACATCAAAGCCAATTCACAGCAGGCTCTCGACGAATTCATGAAGGGTTTCAAGTATTAAAAATCTACGCCGCCATTGGCGCTCTGTCTTGATCGGGCTACTCCTGATCGGGTTTGTACTGTATTCAGCCGCGGCCCTGTATATCTACCAATATGGACAGGTTGACCACGCCGCCCCCGCTGACATCATCGTGATTCTGGGAGCAGGTGTCTACCCTGATGGCAAACCTACCGAGGCGCACATGCAGCGCACCAAACACGCGGCAGCCTTATACGAACAAGGGTTAGCCCCGTATCTGCTTTGTACAGGCGGCTATCAAACCCCGCGCCATGTCAAATCGGAAGCGCAAGCCTGTGCCGAAATCCTCATCAGCGTGGGCGTTCCACAATCCGCCATTCTGATGGAGGAGATCAGCCAGAGTACCGAAGAAAACGCGATTGAAGCGCATAAAGTCATGCTAGCACACAATCTCAAGACCGCTATTGTCACCAGCGATAATTATCATTTGCTGCGCTCGGAAATTCTTTTCCATGCACAAGGTATCCCGATCACGCTCAGTCCGGCACAAGCGACGGAAGGCTCCCTGAGGGTAGATCAGGCGATCTATGGCAGCTATCGCGAAGTCGCGGCACTGGTCTGGTACGACATAAAAACCGCGTTGCATCTACCCTACACGGAAACGCCCTTTTAACCCCACCAGAATGATCTAAGCTAGGCGCTGGTATCCTGCTGATCCAGCAATGCCTGCGCGGATTCAGCCGCCAACGATAGCGGCACGATTATTTCATGTTGATCAGCGAGGCGCTTGAGTTTTATCTCGCCGCGTGCGATTTCATCTGGGCCAAGGATGGCGACCAGCGGTATACCTTTTTTGTCAGCGTAACCGATCTGTTTGCCAAGTTTGGCTTCCTGCATAAACAGTTCGGTATTGATGCCGCCTGCCCGCAGCACACTGACCAACCCAAGTGCGCCAGATCGCGTCTCGGAGCCAAAGACGGTCACGAGCACATCAACCACTGTACGCTTGAGATCCGCCGGATAGAGCTTGCGTTTGTCCATGAGCGCCATCAATCGTTCAATGCCCAGACTAACCCCAACAGTGGGCAACGATTCCTTGCGGAACAGGCCGATCAGATCGTCGTAGCGTCCACCACCTGACACACTGCCAACACGTTCCTCTGGATCGTCGCTGACCAGCACCGTTTCAAAGATTGGCCCAGTATAGTAGCCCAGCCCACGCACCATCGAAAAGTCGAGTTCGATAAACTTCTCGTCAACGTGCATGGCCTGTAGAAACTCGAAAAGCTGATCGAGTTCGCGCAAGCCTTCCTGTGCCGCTTCGATGCCTGCTAGAGTCGATTGCATCTGGGCAATGGTGGCATGGTCGGCGGTGTAGCCTGTGATTGTCACTGTAGATGGTGCTAAGAGCAGTTGGGCGATCTTTGCGACGGTATCCTCGGCAATACCACCCTTGATCATCTCATCTTTCACGCCGTCAGCGCCGATCTTGTCCAGCTTGTCGATGCTGCGATATAGGTTGCTCAGTGCAGCACCCGTTAATCCTGCATATTGACCGATCCCGGTCAACACCTTGCGATTGTTGATCTTGATGCGAAAATCGCTAAAGCCCAACCGCTGAATCGCCGTTGCTACTAGGCTGATCACTTCGGCATCGGCTTCCATTCCGGCGATACCCACCGTGTCGGCATCGCACTGGTAGAACTCGCGGAAGCGACCTCGCCCCGGACGTTCCCCACGCCACACGGGGGCGATCTGGAAACGTTTGAAAGGCAAGGTCAATTCCGGCTCATGCTGCGCGAAAGCGCGTGCTAGCGGAACGGTGAGATCGTAACGCAGGGCTAGTTTTTCTTTTCCAAGCGCGTGCTGTGCATAATAGATCAACCTCTCAGCATCTTCGCCGTATTTGCCCGTAAGAGTCTCTCGCAGTTCCAATACGGGAGTTTGCAGCGGCTCATAGCCGTAGGTCTGGAAGACTTCGGTCACAATATTGATTACGTATTGGCGGCGCAGTACGTCGGCGGGCAGAAAGTCACGCATTCCTGACGGAAGCTGGGGCTTAATTTTATTCACGATGTCTCCCTGAGACTTAAAACAAAAGGCAGCAGTGTACAGTACAGATTGTACAACATGCCGCCTATTGATCCAGATTAAACTAGGGTGCGCCTTAGTCTATTCGTGCGTTTCCTTGACCCACTCCCCACTTGGTAGTTTTTCGCCCGCCCGAATTGCCACCTTCAGCCGATTCTCGGCAGGAGGAATCGGGCAGTTCCATTGGTCGCCGTACACACAATACGGATTGTAGGCGACGTTGAAGTCCAAATGAATTTTTCCGTCAGGTGAGCGCTCCACGTCCAGATAGCGTCCGCCGCTATAAGTTTCTGTGCCACTCGTTGAATCTGTGAATGGAACAAAGAAAGCGGGTTGACCGGGGGTGAAGTACAGAGAAAGCTGTACTTCCTGTCCATCTACGGTAAATACGGCACGTCCCCAACGCTGGTAAGATCGCACTTCACCTTTGCTGGTCTGCATTTGAACATGCCGTTGATCGGCGTAAGGTTCTGGCTTGAGTTCAAAAGCCAGCGCCGGGTTGGGATCAAAATAGTTTAACCCAGTAAAGTTGACCTGCTGCTGCGGTAACAGCGGCGAGTATTGGCTTTTCTTGAAAAAATCGTCCTTCTGTTGTCGCACCGTGATGATCTGATTCATCAGAGATTCCTTTCAGAACTTATCCGGTTTAGCGTGAAACTCTGATGCAGTGGAGCAAAGCAACCTTACGATCTCTCCGGCTATAACGCCAATATTGTTTGAGGCAATCTTTTTCTATTAAGGTATGCTAACATAACCGCCAATAATTTTTAACGAAATTCTATAAAGAATTGATGTGAAAGAAATCATTAACTATAAATAATTGAGTTCTAAATGTTATTTAGTCGTAACCCCCTTGCCAAAACCTTAATTTTGCCTTACACTTCCTTTCATAAATAGTTTAAAAAAAGTAATCAATTTCCCAAATTAATACACTTATAGTTAAAAACGCCCACTGAGAAGTGGGCGTTTTGTTTTATTGGATTTTAGTAATAAGCAAAATGCCTGAAGCCCACATCAACGCTACACTGCAAATATAGTGACGGCTTTCAATTTCGGCAATGAATTGATCCACATTGGATTGATGACTTTCAGGCCAATTTACCTGCGGCAGCAAGTCATCGACAACATAAAAGCCACCGGTTTTCAGGCTGTTCAGGACTTCATCCAGTAAATAAAACTTGCCGGGGAAACTATCCACAAAGATAAAGTCGAACTGTTCCGCACCAAGTGCTTGAATAAACGGTTCGGCATCACCATTCACAAACTGAACGCGCAAATCATCCCCTAAATATCGTTTTGCAATCTCAAACACTTGAGGGTTCTTCTCAATACTCGTCAAACGGGATTGTGCATCCATGCCGTCTAAGATCCAGCAGGTGCCAATGCCTGTGCCTGTGCCAATTTCTAAAAACTCACCGTTGGGTTTTGAAGCTGCTAGCGTTCGCAACAAAGCACCTGTAAGTGGTTCGCTTGCCATTGTGAAGCCATAGTCGTCTATCGCCCGTTGAATGTCAGCCAATAGAGCAGGCGGTTTTACGTTACTGTTAATCGGCACTATTTTCGCTGCTCCCTGCGTCGTCACTGAGGTTTAGCAAATACGTAGTGGGAACATGTTCGACCAGCCAAACACCATTACTGGAACGGTAAAAGAGATAGCCCTCAGCGTGCATTTGTCTGGCATCGATATGAAAAACAAAAGGCACTCCGTGTCGGCTTCCCACATTAACCGCTGTTTCGACATCAGCCGACAGATGGACATGATGGCGACTCATCTTTGAAATCCCCTGCTGACGAATTGCCTCTATCGAAGCACGCCCTGTACCATGATACAAGACATCAGGTGGCGCACTTGGCGCTAACTGTAGATCGACCTCTGTGCTGTGCCCTTGATTGGCGCGAATCAGCATTCCGGTTGGGTCGAAGGAAAAGCGCTGCTTGTTATTCTTTGCAACCACTTCGTCAAGTTCGGCTCTGGAAAGCGCAAAGTTGCGTTCTCGACAAGCATTTAGCAGCGCATCAACAGGAACCCAGCCACCGGGCGACAAGGTTAAGCCCAATTGCTCCGGTTCGTGACGAAGGTACTTTGCTAAAAACTTGCTAATTTTGACCAACCGCTTTTCATCCATACAACACAATTCATCCTGACTTGCGATTAGCCATCAAGGACTGGGTATCGCACTTGTCAAACTTTGCTTACGACTCAAATAGTAGTAGGCAACGACTAGGGTATAGCTTGAAAACAAGAATAACAAGGGATCAGTTGGCGCACGATAGCGAGTTGCTGGAACAATGATTACATAGACGAGCGTCATACTAATTTGGATAAACCACAATAAGGATACGTCTCGCCAAAATCGCCTTGTCATGACAATACCAACCAAGGCTAATATCAATAGACCGCCAAAATAGAGGCTGTGAATGCCGCGCCCGATCTGATCGAATAACGGTTGCGAATAGACCGTCGAAGGATCGTTCAAAGGTACTCCGGCAACGACTACATTCCCCTGAGAATCGTTATTTAGTGTGGGAAGTCCCGCATAATTCTCGATCAATTCCGCTGTCGGCTGGCGTGTTGGGAAAACATCGATGCTCCAATAGGCCAAGAACTTAACCCATAATAGTTCAGGGATCTTATACGGGTTTTCTCTTAGATAAGCGATGCCAAGTTCCTGTTGTTTACTGTTCTTCTGGAAATCATTAAGTCCGTTGACTGAGGCAGGCAACGCCCCAACCCAGTGCGTGTGATAGCCAGCTTTGAAGAAGGGAACAGTATAGGGACTGTTGCCTATCCAAAAATTGCCCCCTGCATTCGTCGTCACAGCCACAAATGCTCCGTACAAATTATAGTTGCGAACTGTCCAAGGAATAAGAACTAAGATGCTCACGACGGCGACTGGTAACAAGCGTATAAGCGTTTGCCAGAAACTGAGCCGGAATAGGAACCAGATGCCTACGAACAGCGCAAAGGGCGCGATCACAGCGCGTGACAGTGATCCCACACCCAGCAGTAATCCACCCAAAATAGACAAGGCCAATGTCCGTCTATTAAAGTTTTGTTGTTCTCGCAGCAGTACGACCGCAAGCATGAAGGCATAGAGCAGCAGCATAAAGATGGGCGTATCGGTGATAGTGAGATTTTGAAAAATCAGGTAGGGATATACGGCATACAAAAAACATGCCAATAAGGCTACAGGTCGTCCTAATGGCATGATCCGTTTACCTATTTGATATAGCAGCACAATAGACAAGCAATCCAGTAGAATTTGAAAGCAGCCAAGCTGAAAAGATCCTCGACCAAAAATAGCATAGAGGGTTGCCAGAGAATATGCGTAGAGTGGCGGGATAAGCGCATCCGGTTTGCCGGGCATAGCTCCGTATACGCCTGTTTGTAACACGTGCTGTGCGTAAGTATCATAGTCTCGAATTCCCTGATAAACGCCTGTTTTTTCAAAGGCAAATACCGATGGCAAAGCGATTAGCACTGCCAAACGAACGGTAATCGCCAATACCAGAATCAATACAAGTGGTGAGGACTTAATGCGCGTCCAGATCATATGGTGCAACTTTCGTTTTTTTCGTGTGGGTCACAGTGAAGGGGTATATAAATAGCTTTGGGTGCTGTCGATAATCAACATTTGATAGTAGAGAATAGAATATTGCGGTAGTTAATAGGCTATGACCCTTGATGAAATAAAAATCGCTAGCGCGTTTCCGGCGAGACATCGCGTAACTCAAGATCGTCGAAGTTGGCGACAGTGCCTTTGCTTACGCCAATCGCAATCGTTCCGCTGAGTAGTTGAGCATTGCTGGTCGAACCAAGCAAGCGTCCGTTGGCGAAAAACGCGACCTTGTTCTCATAACATACGATCAGCAGCCGTATCCAGTCGGGATCGGGGTTGTCGCTGATAGTGGGCAACCCACCCTGAAAAAAGATGGGCTGTGAATCAGCCGTATAGCCTTTTGCCACAATGGTATAGGTGCCGTCCTCGGCGCGAGTCAGTTCGATCCGGTAGCCGTCGAGCGAAGTTTTGGACGGCGAAACAGTCGTTCGCGCCGCAATCCATGCTGTACCCGCGTTGGGGATACGGACATCCGTCCGCAGATAGATGTCGCTGGTATCGTAGAAGTTGACTTTATCCTGCGCCAAACCGAATACATAGAACTCTTTGATGTAGCGCCACAATCGCCAAGGAGCGTTGTCCTGATATTGGAGTTCCAGATAGTTCGGGTGCTTGGGGTCTGCTGGGTTGGAGATAAACTTACCGGGTGCGTTGGTTCCACCCTCCCACCAATCTTTGGTGCGGAAGGGGTCGTCAAAGCGCTCGTACCATTCACTAAGCAGCGTTTGCGGTGAACGGGCTTCAACAGCCTTGATCTTATCGATGGCCCACGTTGCATCTTCGGTGATGCCCACCGTCGTTTCAGCGAACAGACAATCATCGATACGCAAGTTCTGTTCGCCCGAAGGGGTGGTGAAGCTGATATTGCCCGCGGGCAGTGGGTTCTTCATCGTTTCTTCAATGGAGTTACGCGCCGTGTAAATCCTCAGCTTGTCATTGATCGTTTCTACGCCCAGATCGAAAAAGTCAGCGCGCCCATAGAAGTTGGGATAACTCCACTGTTGCATAGGCTTACCCGTGCCATCAAGTTGGCTCACTTTGAGGTTGCCAGCAGCGAACTGGAACAGTAGTACACCGTCCTTACTGTCTCGGACACGCATATCAAAGCCGCCAACGACTGCCCACACCCGGCACGACATACGCAAATTCTCAACAGGGGTATCACTGATCGGCCCAACAGTGACTTGTGGAGCCATATCGATATACCCGCCACGCGGCCCACTGACAATCTTTGCTAGACTAGTGTCGGAGCGCTGCCATGTGCTAGGCCAATCGGCGGCTTGAAAGTGCTGGCTGGCGGGCAAGGGGCGCTGCACTTTGAGATTATCGAAGCGCACGCGGAAATTCTTGTTATACGACTGAAGCAGGATTGTCCCGCCACCAAGTGGATCGCCGGTGTCTTCGACGTTGAGGATTAGCTTATGTTCCAGATAGACAAACACGCGAGTTTCACTTGACCAGACCTCAACCAAATTCCATGCACCATTGCGAATACTCGTATTGGAGATCTGACCGACAATACGTTCATCAGCGATTTTGGTGGTATCGCCTGTCTTGCCGCGCTTGATATAGACACGCCCAACGCCCCACTCAAGCACATAGTAGCCGTTGTCGCTGTGCCGGAAGACCACACGACCGAGGCTGTTGGTTGCATCCAGATTGATAGCAAGCGAAAGCAGCAAGTTAGTCAGCGAAGGATCAGCCCATTCTGGCGTTTTGCCGCGCAAAATTAGCGCTGGACTGCGATAGTCGCCCGAAGCCACTAGTGAAACATTGCCGCTGTCCGTCAATAATTTCCAAGCTGCCGGATCGTAGTCCCAATCCTCAAGCGCAGTTGGGCTTTCCATATCGTTGAGATAAGGCATTTTACCGACCGTTACCGGAATCTGCGGCTGCACCAGTGGCTCAGCGGTGGGTACAACCGCAACTGCTGTAGGTGGTATAGGGGTCGGTGGAATGGGCGTTGCCGTCGGTGGGATAGGTGTGGCGGTTGGTGGCACAGGTGTTGCCGTTGGCGGGATAGGTGTGGCGGTTGGCAGCACAGGCGTTTTGGTGTCCGTGGGGGGGATTGGCGTGCGCGTGGGCACTGCCGCCAACTTGGTTGGCGGGACAGCCGTGTCGGTTGGTGGTACAGATGTTTTGGTATCAGTCGGCACTTTAGTATCGGTTGGTGGTACAGGTGTTTTGGTATCCGTGGGGAGGAGTGGCGTGCGTGTTTCAGTCAAGGTTGGGGCAAGAGTCGGCGTGGACGTGACCGAAGGTCGATAGGTTTCTGTCATTGTAGCGTTGAGTGCCGCCAAAGCGCGTTGCGCGTTATCGGTTTGCGCTACCGCTACAAAAGTTGCTGTCAGATCACTATTGTTACGGTTGCTTACAAAGAGCAGTACCCCACCCAACAAAAGCAGCAGCAGAATCACAATACCAGCGCCCGCGAATGCCCCCTGAATCGCAGAACGTGGAATCGGCTGTGTGCCGCTAATCGGCGCGCCTGTTGCGCCCGTCCCGCCCGATCTACCGCCACCCAACGCGGGGCCGGGGATGGGAATCACAGGGGGAGGTGCGGCAGCAGCAGCATCCTGACGCTGCTGCTCAAGGTCATTAATCGTCTGTGCAGCGACAGCTTGTAATCGAACAGGGGTTGCATCTCGTACATTGGATGTGCCTAATGCGGTTGTCAAGGCACGTGATAACTCGGCTCCTGTCGCGAACCGATCCTCAGGCGCTTTCGCCATCGCCCGTTCGATCACCAGATTGATGGCAGCGGGCAGATTGGGATTGCTCAGGCTCGCACGCGGAACAGGATCGTTGATGTGGCGAAGAATAACCGCCATCGGTGTTTCTGCACGATAGGGTACTTCACCGACCAGCATTTCATAGAGCATTACGCCAAGCGAGTAAATGTCGGCTCGCCCGTCGATAGGCATTCCTAGTCCCTGTTCGGGAGCCATATAACCGGGAGTCCCGATTGCCATGCCGCTTCCGGTTAACCCTTCACCGCCTTCGACCATGCGGGCGATGCCGAAGTCGGTCAGGAAAGCGTTGCCATCGGCATCCACCATAATATTCGAGGGTTTGATGTCGCGGTGAACCACGCCCTGACGGTGCGCGTAGTCGAGTGCCGCACTGACGTGGGACATCAGGTAGGCTACCTCGGTATAGGGCAGTTGTTCACGCTCCAGAATGTCCTTGAGCGTGCCACTGGGTAGGTAGCGCATCACGATATAGGGCGGATCGTTTTTACCGTCGTAATCGTAGACGGGTAGGATGTGCGGATGTTCTAGTTTAGCGACAAGACGGGCTTCGCGAGTGAAGCGATCCAGCGCCTTGCTGTCCATCGAGACAGAGCGATGGATGACTTTTACGGCAACAAAACGGTCAACATTTGGCTGATACGCCCGGTAGACCGTTGCCATCCCACCACGTCCAACCTCTTCCAGAAGCTCATAGGGGCCGAGTCTGCTGCCGATCATGGCCTTCTAAATCCAGTTTATAGTGTTGCAGGCGCGTTTATGGAATGCAGCCGCAAACGGGTAATGTCGGGCATTCTAGCACAGCCGAGGAATGTTCGCGAACTTTGCAATATAGCCAATGCGCTACGAGCGATAAGTCCTCTAACAACGCATTTGTGCTTTCTATCATGCAAAATAAGGATCTATGTCACTGAATACTAAAACAATCAAGTGGTTTACTGTGCATCATACAGGTCTAAATAATCAATACAACTGAATGGAGCGAAGACAATGACGCTCGAAAAATATCTGCAACTGAAGATCGATGCGCTGGCGGCGAAAATTGCCAGCGAAGCACCCATGGATTCATGTCCTGAGTGTAATCTATGCGAGGGGCAGCTTGTCTATGTTAAAGATACCGATGCAAATGCTTTCTGGTATCAATGTAAAGCCTGTGGGACTCGCTGGTCAGCAGAGCGTCTGGAAATTGATCCTGACGGCAAATTCCTGTTGGTTGAGTGGGCAGACTAATCCTGTGGCTAGTGTAGGGGTAAACGGTAGAACGCAACTCGCTTTCTAGGGAGCCTGATTATATTGGAAGCCTAATCCAGCAAGTACTTGTTCAGGGTTAATGGCTGTTCGAGGGATAATTACCAACAGGCGTGGTGTAGGTGTGAGTCGTTCATAGTCGATTTGGGCGGCGGTGAAGGCGCGATCAATAGGTGTATCTGTTTGTCCCGGCTGGATCAACTCTACATAGGCGACACGATCCGCCTTTGTTACGGCCTCGAATATCTCTGGGAAGCGGAGTAGCCCATGTGCATAGACACGATCGTAATAGTCTGCGGCGAGAATACGTTCGTGTGTCTCAAACATCAGCACATGAGCGATTCCCACATCCGTCCAGATGTGAGTGATTCCGCGTGAGTCGAGCAGATCGATAAGCGGGTGCAGTGTGGCAGGCTGATCAATGTAATAGGGCGAAGCGAATGCGGGAGTTGGATCGATCCGCGCCACGCCAACAAGATTCAGCATTAGCACGGCAGCGACCATCGCTCCTGCAATCCGCCTGATCCGCACAAGCAGTGCTAATCCAATCGGCAGAACGCTGTGCAGCATCAGTACGTAACGCCCAGTTGCATCGATGCCAAATGGATTTAACGCATTGATACCAAAGCCACTGAAGATATACAGCGGCAAAAAGCAGATCACGAATACTGCCAATAGCCAACTATCACGCCGCTGACGTATAAAGACTAATTGTAGCAGTCCTACCCCGTAGACAATAACTAACGGCCACATCATCGGGCGGCTGAGGACATGCCACGCTGGATCGCCACTGACTAGTCGTGGGGCAAGATCCACGATGAAGTTCTTAAGAATACGAGGCGAATTGAGTAGGGTGCTGCCACGTTCGCCGCCTAACAGAAATTTGAAGGTTGCCAATGGGTACTGGATGTTGTAAATCCAAAATGGCGAACTGCCCAAGAAAAAAAAGAGCGTGCCGATCCAACCATAATGCAGAATTTTACGGCGAAAACGCCACACAAGCACCAGCACCACCGGAACTGTATAGAACGCAATCAGCCATGAGATCCAGAATGCACACCCTACGATAAGGCCAAGCAGCGCCCAATCGCGGTGGGAGTGGCTGCTGCTATGCAGAATAGTCAGCGTAACAAGCAGCAAGAGATTGCCTAACACCAGTGTTTCGCTGGTTGCGCCCCATGCCTTGAGTCCCACAACGATTAGGTAGGTTGGCGCAAGTGCGGCAATGAACGCCGACAGCGTCCCGATGCGTTCACCAAATGACACCCGTGCGATCAAGCCTGTCGTGGCAACATACACTCCCGACAGCAGTAGCGGCACAAGCTTGAGAGTCGGATTATTGGCTCCGAACAATGCAAAGAATGGCACGAGTAAGTACGATTCGAGGGAGCCGAGATAAGGTTGCCCCGGCAGGAAGATCGCAAATTCGCCGTGCAGCAAGCGTGTAACTTGCAGGCCGACCATCGCCTCGTCATAGTCAATCCGCCAATTTGCGCCACGCAAGACCAACCAACGAACGAGGAGTCCCACCAACACCGCTGCCAGAAGGGATAATTGAAAGCGGCGCATTTGCCGGATCTGGCTAGTCGGCCTGATCACTTGACAGTAAAATTAGCAGCAGCAACAGGTTTATCACTTTGCCCGACGAAAATTCGCAGTTGATAATTCCCCGGCTGGAACCCGCCTTCACGCCCGAAGAAGAAGTAGGCAGTGCCATCCTGCAATTGACCCCACAGATAGCTGTTATCTTCGATCACACGGTTGTTCAAGAGGAGTTGTCGCCGCCACAAAACCCCGTGCTGCATCCCGCTGAAATTGATGAAATAGTAGATGCGATTGAAACCCGCCTTGAACGAATCAGTAGGCGCGACTGGCCCATAATCCGGTGAAATCTGTACATCCAATGCGGTGATCGCCAACTTGAAATTGGCATTCGGAGTCACACTCGATTCAGGTGGAATCGCAGTGGTCGGCTCTGGGAGCAGCGTCTCACTTGGAGTCGGCGTGATGGTCGGTGTATCGCTTTGCAACGGTGGCGCGGTGAGCGTGATGGTATCCGTCTCCGTAGGTGTGAAAGTCAATGTGGTAGACAGTGCTTGTGTTGCTGGCAGCGTTGCCACTGCTGGTACTGTTGTGGCGGCTCTGATCGGAGTCGTAGCTACTGCCTGATCGCTGACCGCTGCGGTGGCAGCTTCCGTCGCGACTGGCGTATTTACGACGGGCAGCTTCGCCTCGATGGTATGCGTTGCCGTGTAGGTCGGAATCTGTGTGGTAGGCAGAATTACGGATTGAAATATGGTGGGGGTGGCACTTTGCACAATTACTCGTGTGGGGTGTGACGTTGGCGATTGAATAGTAGGCGAATTAGTAATCAACGTCGGCGTTTTAGTGACAGTCAATTTCGTAGAGACTGGCGACGAAGTACGGGTCGCCGTTGAGGGCAGTATTGGTTGGGTTGTTGCCGTCGAATTCGATGGGGGCGTGAAGGTACTGATAGGCAGCAGCGTGTTGGTTGCGAGCAGCGCTTCGGCAATCGGCGCGGGACGCGGACTTATCAGCCCCGCAAGGCCGACAGTGCCACAGATCGCGCCAGAGCCAATGATAAGGATCACTGACCAGACGAGGATTCGCCAGCCGCGTTGACCTGCATTGCGCCGCCGCCGCCAATACGCATCAGTGCGGCTTCGGCGGAAGTAGTACAACGAAAACAAAAACAACACCAATGCCATCACGAACAAGCCTGCGGCAATCAAAGGAGCGCCAGTTTGTAATTGGTCTGGTGTCATGCAACCTCAAGTAAATGAACTTTATATCTCTCGCCCGATGAGATTATAACACTCGCTGGGCGCTTCCAAACTTTTTGCTCGCCAAACCGCCTAAGAGCGTATTTTGAAATGGCTCAATATGGATTTCAGGGAGCTACCAGCAAAGAGAGTAAAGAGTGGAGTAGAGTTTTACCGCACCGTCTGATATTGTGAGTAAATTCGAAAAAAGCCAAGTAAAGCGGTAACTGAAATGGCACGATGGGGGCGAAGCCAAGAACGTAAGAGCGACCAAAAGCCTTCCAGTGTGTTGACATGGACTTCGTGAAAGCCATCGCCATCCGCATCACGGGCCGATTCACCTTGACTATGATTAAGGGTGTGATGGTCATCCCCCCACTGCTTTAATCGGTCATAGATCGTGTATTCATCAGTGTAAAACGTACTGCCTTTGGCGACGACACGGGTAATAATAGGTTGGATTGTTTTCTGTTGGACATTCTCTGCCCAACCACAATGTGGACACCTGACTCCTTCTGCCCAACGAATTTCTCGCACTGTTTCATAGCATTTGGCATCATCTATCAGGCTCTGGATGTTGATCATGCTACGCTTTCTGCCTTACTTTTCCTTCGTTTATTTTATCAGCCTATCACCTCCCTGAATCCCCTATTGAGCCTGTCACCTTTTTAAGGCGAAATGGCTCTTTAGATCAATGGTCATAATGAGAGGAACAATTATGCAGCAAGATCAGCAGTATGAAGACCTAGTTCGACAAGCTCAAGCTGCCAGCGAAGAAGTACGCCGTCAACTAGTGGATAAACTGGTCATGCAATTCACTGATGCTGCATACCGATGGGCGCTGGTGATTTTGGAAGATGAAGATAAGGCTTCTGACGCATTACAAGAAGCATGGCTCAATGCCTTTTTACATCTTGACCAACTTCAGGAAAGCGCAGCGTTCCCAGCATGGTTTAGACAGCTTGTCCAGAATTCTTGTTATCGCGTTATCCGCGATGAAAAACCAGCACTCCCCTTAGAAGATCAGCTTCCTTTGGACAGTGCGCCACATGAAGACTTGATAGAAGCCGTCGAAAGTAAAGAACGTTCGGAATATATTCGGGATGCTCTCTCCGGTCTCCCAGAACATGAACGGATAGTCACCGAGCTATATTATTTTGCCGATTATCCACAACAAGAGATCGCAGAAGTATTGTCTGTACCGTTGACCACTGTCAAAAAACGCTTGCAATATGCCCGCCGACACTTAAAAGGCATTATCCAGCCAGACATTGTTTCGCAGCTTGCTGCGCTAAATGGCGGCTGCACTGCTGCGGCATTCGTTCATCACATGGACATTGACGACCTGTGGGTGGAATTGCCCATCTATAAACCGATGGCAGTCGGTACGCTCTGAAACAAAGACCGAACACGTCTAAAAACGTAGAATATGGAAATAAAAATGTCACCCAGAACAGGTATGTTGATTCCAAGTGTCGTTGAAGCTAACGCACGCGGTGATCGTAGTTATGATATTTATTCACTGCTGCTCAAGGAAAGAGTCGTCTTCCTCGGCACAGCCATTGACTCCCAAGTCGCTAATCTCATTGTCGCGCAATTGTTGTGGCTAGACAGAGAAGATCCTGACAGTGAGATCAGAATGTATATTAACTGTCCCGGCGGAGAAGTTTACGCAGGCTTTGCCATTCACGATACGATGCAATTGGTGAAAGCTCCTGTTAGTACCTTTGCTATCGGTTTGACCGCTAGTTTTGGGACTATTCTGTTGACATCGGGAGCAAAAGGCCGCCGCTTTGCCATGCCGAACGCCACCATTCACATGCACCAACCACTTGGCGGCGCACAGGGGCAAACGTCCGATATTGTCATTGCTGCTCAGGAGATAGTGAGATCTCGCGAACGCCTAAATCATATTCTGATGGACTCGACAGGACAGCCAAAAGAAGTCATTGAACGCGATACGGATCGCGACTATTACCTTGATGCGTATAAGGCCGTTGACTATGGCTTGATTGATGCGGTATTACCCGTGCTGCCCGTCCGATCTCCAAACGGAAAACATTAATTCATGTCGCTAAAAGCAATTTACCTCGCCCAAACGTCTACGTGTCGTTAAGGTGAGGTAAATTCTTGGGATCAATGGGGTAGGATAAACGGCAGGAGCGAAAGATGTTGCTGAATATCCAACAGTTGATAGACGATGCGAAATGCTATGCGGTGGTGTGGCAGATGCGCTGTTGTGGTGTTACACGGTACCAATATCACGATCAATACTCCTAGTCGAAATTGCCAACCACCTATTGTAGTTATTGGAGACTTTTTGCTTTGCCTTTGATGAGATAAATCAATCCAACCAGAAACAGAGCCACCTCGCCGTTAATAGCCGCACCGAAGAGCGTCTTGTGAATAACTCCTTTTTGTATACCTATTCCTGAAAATACCTACCTTTAGTCTAATCTTTATTCTACCGACTGTAAACGCATCACAACCCGCTGAATGATCGTTTCGGCGACGGCAGTTTTGGTAAGTTGTGGTAGCGTCTCGACACTTGTGTCAGCCCCCAGAATGGTCACAATATTGGTGTCGCCCTGAAATCCGGCTCCGCTGCGGCTCACATCGTTGGCGATAATATAATCTGCGTTTTTGCGTTCCAGCTTGGAACGCGCATTGGTGATCAAATCTTGGGTTTCGGCGGCAAAGCCGATCAGCACACGCGGATAACCGCTGCTGCGCCGCCGTTCACCAACGGTCAGCAAAATATCTTTTGTTGGCGTGAGTGTGAGCGTTAAGTTCTCTCCATGTTTTTTGATCTTCTGATCGGCAATCTGGGCGGGCTGGAAGTCGGCAACTGCCGCCGCCATAATTAGCACATCTGCCGTTACGCTGGCGGCTAACACCGCATTGAGCATTGCCTGTGCGCTTTCTACTTCGATCACGGTTGCGCCAACAGGCGGAGTGAGCGCTGTCGGCGTGGTGATTAGGGTGACTGACGCGCCTTCGTCAAGGGCGGCCTGTGCCAGCGCATACCCCTGTTTGCCCGACGATCTATTGCTCACGAAGCGTACTGGATCAATCGCTTCACGGGTTCCGCCTGCTGTGATTACCATCTGTTTGTCGCGCAGCTTGCCGTGTTCGCGCCCCAAGTGTTGCCGGATCAGGCCAAGCAGCGTTGGAACTTCGGGCAAACGACCTTGCCCCATCAACCCCGATGCCATGCGCCCCGCTTCCGGCTCAATCACGATCACGCCACGATCCCGCAGTATTTGTAAGTTCGCAGTGGTGGCGGGATGTGCATACATATCGCCATCCATTGCCGGGGCAATCATGATTGGACAGTGTACGTTGAGCGCCGTCAGACTCAATAGATCGTCGCTCAGACCGTGTGCTAGCTTGGCAATATGATTCGCGGTTGCCGGAACAATCAACAGAAGATCCGCATCTTTGCCCAGACCAACATGAGCAATATGGGTCGGCAGTCCACCGGAGTTATCCGTTTCCCATAAATCGGTATAGACTCCCCGTCCAGTCAACGCCCGAAACGTTAGCGGTGTGATGAAGCGTTGCGCGGCTTCGGTCATGATCACATCAATGAGCGCTCCCGCCTGAGTCAGTTTGCTGCACAGGTCGGCGGCTTTGTACGCCGCAATGCTGCCTGTTACCCCTAGTACGATCCGTTTGCCGTCCAGCAGAGTCACACGGGTCACGTTATTCTTCCTCGTCGAGTAGGTCTTCTAAATCGTCTTCAATGGGGGCGGTTTGAGCACGGAACACCCGCCAGAAGATAATCAGCAGCGCGACGGGCAACCCGAATGTGCCAAAGGCAAAAGCGATATAGTACACGGCAATCCCGACCACTGAGTCGCGGTCATTGACTAGACTATAAGCGACGGTTCCGGCAACTAAAAAGGAGACTGCCAGTACAATGTATGTGATTACATTGGGCGCGGGAAAGGTTATCTCCGCCAGCAGCGATGGATCGTGACCTTGCCGCTGCGTATGCAGTGTCCATACGATGAACGCACCAATCGCCGCGAAAACGACCAATGGCACAATCGGCACAACCTCTTGAAACATGCCAACAATCAGGGCAATGAACAACGGCACACCGACAATAATCGCTTCCCACCACAGCAAGCCCATCTGCTGCTCACGCAGAAAGAGAAAACGTGGTGCGACTCGCGCCACCAGCACCCCAATGATCACCAGTGCGACAATGACATAGAGCGTTGCCGTTTCGATAGGGACGAGTTCCCAGTCTACAAGCGGCTGGATCGGATACCAATGTACCCATATGCCCCACAGCGCCCCGATGCCCATCGCGGCGAAGACTTGCAGCGATTCGGCGGGCTTGCCGCGCATCACAACCACGAACAGCAATAGACCATACAGTCCAGCGGCGGTTTGCAAGCCAAGCCCGCGTACCAACAGACCATACGGTCCCACCGCCAGATTATCGAAGGCCGTATGATTGATAATCGCGGAGGCGACCAATCCATAGATTCCGCTGGCAAGTACTAATGTCGCGGGGCCGTGAACTTGAAAGCGCACGATAATTTCCATCAAGATCGCGCCGAGGCATATATACAGGATCAGCAGAATCACCCAGTCGAGCGGAGTGCGGGCGGGTGGATTCTGCCACATGACCAGTTCGGAAAGAGTCAACAAGATCACGCCAAGAATCAGCCGCAATCCCCAAAAGGGCAACCGTTCCCGGACTCGAATCTTCTGGCGCAGTTGGCGCATAATGGTTAGTCATTGCTCCCGGCCTGAAAAAAACGCAAAGAAAACCTGAGAAGTGTAGGATTAGTCACACGACTGCCATCATGCTGTTGAGATGGTCTTCGGGTATTTCATCGCCACTTTCTCTCAGTACATCGATGTGTTGGGCGATGGCGGCCTTGATATTCGCAATCGATTCTTCTATAGTATCGCCCTCACTCCAACAGTCGGGTAGCGATGGCACTTGAACTGAGTAGCCGCCTGTTTCTTCGTCCGGGACAAGGATCACTTGATGCATAGATTAGCCTCGTTTGTAAAAGCTCTGAATAGTTAAAGACCTCTATCATTCTTCAGGAAATTGCGTAGATTCTCCAACTGCTTGTATCTAGCTTCATCCTTAAATAACGCAGTAAAATTACTCGGTCCGTGTGTCCCAGTCGGATGAGGAAGGAATGCAAAATACCGTTCGCGTGTGCCCAATGATTTAATGCGATGTGGGCCAGAAATATGCCCTTCACGATGGGCATTTGGTGGTACCGAAATATCATCTCGATAGCGCTTCCGAAAAGTTTGCACAGCAAACTTGCCGGCAAAGATAATCACGTCTGCTCCAGAGAGTTGCAATGTTTTTTCGAGATAGCGTTCTGGACAGACGGTTGCTGCCTGATCAACTCCATCGCGTTCGCGTTTGGATTTACAGCGTACTATTTCGGTGATGGCTACATCTTCTCCCAATTTGGCATCTGAACCAAGTAGCTCCCTTGTTAGTTTTTGGACTGCACCCCAGTATCTATTTTTCTGCCTGTATTTCCCATCTTTACCTAAAACCCGTCGATCTGAAACCCACTTTTTATAATGACTACCCTTAAATAGGTTATTGAAGTAGTCAAATACTTCATCTTCTGTAAGCCATTCCTCATTACCAACGAAGTGATCGCCATTATATAAGTGTCCCGCTGGGTAAAGCTCACCTATATCAATCGATGGATTAGAACTTACCATGAGAACACGAGCGTCTTTTAAGTTACCTACCCATGGAGTTGGTACGTGAAATGGTTTTGATTTTTCTTGACTGTTAACAAGAACAGCACATGGGTGACTGTTATCGCCGTTAAGGCATTGTTGAACTATTGGACAACCAATGATTTCCCGCATATGACTCTTGATGTTGGGTAATTGTGCCATAGTTTGCTACTCCAATAGAGTTCAAGCATACCTAAAAAACGGAAGTCACGTCCAACTCCATAAGGGTAATTACACTGTCTCTTTAACCTGCTGTGCTTGTGTCTCGGTTTGGACAGGAGTTGCTTGCATAATCCGCGCCAATTCGCCTGCGATTAGGCTGGGACGCTCATCGCGCAGCAGCGGCAGCCGAGTCCGTGTCCGGCGCAACTGGTTCAGGTCGATATTCTGGATAATTAGGGCTTCCTCGTGCATCGGCCCCTCGGCAATAATATCGCCATCGGGATCGATTATCGTGCTGCCGCCCCAAAAGTTCAGGCCATCCTCGAAGCCTACTCTGTTACAGTGGATCACATAGTTGGTGAACATACTGCCATACGCTTGATTGACCAACTGCACCCAATGGGCTGAACTTAGCCGATCCGAAGCATCGATGCCGCGTCCGGGGCTAGCACTGTGGAACAGCAGCAGATCGGCGCGATCCAGCCAGAGCAAATAGGGTGGCGAGGCGTGCCAGAAATCTTCGCAGATCAACATGCCAAGCCGCCCAAAGCGCGTATCGAAAGCCCGTACTGAATCCCCCAACGCAAAGTAGCGTCCTTCATCGAACATGGTGTAGGTACACAGGTATACCTTGTGATGCACATGCAGCACCTTCCCGCCAGATAAATAGGCAGCACCGATAAAATAGCGAGCGCGATTGTCGGTATCCACGAAGCCAACCATGATGTCCATGTTGTAGTCGGCGCTAGCTTGCAGCAGCGGTTGGAAGATCGGATTATCTTCGGTGGGTTGCATAGCGATCTCGTAGACCAAATCCTGTACGTTGTAGCCTGTCAACGATAGCTCAGGAAAGAGCAGGAGATCGACTCCTTCGTTTTTCGCCGCGACGATGTATTCCAGATGGGTGTCAAGGTTAGCCTTCACATCGCCAATCTTGGGCTGCATCTGAGCCAAACCAACTTTTATGTTTGTAGTTGCAGACATGATTCAAGCTCCCTGTTCAATGACCCGATGTGCAGCAAATCTTCGTCGGTGCAGTACCGCTGCTACCCCGAAAATCACAATTGACACAAACGCTACGACAAAATCAAGAATCTGATCGGCGCGGTGACCAAACCACAATGGCACATATTCCGCCCGGAAGAAGGCAATGATCGCCATCGCCTCAGCAAATAAGGCCAGTACCAACCACAACCGCGATCCTGACAGGCTGTTGAATACGGTTAGCAGCACCACCAACAGCAAAATTACGACGGCTAACACAATGCCAATCGGCGGCAGATTGAGACGCGGTGCGACTGTGCCGTAAATATCAGGTGATTCGATAACCAGCCAACTCGGAAAATCTGCCAAGGTGCGGACTTCGACTCCGTAGCCGCACGTCGCAGCGGCGCACGCCTGCCAAGAAGCCATCGCCCCAAACGGCAAGGCCAACGCCAACCCATCGACCAGTAACAAGATCGATACGCCGCGCAGCCGTGCCACCACCAATGCCGCAGCCAAGCCTACAACAATTGCGCCATGCCAATCCAAGCCACCGTTCGCCAGATCGGTGATCTGGTCGGTGTGGGCAGCAAAGTAGCCCCAGTTGAGCCAGACATGCACCGCCCGCGCCCCGATAATCCCGCCGATTACGCCAGCAAGGATCACATCTAACAAGGGTGAAATGCGCTGCCGAGAACGCGCTGCGCTAATCACGAGGACGGCCCCACCGATAGCTACTCCCAGCATGATCCAAGCAGTGAAGGCGTGAAGCTCAATCGAGGCGAACTTGAAGACAACAGGATTCATGATCGGTTATCGGTTGCTCCTCTGGTGTCTATTGTACACTACTCAGCAGCCGTATTGATACAATGCCAAATTTTCGTGAAAAACGTTGGACAAACTGGCAATAAACCTTAGAATGTAATATTACACATGATTTCTGTACAGACTCAAGGATTCCAATTTCAACATGCCTGTTACCTTTCACTTTCAGGAAAATGATCGTATTATGCTGTGGACTCTGACAGATCCTTGGAATGTACCGGATCTGATGAGCTTCTACAAACAGGCCGAAGTTGTGCTGAACAACGCACCCTATATAGTGCATTCACTGATCGACTTTCGGCAAGCTCGTCACATCCCTGCCGGAGCGTTAAAAGCCCGCCAGACGAATACTTGGGATCATCCTCGCAGTGGACAGACAGTTGTGGTTGGCGCGGCTCCACTCCTGAAAAAGACGCTTGAGGCGCTCTTTCGCATCATGCGCTTTGACCGTCTCAAATTTTTCGATGGTGAAGCCGAAGCCCGCGCCTATCTACGCGACCTCATTGCACAGGAAACCGAATCGCACGCCGACTCGACAATCGCAAACTAGCGCTTTGCCCCTGACGATAGTGGCTATAACGTGTTAATAACTTTTTCTATCTCAGCCGGGGTCGGAATGCCATCCAAACCGATACGGGACACAGAGATCGATGCAAGTTGTGTAGCGGCTTCTGCGGCTTGTTGAGCACTGCCTGTCCGCTGGAAGATTAGCAAAAAGACCCCGGCAAACACATCACCAGCACCTGTCGCGTCAAGTACGCTAACTTGGGGCGCAGTCACATGCAGCGGATCTGTTCCACGTCGATAGACTGTGCAGCCTTTGTCAGCGCGGGTAACGACCAGCAGCGGCGATAAGCTAGCGTAGTGTGCCTCAAGTGCGGTGTCATGATGAATATCTTCTTCGCTAAACACCGTCACGTTGAGCAATGGCAGCAGCATTTCAGCTTGACTCCACTTTTTAGGGAATACGACTCCCTCAGCATCCCAAGTACGCATCCAGCCTTGTGGTGTTGCCGCAACCAACGACTCAGGAAAAGCGCGAGCCAGATCGGGATCAACTTCATCATCCAGCGGGCCAAGATGGATAATAGGGGCATTACGCCATGCGACGGGAATATCCGCCAGTGTCAGTGGGGTAGCGCGGTGACGTAATATTTGTTTGCGTTTGCCTTCGACATAGGTATTCACGAATACAGTGCTATCAGGCGCTTCAAGAAGTTGCACTTCAATCGATGTGGGCAGCGTATCAAGGACGATCTCGTTTTTGCGGGCGCTGGTGACGATTGCGACGTGTGCGCCGAGCGCGTTAGCAGTACAGCCCGCATAGGAAACCGTGCCGCCAAGTTTTGGCCCTTGCGGAGTTTCATCGTGCGCTACATGACCAATTAGTAGATAATCAGGGGCTTGAGACATAGGAAACTCGTCCTAATTAAAAGGCCGCGAAAAATGCGGCCTGCGGGTTCAAGATGAAAAAAATGGTGAATCAAGTTGAAGTAAAAGTTAATGCGAATGGCGCGGCACAATCGTAACCTTGCGCCTATCGCCATCTCCAACGCTTTCAGTCGTGACATTTGGGTTATCACGCAAGGTCAAGTGAATAATGCGCCGTTCGTGGGGAGGCATTGGCTCCAAAATCACAGGTCGCCCACGCTGGATCGCCTGTTCTGCCATCCGTTTGGCAAGCCGCCGCAGCATCGTTTCACGCCGCGCCTTGTAGCCCTCCACATCGATCACGATATTCACACGCCGTTCGAGATCCCGACTAGCGAGGAGCCGTGTAATATATTGAAGTGCGGCTAAAGTTTCGCCGCGCCGTCCAATGAGTGCGCCAAGTTCGCGCCCCTCGATCTCCAATGTCCAATGCTGCGCTTCGTCATCTTCGGAGTCGGTAGGGTGTGCTACGACTTTAGCATCCATTTTCAGATAGCCGAGCAGTTCTTGCAGCGTTTCCGCACCGACCCTCGCATCTTCCGCGAGGTCCTCCAGACTGAACGAATCGGCAGTCCAGTCGTCATCCAATTGCTGCGGACGGGGTTTATCTGGTGGTGCAGCAGCAGGTGGAACTGGATTACTGGCAGGGACAGCGGCGTTAGAGGTAGCGGTGGCGGGCGCTGCAACACTAGCCGAGGCGCTTGGTGCAGGAGCTACTGGAACTGATGATGCAGCAGCCGTGCGAGGCGCACGGATAATCGTCAGGCGTACTCTAGCGGGATGTGCTCCTAGCCCAAACAAACCATGTGATGCTTCTTCAAGTACTTCGACAATGACATCGGAACGAGTCAGTCCGAGTTCAGTAATTCCTTTGGTGATCGCGGCTTCGATGTCAGGGCCAGTGGCTTCTATTATTCGTGATTCGCTCATTCAGCCCCCATTAGTAAAAAAAGTAAATGTTACCTTGATCGCAGGGATCAGTAGGATAACATAATTTTAATGTAGACGCAGGTACTGTCGCTCGAAAAGCGACAGTGGATACGCCTTGCTTGCTTGTTTAATTTTATCGATACCCAAGGCCGAAGCGGGTTACTTGGCTTTGCTAGCCTTTGGTTTGGCGGAGGCCGCTGAACTCGCTTTTTTCTTCTTCGGGATTACTTCGTCGTTGACAATAGCAGCCGTACTCGTTGAAGTGGCAGCAATGCTCTTTTTACGGGAAGATTCGCCTTTTTCTTCGACCACCACTTGCGTAGACCGTCCACCGAATAGATTCTTGATGTCTACTTTACCTAGCATGGCATACTGGAGAATACCTGCAATATTGGAAACAACCCAGTAGATCGACAAGCCAGATGCAAAAGACAGCGAGAACATACCGATCATCAGCGGCATCATGAGAGTCATATTGCGCGACATCGCGGCTGAAGGATCGTTCGGGTCGGCACCAGCAGCGGGCGGCGGAGTCATTAGCTTAGATTGCAGGTAGGTCGTAACAACCACCAGCACAGGCAAGATAAAGCTCTGGTCGGGCAACGCCAGATTGAGCCACAGGAATTGGTTGTGCAATGGCAGCATGTCCGACAGACCGGGCACCAAAATACGCGAATGCAGGTCAAGCAATTGCAGAGGAGTCGCGCTAAGTGCCCGACTGATCGCACCATATAACCCCAACAAGATTGGCAATTGGATTAACAGGGGTAGACAACCCATCAAGGGATTGATGTTATTCTCTTTGTAGAGCTTCATCTGTTCGGCAGCGAGTTTCTCGCGGTCGCCCTTGTATTTTTCTTGCAACTTCTTCATCACCGGCTGTACTTCCTGCATTGCCTTTGATGATTTGATCTGTTGTTGGGTTAAGGGAAAGGTCAACACACGGATGAGTATTGTGAAGATCACAATAGTCAGCACGATATTCTGGCCCAAAAACTGGTACAGGAACAACAGTGCTGTCGTAAACGGGTTCGTCAGGAAATCCATACTTCGTCGTCCCCTTCGGGGTCTGTCCCTACTTCTGTTGAGTCGCTGTGGGCGCGGCTTGCGTCGGTTCGACAGTTTCCGGCCCAGCAGTAGCAATTGGTAGATTGGTCGCTGTTTGGAGACGTGTCAGTTCGTCATCCAGATTCACGCGCCAGCTTGGCTGACCAGTCTCTATATTATAAGCGGCAACCATTTGTTTGGTGCTCAACGTTGTAAAAATGACCTCATCGCCCATCACGATCAGATCGCTCAGGATCTTGTCGTCGGTGGTGATGCTTGAGGTCCAATACATATCGCCACTTTTGGCATCATAGGCACGCAGATATTTGCTTTCCGAACCGGAAATAACGATCCACTTGCTACTCTGGACTTTGGCAAGAGCAAGACGACCACGAATACTGCCGGGGTGGTCGGCATCGTTAGCCTCCCACTTTTTATCAAATGTCGTCGGGTCAAGGGCATAAACCCACCCTGCCAAATCGGCAAAGTATAGGGTCTCGGAGTCGCCATCTTTGAGTATCACTGGCGTACCCCACGCCCAACCGCGTGTCGTAAAGCTGTTGACTACCTTGTGCTGTTCAAGGTTGACAGAAAGCAGCTTGTTGGAGAATGTCCCCACATACAAAAGGCCATTATCATACAGAGGAGTCCCAGCGACAGCCCCCCCCATATCCAGCTTCCACTGTAACTTGCCATCCGCCACATTCAAAGCGTACAGATTGTGATCGAGCGAGGGGAAGTACAGTGTATTGCCAACGATAATCGGTGTGGCCCACACCCCATATTGGGTGTCAGTAAAATTCCACAGATCCTTGTTGGCCTTGCGGTCAATGGCTTTTACGCCTTTGTCGCCCATGCCAATATAGACAATATCGCCCTTGACCAGCGCACCGCCCGCGTATCTATCACCGGCTTGTGATCCGACGGCGACAGGTACAACTTGTGATGTATTCTGAGGGAAAGCATAGACCTGTTTGTCGTAGGCCCCTTCGTACAGCACCTTGTCATCACTAATCGCTGGCGCTGCATACATGTGAGTGTTATTCGGGGACTTCACTAGCCATTCAATATGGCGATCCGTTGGCTGACCGCCGCCTTCCGGCACAGGGTTGATGCGAAAAATCTTTTCCTGATAGGCCGCGTAGATATACTTGCCGTCAGTGGAGATGTTCGCCCAACTCTCGCCCGCTACTGAACCGCACGCGCTCAAGACGAGAATCAATAACAAAGCCGCGCCCATAAAGCGGCGGCGCGGTTTAGAAAAAAGTTTCAAGGAGACTCCTTCAGGGAACAGGGTCGTAGCCCCCCGGGTTAAACGGGTTACAGCGTAGAATACGTTTGAAGCCCATCCACGACCCTTTGATTAGGCCGTATTTTTCGATAGCTTCATAGGTGTAATGGGAACAACTTGGCTCGAAGCGGCAGGACGGCGGTAAAACTTTCGACAGGGTCATCTGGTAAATCCGAATCATTGTCATGCCGACATATTTCATGGTTGAACATCCTCTTGCCACATACGGGCGCGTTTCAAGAGTGTTTCGAGCGCGTCCTTAACTTTATTATACGGTTGACCAGCGATTTCGTTGCGGGCGATGAACACCACGTCGAAGCCTGTCTTGAGGTGTGGGGTCGCCAGCCGTGCCACTTCACGCAGCAAACGGCGCACCCGGTTACGCACCACTGCCCCACCGAGTCGCCGACTGGTAATGAATCCATAGCGATTATGATCAAGGCCATTAGGGGCAACCGCTACATTAAGGAGTGAGTGCCGCCAAGTACGCCCTTCAACACGTAACCGATCAAAGTCCGCGCTGTGTCTTAGGCGGAACTGGCGCTGCATCGTTTAGCTATTCCAGTTAACCTTCTTGACATGCACCGATTTTACCGTCAACTGGTGACGGCCTTTGGCACGACGGGCCTGAAGTACTTTGCGTCCGCCCTTGGTTTCCATGCGTTGGCGGAAGCCATGCACACGCAGCCGACGACGCTTCTTAGGTTGCCATGTCCGCTTGACCATGCTCGAAAATCCTCCACAAAACAGCAAACCGCACAGTTGCGGCGCTATGATCGAATAAAATAATCATTGTGAACTATGGAATGATATTATCCATCCCAATGACAAGAGGACTAGTATAGCCTAAGCGTTCATCACGGTCAATGGTCGGTGATCACTATCTCAGCACAATCGTATCAAATCAAAGCGGTGAAATTTGAGGGGTTTGCTCTGCCTAGAGTTGACTCCGACTCCTTGACATAATAGAACACATGAGCTATATTTATAGTGTAATCAAACGGTTTGAATAAGCATGTTTCTGAGAACAAGGAGAAAAACGTGGCCCAATTAGTTCCTTATCTAGCATTTGAGGGCAATTGTCGCGAAGCGATGACATTTTACGCAGATTGTTTGGGCGGCAAACTGACCATCCAAACATTTGGGGAGGCTCCAATGGCTGCGGGAATGCCCAAAGAGGCACAGCAAAATGTGATGCACTCATCGCTAGAAAAAGACGGTTTCATGCTGATGGGTGCTGACATGATGGAGCCAGCAACGAGCGTTCACAACAATACAGTTTCACTGTGCCTTGTTTGCAGCAGCAAAGACGAAACTGAAACACTCTTTTCAAAACTTTCGGCGGGCGGCAACGTGACACACCCGTTGAAAGAAGAATTTTTTGGCACCTTTGGCGACTTTACCGACAAATATGGCTTTAGCTGGATGGTGCAGTATAGCCCTACTCCAACGCCCTAAAGCTGTCTGTACCTAAGCAGTACATCTAAATATCATGGGCTTTAT